>NZ_OY781460.1:648333-972500 GCF_963676855.1 uncultured Anaeromusa sp.
CGCCTTGGAAATCAGCAGTCTTCCTGGTAAACTGGCGGATTGTTCCAGCCGGGATTCGGAGCAGACTGAAATTTATCTGGTCGAAGGTGACAGTGCTGGCGGCAGCGCTAAACAAGGACGTGACCGGCGTTTTCAAGCGATTTTGCCGTTGCGCGGCAAAATTATTAATGTGGAAAAAGCGCGTCTTGATAAAATATTGAATAACGAAGAAATTCGCTCCATGATTACCGCTTTTGGCAGCGGCATTGGCGAAGAATTTGATCTTAGCAAACGTCGGTACGGTAAAATTATCATCATGACCGATGCTGACGTAGACGGCGCACATATTCGCACGCTGCTTTTGACCTTCTTCTATCGCTATATGCAGCCGCTCGTAGAGCAAGGGCATGTATTTATTGCACAGCCACCGCTGTATTTGGTCAAAAAAGGCAAGGATCATACGTATCTGTATAGCGATGATGAGTTAGATCAACATTTGACTCGCATTGGCCGGGACGGCAATGTGGCAGTACAGCGTTACAAAGGTCTTGGCGAGATGAATCCCGAGCAGCTTTGGGAAACGACAATGAATCCGGAGCGTCGTACGTTGCTGCAGGTATCCATGGAAGAAGCCATGGAAGCCGACGAGATTTTCACTATTCTTATGGGCGACAAGGTAGAGCCGCGCCGTAAGTTTATCGAAGAGTACGCCCATCGCGTGCGCAATCTGGATATTTAAAAAAAATCGTTTTAATAAACAAACAAAACCGTTCAGTCATTTATTTGACTGTTCGGTTTTTATTTTTGACCTTTCAGACGATTGTATTCGAAATGTTATCAAAACTGTCTTACTATAATTAAGGAACTATTGATTTGTTTTATAAATAGGACAAAGCGGCAAGTACGTAGAGGAGGTGACGGGAATGGCGATTAAATTGGTTTTGAATCGTTGTAAGGGCTGCGGGATTTGCGTGGAGTTTTGCCCGAAAAAAGTATTGAAGGTCAATGAACTTAGTAAAGTGGAAGTGGCGGACGAGGCTTCCTGTATTCAGTGCAAGCAATGTGAGGAACGTTGTCCAGATTACGCTATTTTTATTCAAAAATAAAGGAGTGACGTACGTGCCAAAAGTTATGCTCATGCAAGGCAACCAGGCTTGCGCCGAAGGCGCTATTGCTGCGGGAGTTACCTTTTTTGGTGGCTATCCGATTACGCCTTCTACGGAAGTAGCGGAGATACTAGCTAAACGCCTGCCTCAGGTAGGTGGCAAGTTTATTCAAATGGAAGACGAAATTGCCGGTATTGGCGCTGTGATCGGCGCTTCTTTGACAGGTAAAAAAGTGATGACCGCTACCAGCGGCCCCGGTTTTTCCTTAAAACAAGAACTGATTGGGTATGCTACTATCTCTGAAGTGCCTTTAGTCATTGTTAATGTGCAGCGTGTAGGTCCCAGCACCGGGCAGCCTACGTCTCCGTCGCAAGGGGATGTTATGCAAGCCCGTTGGGGTACGCATGGCGATCATCCTGTTATTGCTCTAACACCGGCTAGTGTGCCGGAATGTTTTTCACTGACGATTAAAGCATACGAGCTGTCCGAAAAGTATCGTACGCCGGTCATTTTACTGATGGATGAAGTGGTAGGCCATATGCGCGAGCGCATTGAACTGCCAGATAGTTATGATGAAATCGAAAAACCGCAGCGCAAGGTTCCCGCGAAGAAAACCGAAGGCTTTTTGCCCTATCAAGCTGATGCGGACGGCGTACCGCCGATGGCGCCTTTCGGTAAGGGCTATCATAGTCATGTAACTGGATTAGTACATGATGAAAGCGGTTTTCCTAACGGCTCTTCCCAGGCGACGCAAGTACTTATGGATCGTCTGAACGGCAAGGTAGAAAACAATTTGGACGACATTATGATGTACGAAGAGTATTGCATGGAGGATGCGGACATTGCGGTGGTAGCTTACGGCGGTACAGCCCGTACGGCTTATGCGGCTATCGATATGGCGAGAGCTCAAGGCATCAAGGCCGGTCTTTTCCGACCTATCACCATTTGGCCTTTTGCCGAAAAGCAGATGCAAGAGCTGGCAGGCAAGGTGAAGCACATCTTGGTAGCGGAAATGAATTGCGGCCAATTGGTCGGCGAAGTGAAAAAAGCGGTGGAAGGAA
Source organism: uncultured Anaeromusa sp. (assembly GCF_963676855.1). Lineage (NCBI taxonomy): Bacteria > Bacillati > Bacillota > Negativicutes > Selenomonadales > Sporomusaceae > Anaeromusa > uncultured Anaeromusa sp. Next base: position 650,480 of record NZ_OY781460.1, read on the forward strand.
AAGTTCCGGTGGAGCTCTTGGCCAAATACAATAACGAAGCCATTTTGCCGGACGAAATGCTCCAGGCCATTGCCAACGTGAAATTGTAGGAGGTTCGCTCTATGGAAAAGATAGTAGAAAAATACTTTCGCCCAAAACTGCCTCATATTTGGTGTCCCGGCTGCGGCAACGGCATTGTGACTGGTGCAATTGCGCAGGCTATCGATAAAATGGGTTTAGATCAGGATCGTACGGTCATCGTGTCTGGTATTGGCTGTTCTTCTCGCGCTTCGGGATATTTGGATTTTGATACCGTTCATTCCGCTCATGGCCGGGCGTTACCTATTGCTACAGGCATTAAGCTTTCCGAGCCTGATTTAAATGTCATCGTCATTACGGGCGATGGCGACTGTACCGCCATCGGCGGCAATCATTTTATTCATGCGGCGCGGCGCAACATTAATTTGACCGTAGTATTGTTCAACAACAATATTTACGGTATGACTGGCGGTCAGTATTCGCCATTGACTCCTGTAGACAGCAAGGCTTCTACGGCGCCGTATGGCACGATTGAACGAAACTTCGATATTACCGAGCTGGCTAAAGCCGCTGGCGCCACCTTTGTGGCCCGGGCTACTTGTTTTCATAAGCAAGTTTTGGTAGACGCCATTGCCAAAGGTATTGCCAATGATGGATTCTCGTTGGTAGAAGCCATTACTCAGTGCCCTATTTCTTACGGACGTCAAAATAAGCGCGGTAATGCACCGCAGATGATGCAATGGCAAAAAGAGCATGCCGTGCCGATAGCAGCGGCGGCGAAAATGACGCCAGAGCAATTGGAAGGCAAGTTTACCATTGGGGTGCTGCATGAAAGCAAAGCACCAGAATATACTAGGGAATATGACAAAGTAATCGCCAAAGCGCAGAAAGGGGGCAAATAAGATGTTGGAATTGCGTCTTTCCGGTTCCGGTGGACAAGGTCTGATTTTGGGCGGTATTATTCTGGCGGAAGCGGCTATTTTGGACGGCAAGCTGGCCATTCAGTCGCAATCGTACGGCCCAGAAGCCCGCGGCGGCTCTAGTAAGTCCGAAGTGCTCATTTCGGAAAAGCCTATTCATTTTCCGAAAGTGACCAAGCCCAATCTGGTGTTGGCGATGACTCAGGCAGCTCTTGATAAGTATGCGACTGATTTGCCGGACGACGGCATTTTGGTAACCGACTCCATGCTGGTCCAAGAAGTTCCTGCGCGCCTTAGCCGCGTCTATGAGCTGCCGATTACGGCTACGGCGAAGGAAGAGTTGGGCCGCGATTTATTTGCTAATATCGTAGCTTTAGGCGCTATTGTGGAACTGACCGGTGTGGTGACAAAAGAGTCTTTGGTCAAAGCCGTGCTGTCTCGCGTACCGGCAGGAACGGAAGAGGTCAACCAAAAGGCTTTGTCCTTGGGAGCGGCGCTGATTTCGGCAAAAAAATAAGGACATAGCGTTCATTTACACTCCTTGAGAAAATGATAGAGTTTATTTCAATGTTTTTAAGGAAAAGGTGGAAGTGTATGTCGAAAACAACACAAAGCGGTTCCGCTGAGAGCAACTGCCGGAAGCAGTATTTGTTTCTGGCAGCAGCTGTTATCATCTTGGGAATCATCCTGGCGCTGCCGACGCCTGCGGGCTTGCCTACTGCAGGGCACCGCATGCTGGGCATTCTGGTTTTTTCCGTTATCATTTGGATGTCGGAAGCGGTTTCGTATCCGACCAGCGCCGCTGTGATCTTGTCTTTAATGGCTTTTCTTTTAGGTACAGCGCCTGATGTGGCAAATCCTGCCAAGCTCTTGGGAACGACCAAGGGATTAACCCTGGCCTTGGGGGGCTTTAGCAATACGGCACTGGCCTTGGTTGGCGGCGCGTTATTCTTAGCGGCAGCCATGACTAAAACCGGTTTGGATCGGCGTATTGCCTTGGTGATTTTGTCGAAAATCGGCGCCCGCACCAATCGGGTGTTGGCAGGCGTTATTTTTGTCGGCTTTTTCCTCAGCTTTTTTGTTCCCAGCACGACAGCGCGCGTATCTTGTATGGTACCCATTGTTATGGGGATTATTCTAGCCTTCGGCGTGGAGAAAAAAAGCCGTTTTGCAGGTATGCTGATGATCGCCATTGCTCAGGCAGACAGCATTTGGAATGTGGGCATTAAAACGGCGGCGGCGCAGAATATGATCGCCCTGGGCTTTATTGAAAAGCAGTTGGGCGTATATATCAGCTGGCTGGACTGGTTTATTGCCGCCGCGCCGTTCGCCATTATTATGTCGGTAGTCCTGTATTTCATTTTGCTGAAAATGATGCCGCCGGAGACGCGCGAAATCGAAGGCGGTAAAGAAACGATTGCCAGGGAATTGGCGCAATTAGGTTCGATGAAGGCAGAAGAGAAAAAGCTTTTTGCCATTTCTATCATTTTGCTTTGCTTCTGGGCTACGGAAAAAATAGTCCATAATTTTGATACTTCGTCAACGACCATTGCGGCTATTTCCTTAATGTTGCTGCCTGGCATCGGCATTATGACTTGGAAAGAAGCGCAGAGCAAGATTCCCTGGGGCACGCTGTTGCTCTTCGGTGTGGGCATCAGTTTGGGTTCCGCGATTTTATCGACCCAAGCGGCTGCGTGGCTGGCTAAAATGATCGTAGGTTGGTTTGGACTGCAAACGATGCCAGCATTGATCGTCTTCGCTGTGTTGGCGGCGTTTTTGATTATTATTCATCTTGGTTTTGCCAGTGCGACCGCTCTGGCGGCCGCGATGATTCCGATTGTTATTTCCATTCTGCAGGGCATGCCGACCGAAGCAGGGGTCAATGTTGTGGGCATGACCATGCTGTTGCAGTATGTCATCAGCTTCGGCTTTATTTTGCCGGTTAATGCGCCGCAGAATATGGTAGCCTACGCGACGGAAACCTTTGAAGTTAAAGATTTTATTCGCACCGGCGTGCCTTTGTGCATTATCGCCTATGTGCTGACGCTGGTGCTGGCTTCCACCTACTGGAAGTGGCTTGGACTTGTGTAAGGAATTTTGACTGATTCCCCGATGCCGGGTAAGACGAATAGGTCTTTTTCGGCGTGCAATATATTTTTTTGTTGTGGACGCCGCCTTTGGAAGAGGTTGGCGTCTTTTTTTCAGAAACTGCAGCGACTGTATGAACGCTGCACGCTAAAACAGATCTTTTGGATTTATTGAAATTTATAGATCTCTAAAACTGAAAAAGTGGATGGCATCATTGAATTTGAGACAAAATTCCGCGCGATTCGAAAAAAACGGCTAAAGCGGCAGTTTCTTAACTTGCTGCGCTCAAACAGGCGAAACTGTCCTCCGTTTTAGTCGTATTTTTCGTCCTGCGGACCGTCTTGCTCCAAAAAGTCTCAAATACAACGACAGCCGCCCCAGTTTTCATTCGAATCTACGTTCTAAAAGGCCGTAGACATCGGTTGTTATGCCGTCCATGGATTTTAAACCGTTTAGTCTTAACATGGCGTTTTTTAGCATTGCAGCTTTCTTTATAAAATTAATTTACGATTATAGCTCTCTCTCGTGCCCTCCGGTCACTCTGGTTCTCTTGTTCGTTCCTTACTATTTAAATTTCATATTCTCGTACTTTCTGTTACTGATTCATTCGTGATACACTGAAGAAAATGACACAGAGGGAGATTAGTATGGATCTCGAATTGCTGCTGCAATTAAGTTTAAATATGTCTTTTGTGGCGTTAGCGGCGTATTTGATGGGGCGAAATCGCTATATAATCCAATGCGCCACACAGCCGTACCGGTTAAAGCATTGGTTGACCTTAAGTGTAGCGTTTTCTATTTTATCAGCTATTGGTACGTATACAGGAGTTCCTATTCATGATGCCTTGGCCAATACCCGCATGGTAGGGGTGATTATGAGCGGCTTTATGGGGGGACCGCTGGTCGGTCTGGCTACAGGAGCCGCCAGCGCCATTCATCGCTATTCCATCGGCGGCTTTACGGCGGAAATTTGTGCGGTAGCCAGCCTTTTGGTAGGACTGATAGCAGGCTTGGTTCGGCGTAAAGTGGGTTTTGCGAGGTTAGATTGGAAGACGGGCGCTGCGGTAGCGTTAGCGGGCGAATTTATGCAAAAAAGCCTGGTTATGCTGCTGGCGCAACCCTATGAGAAAGCTCTTGCTATGGAAAAGGCCATTGCCTTGCCGACAACGATCGTAAGTGTCGTGGGAACCATTATCTTTATTGTAATTTTGAAAAACATCCGTGAAGAGCAGACTCTTTATGGAGCTAAGGCGGCGGAGCAGGCTCTCGATATTGCCACACAGGCGCTGCCATACGCCCGTCAGGGCTTGAATGAGGAGTCGGCGGGGATGATTGCCGGAATTATTTACGACATCACCAAAATGGATGCAGTGGCGGTTACCGATAGGGAAAAGATTATTGCCTTCATCGGCGACGGCGCCGATCATCATACCGCCGGACAGCCGATTGCCGGCAAGGCTACCAAGGAAGCCTTGCAGAACGGTCAGGTGGTTGTGCACAAAAATGAGGGTATTCGGGAGTGTCCGCAGCTGTCTTGTCCGCTACGGTCCAGTGTCATTGCGCCGCTGGTGGCGCATGGTAAAGCGATAGGCACGATTAAACTTTTCCGCTCTCATGAGGATGGTATTTCACCCTTTGATATTCGCATTGCTGGCGGGGTAGCGCATCTTTTGTCGGTGCAGCTGGAGCTGGCGGAGATGGATCAGCAGATTTTAATGCGGGAGAAAGCGGAACTGAAGGCCCTGCAGGCGCAGATTAATCCGCATTTCTTATTTAATACTTTGTCCATTATCATGTCCTTTTGCCGTACCGATCCCGATACGGCGCGCCAGCTTTTGTCGCATTTGTCTACGCTTTTAAAACGCAGCTTCCAGCAGCGTCAGGATGTAGTAACCTTGGGTGATGAGCTGGAGGGCATTCATGCGTACTTGGAAATTGCCAAACGTCGTTTTGGCAGCCGCTTGCGCGTACAGATACACGCAGCGGAAGAGGTAAAGCAGGTATTGGTGCCGGTATTATCAGTGCAGCCCTTGGTGGAAAATGCGGTGCAGCACGGGCTTTTCCCTAAGACAGACGCATGTGAGTTAGAGATTCTGGCTTTTTATGAAAAAGATCTGGTAATCATTCGAGTTTGCGATAACGGTATTGGCATGCAGGAAGAAACGCTGCAAAAATTGAAAGAATTTCGTAGTGAGGGTATTGGCTTGAAAAATGTCAACGGACGCTTAGTAAGTCTTTTTGGCGAAGAAGCCGGTCTGCATGTGCAAAGCCAAGAGGGGTATGGTACGCAAGTAGAGCTTCGCATTCCCTGGAAAGGAACGGTACAGCATGCGGTATAAGGTGGTTATTGTTGATGATGAAGCGCCTATTTGCGATGAAATTGAGTACTTGTTGAAACAGTATGTTGATATCGAAATCTGCGCTAAATTTTCCCGTGCTGCGGACGCTTTGGCATATTTGGTGGAGCATTCCATCGATCTTTTATTTCTCGATATTCAAATGCCGGGACTTAGCGGCTTAGAACTGGCGCAGAAAATAAAGCAACTGTCGCGGCCGCCGCTGATTGTTTTTGTAACAGCTTTTGCAGAGCATGCGTTAGAGGCATTTTCTACCTCGGCAGTGGGCTATTTGACCAAACCGATCGAAGAAGATCGATTAGCGGAGGTCTTGCGAAAGATTCGCTCCTTTGCTTTGCACGGCAATGGCGAAGCCCAGCCGGCATTGTGCCGAATTTGCGTGTTGGAAAAAGGTAATATTATTCCCCTGGCGCCTAAAGACATTGTCTTTGTGCAGGTCAACGAAAAGGACGTTTTTGTGCATACCGCGGCAAACAAGCATTTGTGTCCGTTGAGTCTGAAAGAGGTGGAAGAACTGTTGGAAGAGCAGCTTTTCATGCGGGTACACCGACAGTATTTAGTGAATTTGGCGGAGATTCGCGAGATTGTTCCTTGGTTTCACGGCTCATTTCTTTTGCGCATGAAAAATGGGCATGAAGTGCCTGTCAGCCGGAATAAAGCTAAAGCTCTTAAGCAGGCGTTTGGGTTCTAAGGGAGCTGCTGGTTTATTCGTACACACGCCAGGAAAATTCTTTTTTCACCGAGCTGTGTCAGGGCAACCTCGAAATAGCGGTGCTATTCCGGCAGCCGCCCTTTCTTGCTAGGCTGAAAAATCCTTTGTTCTGGCGATGAACTCATTAAACCAGCAGCTTCCTCGGAAAAAATAAGAAGAACAAAAAATGTGAGGATTACGTTTTAAACAGAGGCGTATTTTGAAATGTTTCTCTCTGTTTTCCTCTGTTACTCTGAGTTTCGTTCTATCTTCGTTTTTTGCGCATACTTTCTTCATCAGTTCTTCACAATTGTTGGCTATCCTTAAAACAAGGAACAACAAAAGAACTGAGGAGGAAGTAACAATGAGCATGACCCATTATATGGAGCTGCTGGCGGCCAGCCAGCCTTGGAATTTGATTATTTACATGGTGATTCCGGTAGCCTTGGCGGAAGCTTTGGTGGCTATGGAGTTTGTGCTGCTCTTTAGACAGCGCTACGAAGGAACGCTGCGCCAGGTTCATAAAATAGCCGGTATTGTTTTGGGAGTGTACTTCTTCGGGATTATGGTACAGTTGGGAACACAAGTACTTCCCAATCTGGTGTGGAGAGGGCCGGCTGATGTGTTGGCCGTAGGGTCATATCTCTTAGCCGGGGTGCCGTTGGTAGCTATCGCTTTATTGGAACTGGGAATTTGGGGCGGCCAAGCGTCGGCAAGGGAAAAAATGAAATACCATTTTCTGCTGCTGACCGCTTTTCTAATCATTACCCATGTGGCTATGGTCTTCGGCATGGTGGACCCAACCATTATGGGCTGGCAGCCGCAGATGGACGGCGGCATGATGCAGCATGGACAGCATCATGGGCAATAACTAAAAGAGGAAATTCCCTGGCCTGCGGTCATCCCCCTTTAACAAGGGGGACTTTTCCTTTACCGTAATGGGAGGCAGCGATAGCAGGAGTGCAAGGTGATTCTTGCGTGGCTTTAAGAAAGGAGAGCGGACGACAGTGCGGGTATTGCTTGTAGACGACGACCAAAAACTTTTGGAGCTGCTAAACGCCTATTTTTTAAAGAATGGCTTTGCTGTTTTGGAAGCAATGAACGGATTAGATGCGTTGGAGTTGGCGCAGCGAGAAGCGCCGGATCTAATCGTATTGGATTTGATGCTGCCTGGTCTCGATGGCTGGGAGGTATGCCGGAGCCTGCGCAAAACCAGCGATGTGCCTATCTTAATGCTGACAGCCCGGGACGAAGAAGCGGATCGTTTAATTGGCCTGGAACTGGGGGCGGATGACTATGTGACGAAGCCGTTCAGCCCCCGGGAAGTGGTAGCTCGGGCTAAGGCTATTTTGCGGCGCAGCCGCCGAGAAATGCCGACGGAAAATGAACTTCGCCAGGGGCCTTTGGTGATGTTAATGGAACAGCATCGAGTCTTATTGCATGGCAAAGAACTGGAACTGACGCCGACGGAGTACAAACTGCTGGAAACGCTGGCTGCCAGACCTGGACGGGTTTTTTCCAGGCTCCAGCTGGTGGAACAAGTGCAGGGCTATGCTTTTGAAGGATACGAGCGTACAGTGGATGCTCATGTCAAGAATTTGCGGCGCAAATTGGGCGAAGAGCAGCAGCTGGTGCAGACTGTATATGGCGTAGGTTATAAATGGAGCAGTGAAGCGGAATGAATAGTATTCAATACCGGATTGCCGGCTTGGTGTTTTTGTCTATTACCATAACGGTGGTAGTTTTGGTTTTTTTGGCGAATTACCAAATGATGCTGCATTTTGAAACGTACTTGTTTATGCAGGGGATGCATGGCGGCGGGCAAGAGGAAGCGTATCTTAACAATATCCATGATTCGCTGTTTGGGGTAGGCGCTGTCATGGTCTTTTTCGGGCTGGTGTTTAGTTTTTTTCTGGCCAGAGGCATTACTGAACCGCTGCGGCGATTGGGAAAAGCCGCAGAAGGCATTGCTGACGGGCGTTATGGAGAAACGGTGCCTGTGGAGAAAAAAGATGAAGTAGGGCAGTTGGCAGAAACATTTAATCATATGTCCTTGTCTTTGAAGGAAGCCATTCAAATGCGGCAGCGGTTCTTGGCCGACGCCGCTCATGAGCTGCGCACGCCTTTGGCGGTCATTCAGGGTAATTTGGAAGGCATGCTGGACGGCATTGTCCCGGCAGATGAAAAAAACTTATCTTCTTTGCGGGAAGAAGCGCTGCATTTGAATCGCCTGATTCAAGATTTGCGGGAGTTATCCTTGGCGGAGAACGGGCAGCTTCCGTTGGAAAAAGAAGAGGTGGAACTTCATATTCTTGCAGATCGAGCCGCAGGCATACTGCAGCCATTAGCCGAGGAAAAGCAAGTGTTGTTGCAGGCTGAAGCAGCAGAAGTGTCGTCCGTACGTTTGGATAAACAACGCATGAACCAGATTATTTATAATTTGCTTACCAATGCGCTGCGTCATACGCCTCCTGGCGGACGGGTGACGGTGGCTGTACGACAAGAAACAAGCGAAGTGGTTTTGGCAGTTAGCGATACGGGCGAGGGCATAGCGCCGGAGCATCTTCCTTATATTTTTGAGCATTTTTACCGGGTGGACGCATCTAGAGACCGTCGCAGCGGCGGTTCCGGCATTGGCTTGGCTATAGTGCGCCGCTTGGTGGAAGCTCAGGGTGGCAAGGTGACGGTGCAAAGCCGTTTAGGCGAAGGAAGCTGCTTTGAAGTGCGCTTTAAGAAAAGCTGATGGCCCCAAGGAGGGATTACGTTTTACACAGAGTAACAGAGTAAACAGAGGAATCCAGAGAGTTATTTTTAAAACCTTCTCTGGCCGTTCTCTGTTCCGCTGCTTTCCCTGTGTTTTATTTTTATTTCTTCTTGCATGTGCGGAAGATGTCACAATTTCTTCACCATTTCTTCAAATTCTTTCGCTATACTGAAGATGAAGAAAAGAAAGGAGGTGCTTCGTATGTGGATGCATGGATTTGGCGGAGGACCTTTGGGATATGTGGGCATGGGCATTGGCATGCTGATGCATGTGCTGGTGTTGGCGGTGCTGGTACTGTTTGCAGTGTGGCTGTTCCGCTCCTTGAAAGGCGGCTCTGTTACTAAGCATGAGGGAGCGCCAACCAACGCCTTGGAAGTGCTCAAGCTTCGCTTAGCCAAAGGCGAAATTACTTTGGAAGAGTACCGTGAACGAAAAGATGAATTAGAAAAGGTGTAGCAGCTGTAAGTGTATAATAGGTCCGCGCCATAAGGCGCGGACCTTCTTTTATTGTGGACAATGTCATTAGAACAACAAATTATTAACAAAACTTATATTGTGTTACTGTAAAATATCAGCTATACTATGTTCTAACATGAACATAACAAGGAAAGGAAGGCAAAAGGATGGCGCAGAAGCGATGCATGGCGTATTTGGGACCGGAAGGAACCTATAGTGAGGAAGTGGCTCGTTTTTTAGCAAAAGACGAATGGCGGTTGCAGGGGTTTCCAAGCATTGAAGATGCCATGTGGGCGGTGGCGCAAGGCGAAGCGGATTGCTGTGTCGTTCCTTTTGAAAACTCCTGGGAAGGCTCCGTCAATGTGACCTTAGATTTGCTGGTACATGAAATGGACCTTTTTATTCAGCAGGATGTGCGCTGGCCAATCCGCCATGCGCTATGGGTAGCCCAGACTTGTGAGAAGCCAAACAGCATTTTGTCACATCCTCAGGCCTTGGCGCAGTGCAGGGCTTTTCTAGGACGGCGGTATCCTCAGGCGGCTCGAATTCCTGTGGTCAGTACCGCAGAAGCAGCACGGCGTGTTGCTTCCGGTGATGGCGACGCGGCCATTGGCAGTTCCCTATTGGGTGAATTGTATGGTTTAAAATTGCTTGAACAGGGCATTCAGGATGATGAAGGAAATTGCACGCGCTTTGTGCGGCTAGTGAAAGATCCGGTATCCTGCACCGGTGGTTCAGTGCAGACTTCTTTGATTTGTCGCATTGACGGTGAAAAACCAGGCAGGCTGTATGAGCTTTTGGCGGAATTTGCCAAAAGAGATGTTAATTTAACACGTATTGAGTCACGTCCAGCGCGGACAAAAATGGGTGAATACGTTTTTTTAATGGACATTGATGGAGATGCAGCGCAGCCGAAAATCGCTGAAGCTATTAAGGCGGTGCAAGATCGTTGTGTGTGGATGAAGAACTTAGGTTCCTACGCGGTGAGCTATGAGGCAAACCAATAAGAAAAGATACATACTATTTTTATGCAGGGGCACTTGTGATAGATAGAGGAATGAAAGGGGCTAAGGGTATATGCGAGGAATGGATACGAAAGATCGGATTATGTATGTGGCAATGGACTTGATTTCAGCGAAAGGATTTCGGGCTGTAACAATTAAGGAAGTGGCCGCAGGCGCTGGCGTTAGTGAGATGACGGTGTTTCGCAAGTTTACCAGCAAAAAGAACATGTTGATGGAAGCTTTTGACCGTTTTTCGGTTTCTTTTCCATTTCAGGAAATCTTTCAGGACCAATTGACAGGAAATCCGGATATTGATTTGATGAATATCTGCAAGGCGCATTATAAACACTTAGAGCATAATCGCCGTTTGATGAATATCTTTTTGAAAGAAGACAACAATATTCCCGAATTGCGGGCTAAAATACGCCAGTTTCCTGTGGAAATGAAAAAGCACCTGATTGCCTATTTCGAGCAAATGCAGAAGGATGGAAAGCTTCCCAAGGATAACGCAGAACTGCAGTACAACAGCTTTTCTACCGTCGCGGTAGGGCAATTCTGGTGGCGTATGTTTATCAATGACAACCCAGCGGAGCAGGTTCTGGACAGTGATGTTAATACGGTTCTGGAATACTCTGTACGCGCCTTTTTACACGGTCTGAAAGCGCAGTAAGAGATAAGAAGAAAGCCGGTTTTACAGGGATAATGCTCGCTGTAAAGCTGGCTTTTTTGTTGGGAGAATGGGTTATAGTTTGTTCTGTGTTACGTACTTTGCATGTCTATTCAATCTTCTTCTTACTAAGGGTCGTATTTAGGCATTACGACAGGTATAATAGAGAAAAGACAGTGATAGCGGGAGGAACTACAATGAATTTTAAGATAGGCATTTTGGGGCTGGCTTTTCTACTTCTAACAAGTGCGTCGGCGGCAGCAGCGCCGGGAGCTCCGGAAATTATGAAGGAAATACAAGTCGATTTAAACCATGACGGCGTAAATGAAACGGTTACGGTCTCCGGTTGTTCTGTGTATGAAAAAAGCAAATTTCGCATGAACCTGGAACTGTCCATAAAAGATGGCGCTACGCAAAAAATCAGCAAAACCAAAGTGGGTAATGCAGGCTATGAGGTAGTCTTGGAGACTGTGGAAGTGACCGGCGAAAGCCCTCTAGAAATTTTGGTTTCTGTGGCAACCGGAGCGAATAAAGGTGTGCGCGATTTCCAAATATTTACGTGGGGAGACAAAGGAATTAAACCCTTATTTACACCGGAAAATCAGCCGGTATTGGAAATAAAAGGCCAATTGGGGCCTGATTTTCAGGCCTTATTGACGGAACAATCCAGCGGCGCTCAATTTTACCTGGATGTACAGGCAGGTAAAGAACGTTATGTCAAAGAACAGGTCTATGGTAAAGAAGGAACGATGAAAAGTAAAATCCTGATACAGGTTGATTCCTTGCCCTTAATTGCGCTACAAGCGGTGGATAAGGACGGAGATGGCACGCAGGAATTGCTATCGACACAAGAGCTTTTAGAGAGCAGCAGCCGTATTGCCAAAATGACGGCTCTTTGGAAATATCAGAATAAGAAATGGGTTTTACAGCGTGTCGACAGCGATCAACCTATATCCTTTCAAAAGAAAAAAATAGAGATAGAGAAAAAATAGTCTGGAGGCAGAGGACGATGAATTTTCCGGCAGAATTGTCCTATACGGCGGAGCATCAGTGGGTGCGGCGAAAAGATGAGAAAACGGTTGTTGTGGGGATTACGGATTTTGCGCAGGCGGAGCTAGGCGACGTGGTATTTGTGGATTTGCCGCAGCTGGGCCGGAAGGTGAATGCCGGCGACAGCTTGCTTGTGGTGGAATCGGTCAAAGCAATTTCCGACGTCTATGCGCCTGTGACTGGAGAAATTGTCGCTGTGAACGAGGTCTTGGTTGACGAGCCTGAACTGGTTAATCAGGAGCCTTACGGCAAAGCATGGATGGTTGAAATCTCCATAACCGAAGACCTGCCGTTATTACTGACAGCGCAGGACTATGAAAAGCAGCTGGGATGAGTAAAGGACCGCTTAGGCGGTCCTTTACTATAGGTATATACCTATGATTATTTGGGGCATAGAAAGGAGCGTTTCAATGCAGTATTCAGCAGAAGTACAAGGTATGACCTGCGTGGCCCGGGGGGCTAACCATGGTGCGGCGCCCATTCCTCAGGAGGGTGCCTGGACTAAGGTCAAGGAAGTCAAAGATGTTTGCGGTCTGACGCATGGTGTGGGCTGGTGTGCACCGCAGCAGGGGGCCTGTAAGCTGACTCTCAACGTAAAAAACGGCATAATTGAGGAAGCGTTGGTGGAGACGATTGGCTGTTCCGGTATGACCCATTCAGCAGCAATGGCTGCTGAAATTTTGCCTGGTAAGACTATTTTGGAAGCGCTTAATACGGACTTGGTTTGCGACGCCATTAATACGGCTATGCGAGAGCTGTTTTTGCAGATTGTGTATGGTCGCAGTCAGACGGCATTTTCCGAAAACGGCTTACCCGTGGGAGCCGGTCTGGAGGATTTGGGCAAAGGGCTGCGCAGTCAGATTGGCACGATGTACGGTACCCAGGCGAAAGGGCCAAGGTACTTAGAACTTGCCGAGGGATATGTAACTTCTTTGGCTCTTGACGAGGATGGAGAAGTGATTGGTTATCAGTTTGTACATTTGGGAAAAATGATGGAAATGATTAAAAAAGGCATGGATGCCAATGAAGCAGTGAAAAAAGCGACTGGCCAATACGGACGTTATAGCGAAGCGGCTCGTTACATTGATCCGCGGCATGAATAGGGGAGGTGTAAATTATGGTGAAATTTGAAGGCTTTGAACGCAGAGAAACAAAATTGCAGCAGTTTCTGCAGCAAGAATCACTGCAGTCGTTAGAGCAAGCCCAGGAGATTTGTCAGCAGAAGGGTTTAGATATCGCAGCCATCGTTAAAGGCATCCAACCTATCTGTTTTGATAATGCTTGTTGGGCCTATACGCTGGGGGCGGCGCTGGCGATCCGAAAAGGCTGTACAAAAGCGGCGGCTGCAGCTGAAATTATTGGCGAAGGTCTGCAGGCATTTTGCATTCCCGGCTCTGTGGCGGACAACCGTAAGGTTGGTTTAGGCCATGGCCGTTTGGCAGCGATGCTGCTGCGGGAAGAAACAAAGTGCTTCGCTTTTCTGGCAGGCCATGAGTCTTTTGCCGCGGCAGAAGGCGCTATCGGGATTGCCCGTTCTGCGAACAAGGTGCGTCAAGAGCCGTTGCGTGTCATTTTGAACGGCCTGGGTAAAGACGCGGCGTTGATTATATCCCGGGTCAACGGTTTCACGTATGTGCAGACAGCCTTTGATTATGCAGCAGGCAAAGTGGGCATTGTAAGGGAGAAAGCTTACTCGCAGAGTGAGCGGGCCAAAGTGCGCTGTTATGGTGCGGACGACGTTATGGAAGGCGTCGCGATTATGCATCTGGAGGGAGTAGATATTTCCATTACCGGCAATTCTACGAACCCGACCCGTTTCCAGCATCCGGTGGCAGGGACGTATAAGAAAGAACGCCTGGAGCAGGGAAAACGCTATTTTTCCGTGGCTTCCGGCGGTGGCACCGGGCGTACGTTGCATCCGGATAACATGGCGGCCGGACCGGCTTCGTACGGTATGACAGACACGATGGGACGGATGCACTCGGACGCGCAATTTGCGGGTTCCTCTTCGGTTCCGGCGCATGTGGAGATGATGGGCCTTATCGGCATGGGCAACAATCCCATGGTCGGCGCCAGCGTGGCCGTAGCCGTAGCCGTTGAAGAGGCTATGAGCAAGTAGAACGGGACTTTGATTCTATTGTTCACCATCATTCGGCTCAAATATCATGGGCTCTATGGCAACTGACATTCGCTGGAGGGCTGGTGATGAAGATGCATCGCAATGTGATTATTTTGGGTCTAGTCAGTTTTTGTACGGATGTATCCAGTGAAATGCTCTATCCATTGATTCCTCTCTATGTCACAGCGGTGTTAGGGGCGTCGCCCGCCATTTTGGGTCTTATTGAAGGGGTCGCCGAGAGTCTAGCCAGTTTGCTTAAATTGTTTTCTGGGCGTGTAGCGGATCGTTTGTCCCGGCGCAAGCCTTTGGCCATTCTCGGTTATGGCTTGTCGGCGGTGGCCAAGGTGTTTTTCATTGTGGCGACAACGTGGACTGGTATTTTAGGGGGACGCGTCAGCGACCGTTTTGGCAAGGGAATCCGTACGGCTCCCCGGGATGCCTTGATTGCCGATGCCAGCAGTGCTGGTTCACGAGGGAAGGCTTTTGGGCTGCACCGCGCTATGGATACGGCAGGAGCTGTGCTTGGTATTGGACTTGCCTATTGGTTGTTTACCAGTTATAACGGCGATTACCAGATTGTCTTTTTGGTAGCTCTGGCGCCAGCTTTTTTAGGCGTAGCGTTGCTGTTTTTGGTGCAGGAAGATGGCCGTTCTGCAGCGCAAAAAGCAAAAGAGCTGGCTTTTTCCTGGGGGGCCTTGGCACCACAGCTCAAGTATTTTCTCATCATCAGTTTTTTGTTCAATCTCGGTAATTCTTCGAATCAGTTTTTGCTGGTGAGAGCGGGGACGCTGGGTTTTTCGGCAGCGGAAGTGATTTTGCTATACTTGCTGATGAATGTCAGCTATTTTTTGCTGTCGTATCCTGCAGGGGTGTTGTCAGATCGTTTGGGTCGGCGCAGCCTCTTGGCGGGCGGCTATTTACTGTATGGCTTGGTATATCTTGGCTTTGCCATTATCGATAGCTCTTGGCCAGTGGTAGGGCTTTTCATCGTATATGGCTTGTATATTGGGATGACGGAAGGCGTGGAAAAGGCGTTGTTGGCGGATATGGCTGTCGAAGGGCAAAAAGCCACGGTGTACGGCTTGCATGCGCTTTTAGTGGGTGCTGCCCTGTTGCCGGCGTCCATTTTAGCCGGGTTGCTTTGGGAGCTCTTTGGGGTAGCGGCGCCGTTCTACTTCGGCGGCTGTCTGGGTCTTTTGGCCGCGGGCGCTCTCTGGCTGGCTTTGCGAGGTATGGAGAAGGCATAGGAACGGCACACAGAGTAACAAGAAGGCCAGAGATTATAGAGTCGCTGGAGTCAAAAAAAACTATAGCCTCTGTTAAAAACAAAAACGCCCCTCGGCTCCGTGGATTGAGCCGAGGGGCGTTTAGTTGTGTCTTAGAAGAGGTTAGTCTTCCCAGTTCATGGAGCGCTGAACCGCTTTCTGCCAGCCTTTATAGTAGGTTTCGCGTTTTTCAGCAGCCATATCCGGTTGGAAGCGCTGGTCGAGTTTCCAACTGCTGACCAGGTCTTCTTTGGTTTTCCAGTAGCCGACGGCCAGGCCTGCCAGGTAGGCAGCGCCCAGAGCGGTGGTTTCAGTGATTTCCGGGCGGTCAACAGGCACGTCTAGAATGTCGGCCTGGAACTGCATCAACAGGTTATTAGCAACGGCGCCGCCGTCTACTTTCAGAGCCTGTAGTTTGATGCCGGAATCGCTTTCCATAGCGCTTAGAACGTCCCGAGTCTGATAGCACAGGGAGTCCAAAGTAGCGCGGATGAGATGGCTCTTAGTCGAACCACGGGTAAGACCGAAGATCGCACCGCGAGCTTTCATATCCCAGTAAGGAGCGCCTAGGCCGGCAAAAGCCGGTACTACGTAGACTCCTTCGGAGTCATCTACTTTGCTGGCAAAGAATTCGGAGTCCGAAGCGGCTTCGATCATCTTCAGGCTGTCGCGCAGCCACTGAATGGCGGCGCCGGCGATGAAGATACTGCCTTCCAAGGCGTATTCCACTTTGCCGTCAAGGCCCCAGGCGATGGTGGTCAATAGACCGTTATTAGAGTTGTAGAGTTTTTCGCCGGTGTTCATAAGCATGAAACAACCGGTGCCATACGTATTTTTGGCAGTACCCGGTTTGAAGCAGGTCTGGCCGAAAAGAGCAGCCTGTTGGTCGCCAGCGATGCCAGCGATAGGTACTTCGGCTCCGAAGAAAATCTGAGCATCGGTCATGCCGTATTTTTCACTGGAAGGACGTACTTCCGGCAGCATGCATTTGGGAACGGTGAGGATTTCTAGCAGTTCTTCGTCCCATTTCAGCTCGCGGATGTTGTACATCAGAGTACGGGAAGCATTGGAATAGTCGGTGACATGTACTTTGCCGCCGGTCAGTTTCCAGGTCAGCCAGGTGTCGATAGTGCCGAACAGCAAATCGCCCTTTTCTGCACGTTCACGGGCGCCTTCTACATGGTCTAGAATCCATTTCACTTTGGTGCCGGAGAAGTAGGCATCCATAACCAAACCGGTTTTTTTACGGAACAAAGGCTCCAGGCCTTTGGCTTTGATATCGTTGCAGATATCGATGCTCTGACGGCTTTGCCAAACAATGGCGTTATAAACGGGTTTACCAGTGTGTTTGTCCCAAACCACCGTGGTTTCACGCTGGTTGGTAATGCCGATCGCGGCAACGTCCGAAGCGTTGATACCGGCAGTGGCGATAACTTCGGCGACGACGCCGATCTGAGTGGCCCAGATTTCGTCTGCGTTGTGCTCAACCCAAGCCGGTTTCGGGAAAATTTGACGGAACTCTTTTTGGGCGACGGCGATAATGTTGGACTCATGATCAAACAAAATAGCACGGGAACTGGTTGTACCTTGGTCAAGAGACAGAATGTACTTCGACATGCGGACAACACTCCTTTTTACACGTTATTAATCCTAAATGGAAGGAGACCGGCTGGTTAAAACCGGCCTCCTTAGAACACGCGAAGAAACAGGAGAGCAAATTACATGATGCCAATTGAGTGACCGAAGACATATGCGATGGCTGCGCCTACGAGCGGAGCTACGCAGGGAATCCAGGCATAACCCCAGTCGGAGCCGCCTTTGCCAGCGATCGGAAGAACGGCGTGAGCTAAACGAGGGCCGAGGTCACGAGCCATGTTCATGGCATAACCGGTAGGACCGCCAAAGCTCATACCCAAAGCCCAGATGAGGATACCTACCATATAGGGTCCCATGCCGGGGGCCATGCCGCCAACGCCTTTGCCGAAGATGCAGAAGATGCCGAAAATCAGGAAGAACGTAGCGATAACTTCGCAGATGAAGTTATTAGTAGTATTACGGATGGCAGGGCCGGTGCAGAAGATGCCCAATTTGAAGCCTTGATCCTCTGTTTTTTCCCAGTGGCCGAGATAAGACAGCCAGCAAATAACGCCGCCAGCAAAACCGCCGGCGATTTCAGCAAGCATTGTAGCTGCGGCGTGGCCAAAGGTCTTGTAGATGCCCATAAAGTATTTGGCCAAAGTAACCGAAGGATTAAGGTCGGCCTGCGGCGCACCGCAGGTAATAGCGGTATAAACCCCCATTACAACAGCAAAACCCCAGCCAGCGGTGATAACGATCCAGCCGCCGTTTTGTCCTTTGGAGCCGGTGAGCAAGGTGCTTGCTACTACCCCGCAACCAAAAGCGCATAAAACCATGGTACCTAAAAATTCACCCAACAAGTTGTCCATACTTTTTTCTCCTTTCTCTAGATAGAAATAATTTGAGATACAACCAGGGATACTTGGGTACTCTGCAGAGAATTTGGAGTTGCCAAAACAGAAAAGTCCGGGAATCTATTTCAGGTATGCGCGCGCTTAAAGTAAATAAAGAGAATAAACGGCTGATATCTTATGTAATCAGATAAAAAAACAAAAAGAGAGAAAGGTCAACAGAGAACTCATCGTTAAACGAGTTCTAATGTGGACTTTTCTCCTTATCTCTAGTCCCATATGAAAATTGCCTCGGGTGAGGATATAAGCTTGCATAGCAGATCTCCTAACGCCCATTTATATGCTACTATATTTTCTGACAAAAGGCAACAGGCACTGTCGTCCTTTTTCTGACGGTGTTGCACGAGTGAATAATACGAAAATTTACACATTTCATATTGTAAACTAAGACGAACGATTTGGAAATAGCGTTATGTCTACCAGAAGAAATATAAATAGATAAAAATTTACAATATTTGCTGTTTTATTTTTAAATCAGACAAAAATATACAAAATGCGCAAGAAAAGTGTAAAATGAAAAATTTGCCAGATGTGCATATAAATTATATGTCATGTATTAAGAGAAACTTGTCGCGTCCGTTCTGGCGAGATATTTTGTGCAATTGTAGTAAAGTAGGGCCTCGATAAGAAATAACAGAAACCGGAATAATTCTGACAGTGTTTCTGAGAGCCAGTACTTGCAGAGCTTAAATAAAACATATAAAATATAAAAAGTGAGAAAATAATATATAGTTATTTTTTTCTCAAACTCTTCGTCATAAGCGAAGATCATCCAATTTCATAGCGGGCAGAGAGATAAGAGAATGTCCAGAATAGGTCGGCAGCAGCAAAGCTGGTGGCGTATTCATGGCTATTCTCTTTTTTTCGTCCGGTTTTTCTTTTAAGGAAATAGCAAAGAAGGAAGTGAAGGCAAATCTATGGAGACCATTTTAAAAACCGACGTCGTTGTCATTGGCGGCGGCATTGTCGGTACGGCCATTGCCCGGGAATTGTCCAAATATGAGTTGGACCTGGTGCTGGTGGAAAAGGAGCCTGATTTAGCCACCGGTACAACCAAGGCGAATAGCGCCATTCTTCATGCGGGCTTTGACGCCCCTCATGGATCGCTGAAAGCCCGCACCAACGTACGCGGCAACCAGTTGTACCACGAGCTGGAAGACGAGCTGGGTCTGGATATCAAATGGACCGGTTCGCTGGTTGTAGCAACAAATGAAGAAGAAATGGAAACCGTGAAAAACCTGGTAGTGCGGGGCAAAGAAAATGGCGTGCCGGGCTTAATGATGCTCAGCCGCGATGAAGTGCTTGAGCGGGAACCTAATCTCAATCCTACGGTCGAAGGTGCTCTTTGGGCCCCTACTGCGGGTGTTTGCTGGCCTTTTGGCGCGGCGCTTGCGTTTGCGCAATGTGCAGAGCAAAATGGCGCTAAGGTGCTGACCGAGTGTGCCGTGGAAGGCATTGAAACAGAAAATGGCGCCGTCAAAGCGGTGCTGACTTCGAAGGGACGTATTGAAACTCGCCTGATCATCAATGCAGCCGGTCTTTATGCTGACGCAGTCAGCCGCATGGCTGGCGATGAAAGCTTCACGATTACTCCTCGTAAAGGGGAATACATTTTCTTTGATAAATCGGTCAAAAAAGACCTGGTCAACGGTGTAGTCTTCCCAACGCCCAGCAAGATTTCCAAGGGCATTTTGGTATGTACTACCACTCACGGCAACACCTTTATCGGGCCTAACGCCCAAGGGCAGGACGACAAAGAAGATAAGGCCACAACGCTGAACGGCTTGAACGAAATTATTGCTTCGGCGAAGAAGCTAATGCCGGCAATGCCGATGCATGCGTCTATTACGCAGTTCTCCGGCTTGCGCGCTGTTTCCAGCACTGGCGATTTTATTTTAGGACCTTCGGAGTCTGTTATTGGTTTAGTTCATGCCGCTGGCATGCAATCGCCTGGTTTAACGGCGGCTCCGGCTGTGGCGGAAGAGCTGGTGGAAATGTTGCGTCAGAACGGCGAGCAGCTTGACCCTAAAACCAACTTCAAAGCGCGGCTGCCCAAAAAAGTGGTCTTCCACAAACTGCCGAGGGACAAGCAGGCGGAGCTGATTGGCAAAGACGCTCTTTACGGCCGTGTGATTTGCCGCTGTGAAGTCATCACCGAAGCGGAAATTATAGCGGCCATCAAAGCGCCTTGCGGCGCACGTACCGTGGACGGCGTCAAACGCCGCACCCGCGCCGGCATGGGACGCTGCCAAGGAGGCTTCTGCGGTCCTCGGGTTACGGCCATTCTCGCCAGAGAGCTGGACATTCCGGTGACCGAGGTGCGCAAGGAACGCGCTGATTCGTATATGTTTTACGACAAACTCTCCGGAATTTGCGAGGTGGACAACCATGAATGAAGTATGTTTTCCGACGTATGACGTCATTGTTATTGGCGGCGGCCCTGCAGGCCTGTCGGCGGCGCACAGCGCTCACCAAGAAGGCGCTCAGAGCATTTTAGTAATTGAACGCGACCGTGAACTGGGCGGCATTTTGCAGCAGTGCATTCATAACGGCTTTGGCCTGCATCATTTTAAAGAGGAATTGACAGGCCCCGGCTATGCGCATCGTTGTATCGCGGCCATCAAAGATCTGCCGGGCGTAGAAGTGATGACCGATACGATGGTATTGGAAGTGCTGCCTGATAAAACCGTAGTGGCTGTCAATCCTAAAGCAGGCATGATTCAGGTGAAAGGCAAATCCGTTATTTTGACTATGGGCTGCCGGGAACGTACCCGCGGCGCCATCCGTATTCCTGGCGAGCGTCCGGCCGGCGTCTTTACTGCTGGCGCAGCGCAGCGTATGGTGAATATGGAAGGCTATCTGCCTGGTAAAAAAGTCGTTATTTTGGGTTCCGGCGATATCGGTTTGATCATGGCCCGCCGCATGACGCTTGAAGGCGCGAAAGTGGAAGCCGTCCTGGAGATTTGCCCTTACTCCAATGGTCTGACTCGTAATATCGTGCAGTGCCTGGAAGACTTCGACATTCCGCTGCATTTGGCCCATACCATCGTTAAAGTCCATGGCGAAGGCCGCGTGACCGGTGTAACCTGCG
This sequence comes from uncultured Anaeromusa sp., assembly GCF_963676855.1. Classification (NCBI taxonomy): domain Bacteria; kingdom Bacillati; phylum Bacillota; class Negativicutes; order Selenomonadales; family Sporomusaceae; genus Anaeromusa; species uncultured Anaeromusa sp. The sequence goes on from NZ_OY781460.1 coordinate 671,459, forward strand.
CTAAGGTGGATGCGCATATGCAGCCTGTGGCCGGTACGGAATTCTTTATTGAATGTGATACCTTGTTGCTGTCGGTTGGCTTGATTCCTGAAAACGAATTATCTCGCGGTCTTGATGTGCCGCTGCATCCACTGACGAGTGGTCCCTTGGTGGACCAGCGTCGTCAGACCTTGGTGCCTGGCGTGTTCGCCGCCGGCAATGTAGTGCATGTGCATGATTTGGTGGACTTTGTGTCAGAAGAAGCGGAAATTGCCGGTAAGTTTGCCGCCCGCTATGCGCAAGGCGCGTTGACCGGCGAAGAGCGCAGCGTGCAGGTCCAGCCTGGCGACGGCATTCGGACGGTTGTGCCCCAGCGTCTCACCGTCCCTGAAGGCGGCGAGCAAGCACGTCTTTTTCTGCGCGTGGCCAAGCCGGAATTGAAAATCTCCATTGAAGTGCAGTCCGGCGGCACTACGATCCTCAGCCGCCGTCAGGCGGTAGCCAAGCCGGGGGAAATGATCGTCATTGACCTGCCTGCGGAAAAAGTAGCTCAAGTGCGCGGCGGCATGACGGTACTTGTCAAACGGGAGGGAAACTAAGATGAGTGAAGCCAAACGAGCGTTGAACTGCATTGTTTGCCCTATGAGCTGCAGTGGTACGGTAACGTTGGAAGACGGTAAAATAACGAATCTGGAAGGGTTCACCTGCCCACGTGGCAAAGCCTACGCTCAAGAAGAGCTGACCGCTCCTAAGCGTATGCTGACAACTACCGTGCGTGTGGAAGGCGGCGCGTTGGCGCTGCTGCCGGTCATGTCTAAGGCCAGCCTGCCGAAGGGGAAAATCATGGACTGCGCGGCTTGCCTGCGCAGCGTTAAACTGCAGGCGCCGGTCAAGGAAGGCCAGATTGTGATGGCCGATATTTTGGGTCTGGGTGTTGATGTTGTCGCTACGCGCGACATGGAAGCTATATAAAGATAAAACCGCTTCGGATTTTTCCGGAGCGGTTTTTTTCTAGGTGGGAGATACAAGGATTATGGTCCACACAGAGTAACAGAGAAAGGCCAGAGAAAATAGTTTAAAATACTTTCTGAAATCCTCTGCTTACTCTGTTAATCTGCGTTCCGTTCTTTCGCATCTTTATTAAAAAAAGGAAGTGCTTTATGCAGCTCAATTTGAATTGTCTTCTTTGCAACCTCAAGCAGGTGCTGACAGTTTCCTCCCTGGCAGGGGCTGACGAAAAAACAACAGAGCTTATCATGCGTGAAGTGATGGGTTACTTAAAGGACGCTGATTATGCCCGCTCCAATCCAGAGGTCATCCGGGGAACCTGGGAGATTATCACGAAGCATTTAAAGGACGCCGACCCGTATCGGAAGGTTCGCAGCAGCTATAATGAGGAGCTGTTGGGGCTGGCGCCTGCGGTGCGCTCCATGATTCAGGAAGCTGACGATTCCTTTGACGCGGCGCTGAAGCTGGCGATTACGGCGAATCTGATCGATTTTGCAGCCAGTCACTCTTTTGACCAGAAAATGGTGCTGGAAAAACTGCGCTGCGCCAGAGAACAGACTTTAGCGGTGGATGAAAGCCCCAAGCTAAAACAAGCCTTAGGAGGAGCGCAAACGCTCTTGTATTTAGGCGATAACTGTGGGGAAATTGTCATTGATAAGCTCTTTTTAGAAGAATTGCGCCGGGAGTTTCCGCAGCTAACTATGTATTTTGGCGTGCGCGGGGCGCCTATTGTCAACGATGTGACTTTTGAAGACGCCTTGCAGGTGGGCATGAGCAAGGTGGCTAGAGTGATCAGTAATGGCGACGGTTGCCTGGGGACGGTGCTGCACCGGACGAGTTCTGAGTTTCAGCAGATTTTTAAGGAAGTCGATGTTATTATCGCTAAAGGACAGGGAAATTACGAAAGCCTGAGCGAAGCTGCGCACAAAAATCTCTTCTTTTTGTTCATGGCTAAATGCGAGGCTGTGGCTCAAGCGGCTGGCGTAAAAAATATGTCGATTGTCTGCCAAAAAGGCTGAGCTCAAAAGAGAGAAAAAAGCACCGCCTGGTTTAGATATAACCAGGCGGTGCTTTTTTGAATTTTACACTTTGAATTTTTGTACGGCTTCGTGCAGTTCTTCCGCTCGTGTGGCCAGCGCTTGGCTGGCGGTAGCGATTTCCACAATGGTGGCGGATTGTTCTTCCGAAGCGGCGGATACGCTTTGGGCTTCGCCAGCGGCAACTTTGCTCAATTCGTCAATACTCTGGACGGAAGAGACGATTTGCCGACTGCCTGCTTCAGTTTGCTTCATGGCGGCGGAAATATCAGCGATTTGTGTAGATACCTGGGTAATCAGCGTTTCAATTTCGCGAAAAGCGCGGCCGGCGACATGAATAATTTCCGTGCCTTTGTTCACTTCCTGCGTGCCGTTGGACATAGCCACAACGGCTTTTTCCGTGTCTCCTTGAATTTCGCTGATCAAAGTGGCGATTTTTTTTGCGGCGTCCTGGGACTGCTCCGCCAGTTTGCGTACTTCCTCGGCAACGACGGCGAAGCCGCGCCCTTGTTCGCCGGCGCGGGCGGCTTCAATGGCAGCGTTTAAGGCCAACAGATTCGTTTGGCTGGCAATACCGGAAATGGCGTCAATGATCTGGCCGATTTCTTTAGATCGTTCGCCGAGATTGGCGATGACGCTGGCGGATTCGTTAACGGTTTTTTCAATGAGGTTGATTTGGGCGACCGCCTGGTCGATGGAGGTGCCGCTTGTTTGGGCTTTGTTCGCCACTTGCAGCGATTTTTCCGCAGCGTCATTAGCGCCGTTGCTGACTTGCTTTAAGTTCTCCGACATGGCCGTGACAATCCGAGAAGTCTCTTTGACTGCGGTTAGCTGTTTATCCGTACCTGCGGCGATCTCCGTTACCGAGTTGGCAACTTGAGTGGCCGCTTGCGCCGATTCGTTCGCGCTGGCGGTAAGCTCTTCCGAGGAGGCTGCGACGTGTTCGGCATTCGAGTTTACATGCAAAATCAAGTCGCGCAGATTGTGTACCATCTTGTTGAAACTTGTCGCCAGAGACGCGATTTCATCCTTGCCTTCTACGTGCGCTTGGATGGTCAGATCGCCATCGGCGACTTTGCCTACATCTGCTGCCAAAAGCTCTATGGGCTTGGCGATGCGTTTGACAACGGTAAAGGTAATGCCAATAACAATAAGCGTGGCCGCGATGGCGATCAAGGCCAGAAGCCATTGCAAGTTAAGGAGGGGATTGAAAACTGTCTTTTCCGGGACGGTAATGGCCATCGTCCAGCCTGTAGAAGGAACGCGCTGGTAAATAACAAGCAAGGAGTCGCCGTTGCGGGTATAGGTAGTGAAGCCTTGGTCCTTGCTGAGAATTTCTTTGAACGTGCCTTCTAGTGTTTTTAAAGTGGGGTCTTCAAAGACATTTTTTGATAAAAAGGACTTATCCGGATGAGCCAGAACCAACCCTTTGGCGTCGAGCAGGTAGGCATAGCCCTCGCCTTTGAATTTAATGGCTTGCACGTTGTCCACGAGGGTTTGTAATAAGATATCTTGAGCCACAATGCCGCGCTCTTGGCCGGAGAGACTCTTGTAAGGCATAGCGACAGAGACGGCCATTTGATTAGTTACAGAATCCAGATAGGGCTCAGTAAAGACAAGGCTTCCTTTTTCTTTGGCGGCTTTATACCAACTGCGGGTGCGGGGATCGTAACCTGCAGGAGGATTCCAGCCGCTGCCATCCACCATTTTGCCATCTAACGAGCCGAAATAAACATCAGAAATTTCCTTATCTACGTTTTTGTACCCAGCCAGCATCGGTACGGTCATCTCGGCGTCGCCAGAGGAGCTTCTCAGCGTGCCTACCGTTATTTCCAACATTTTGGCTTTGCCGATAAGCCAACCGTCGAGTTTGTTGACATGGGCGTTAATGCTGGCGCTCATTTCCGCCTGAATGCCTGAGACAACTTGGTCTTTGGTAAATAAATACCCTGCAGTGGAGGAAACTAAAAGCATTAGCGCCGAAACGATGGAAAAGATTAAGGTTAATTTTCTTTTTAGATTCATAGGGGCACCTCTCTTTCTTTAGTATGGAAAGCTATTTGCGTCAACCATTATTATGTCTATTTCGTTAATTTCTATTTACTTCCTTCTGAAGGGGGGGAAGATGCTAACTTGTATGTCAAAATGATGAAACAAGTTTTTAAAAGAGGTATGTTACAATTAGCAAAGAACGATAAAATAGAGGTGGTTCTATGTATCCGACGACATTGGTGTTTCCTGTAGTAGGTCAGCCGGTGCAAAAAATGCTTTTAGGCATGAAAAAAGTACGCTTTGGCCGGGGCAAATATAATGGTTTTGGCGGTAAGGTAGATGCAGGAGAATCCATGCGGGCGGCGGCGGTGCGGGAACTGCGCGAAGAAAGCGGGCTGGTGGCCCTCGAGGAAGACTTAGAATTTGTGGGGCGCCTGTGGTTCTATTTTCCGGCGAAGCCGGAGTGGGATCACAGCGGCGATATTTACTTTCTTCACTCGTGGGAGGGGCAGCCTGTAGAAAGCGAAGAAATGCAGCCGGCTTGGTTTGACGCGGCCAAGATTCCCTATGAGGAAATGTGGGAAGACGATATCTGCTGGCTGCCACAGGTGCTGGCAGGGGAGAAAATCTTTGCTGATATCATTTTTGCAGACGATAATGAAGGCATGGCCGAGTTTCGCCTGCGTGAAGCGCAGCCGGAGTAAAAAGACGATACACAGAGTAACTGAGTAACAGAGAAAGGCCAGAGGGAATATCTGAGAATACGATTTTAAATTTATTATTTCTCTGGTTCTCCTCTGTTTACTCTGTTACTCTGCGTTAAAAATTATGGATAGGGAGCTTTCAGGATGATGGAGGACAAGGTGGCGTTGATTTCCGGGGGGACGTCCGGGATTGGCCTGGCGACGGCGGCGTGGCTGTTAGACAAAGGCGCGCGGGTGGTGATTTCCGGGCGGAGCCGGGAAAAGGGGGAGAAGGCGTTGGGCCAGCTGGGCCACCAAGAGCGTTGCTTTTTTGAAGCGGCAGATGTGGCGGAGGACGCCGCTTGCCGGCGGTTGGCGGTGCAGGCGGAAAAGCGTTGGGGGCGTTTGGATATTTTGGTGAATTCCGCCGGCTTTTATTTGGAGCAATGTCTGGCGGAGACGACGCCGGAGCAACTGCAACGCCTATTAGCGGTAAACGTTATGGGGACCTACAATCTTTGTCGTCATGCTTTGCCTGCGCTGCGCCGTGCTAAAGGCAATATTGTTAATGTGGCTTCTGACGCCGCATTGCACGGCAATGTGGGCTGCAGCGCCTACAGTGCCTCCAAGGGAGCGGTTGTGGCTTTTACGCGCTCCTTGGCCTTGGAAGTCGCGCCGTATGAGATGCGTGTCAACTGTGTCTGCCCCGGGGATGTGCGGACGCCTCTTTTGGATAAGCAGTTGGAAACAGTTAAAGACAAGGAAGAATCGATGAAAGAGATGGCTCGTTGGTATCCACTGCAGCGTTTAGCTACGGCGGCGGAAGTAGCATCGGTCATCGGCTTTTTGGCGTCCCAGGAGGCTTCCTTTGTTACCGGTGCTATCTGGTCTGTTGACGGCGGGTTAACAGCGTAAGACGGGGCCGGAGAACGAGGTTTGAACAAGAGAACCAGAGTCGTGGGAGGGTACGATGGAGGGCTCGGTTTTAAGAGCAATAAAAAACGACCGCGTATGCGGTCGTTTTGCTGTGTCTCGTTTTTACTCCGTCGTAACCTCACTCTATTCCTCGCCCTTGATATCCCAAAGCTCGCGGCGGCTGGTGCTGACAGCGCAGACGCCGTTCTTGAGGGCTTGGCGGACGTCTTCTTTGGTGTAAAGCAGGCCTCCGCCAAGAATCGGTAGGCCTGTTTCTTGTTTTAAAGCGGAGACGACACTGGCGGGGATGCAGGCAGGAAGGACTTCCAGGGCGTCAGGTTTGTAGTTCTTCAGCAAATGAATGCCTGTTTTCATGGATTCCGAGTCCATCAAAAATAAACGCTGAATGACCAGCATTCCTTCTTCACGAGCATACTTGACTAGTGCCGGCTTGGTGGTGATGGCGCCGGTGACGCCTAAACGAGACAGGAAAGTGACCGCGGCGCGGTCCTTGCCGATACCGCCTAGAAGATCAAAATGCACCAAAACACGTTTGTTATATTGCTTAGCTTGCTGCAGGAGATTTGGCAGCATATTGATGTCGCCGAACAGCAAAATGACTGTAGGCGAAGGATGGTGCTGCAAAGCATATTTGAAATCGTCAATGGAACGAGGCGCGGGGATGACCGGCCCGTTTGCCAGCAAGCGCAAAATGTTTTTATTGTTGTTTGTTATATTCATAATTTGTACCTCATTTACAGATAGATAATGATACCATTTCTGGATGCATTGAAAAAATCCTGCAAAAATAAAAATAAGCGAGGGAGGAGTTTTGCAATGAATTACGAAATGCTTTATTTATAGTAATTTATTCTGATAGCAGAGTATTAAAGGAGGCAGAAAGAGTGAGCGGGAAACGATGGCTATGGCTGTGTCTGATGCTGGTATCGCTGTCTTTGGCGGTGGCTGGCTGCGGTGGTGAAAAGAAAGATGAGGCCAGTAAAGGTGGTCCGCAGGGGAAAGTGATGATTTACACTTCCATTTACCCTGATATTATTGAAAGCGTCAAGCCAGCGGTGAAAAAAGCCTTTGGCGCGTTGGACGTGCAGTGGTTCCAGGGCGGTACGGAAAAAGTTATGACCAAGCTGAGCGGCGAGATTCAAGCGAATAAGATTGCCGCTGACTTAATCATGGTGGCGGATCCTTCGTACTATTTGACCTTGAAGGAGAGAAAACTGCTCTTCCCTTATGCGTCTCCGAACAATAAGGACGTAACCCAGGCGAAGGACGCCGATGGCGCCTGGACGGCGGTACGCATTTCCAACATGATTATAGCGTATAATACCGCGAAAGTCTCGGCTGCGGATGCGCCGAAAACGTGGAAAGATCTTCTGGATCCCAAATGGCAGGGTAAGATTGCCATGCCGAATCCGTTGCTGTCTGGTACAGCCTATGTAGCAGCCGGTGCACTGGCGGACAAATATGGCTGGGAATATTTTGAAAACTTGAAGAAAAATGGTTTAAAAGTGGAAGAAGGAAACTCCGCTATTCAGAATAAGCTGCTCACAGGCGAATATCTTGTAGCGATTATTTTGGAAGAGAACATTTTGAAACTGGCCTCTAAAGGCGAGCCTCTGAAAGTGGTGTACCCTGACGACGGCGTAGTTATGATTCCTAGCCCGATCGCTATTTTTAACGCCAGCCAGAACAAAGAGGCGGCGAAGACCATGGTGGACTGGTGGCTGTCTAAAGAAGGCCAGCAGGCTGTCGTTAAAGGCTGGATGCATTCGGTACGCGATGACGTAGAGCCGCCGAAGGGAGCTCCGGCGCTGAAGACCTTTGCTGATAAGGCGGTCAAGGTGGATTGGGTCAAGCTGGCTACGGAGAATGAAAAAATTAAAGAAATGTTCCGATCGAAGGTATTGGAATAAGCGGAACGCAGCCGTTTATAAAAAGGCGCGAATTCTTGGAATTCGCGCCTTTTCCCCGCAAACTGCGTGAGGAGGAAGTATCGTGGAAGAACGTATTTTTGGCCTGCGCCTGGATTCCAAATGGCTTGTGATTGCCAGCGCTGTGGCGGTGCTGGTGCTGTTTGTGGTCATTCCTATGCTGTATTTGGTATATAACAGCGTGGTGGCCGAGGGCGCCTTTACTTTGGAAAACTATAAATATGTCTATAGCAAAATGGTCAACTGGACGGCGTTGGTAAATACCTTCAAGCTGTCTTTTATGGTAATGCTTCTTAGCTTGGTGATTACCTTTCCGCTGGCTTGGCTGGTAGGACGGACGGATTTGCCAGGCAAGGGCGCTTTTCGTACCATGCTGGTGGCTACCTACATGATTCCCCCTTACGTGGGAGCTATCGCTTGGACGCAGCTTTTAAATCCTAGCGTGGGCTATGTGAATGTAATTTTGCAGCATGTCTTTGATTTGGCGCAGTCGCCGTTCAATATTTACAGCATGGGCGGTCTGGTCTGGGTGCTGACCCTGTTCTATTCGCCCTTTGCCTTTATTACGATTTCTCGGGCGCTCGAAAAAATGGACCCCACCTTGGAGGAAGCGGCGCGTATCTCAGGCGCGTCGCCTTTGCGGACCCTTTGGGATATCACTTTGCCGTTGATGTTTCCCAGTATTTTAGCTGGGGGCCTGCTGGTTTTCATTGCTGCTGGTTCCTGTTTCGGCATTCCCTCCATTGTGGGCATGCCTGCTAAAATCGAGGTGCTGACCACTCGCATTGTGACCTATGTTTATATGGGCGACGCCAAAGGCATTCGGGATGCTACGGCGTTAGCCGTCTCGCTGATGCTGGTGGCCAATACGCTGCTTTTTGCGATGACTGCCATGCTGGGGCGCAAGGATTATACGACCATTGCCGGTAAAAGTACCCGGCCCAACTTAGTAGAACTCGGCAGCTGGCGCTATTGGGCAGTCGGTTTGCTTTGTACTTACGGTTTTATTTCGGTAGTTTTGCCCATCGGTTCCATCTTTTTGACATCGATCATTCGCTCAATGTCGCGGCCGATTGCCTTTAGCAATCTGACCTTTGAACATTGGCTGCCGGTCGTGCAGAGCTCGCAGTATTTAGAGCCTATTTACAACAGCTTTGTGACAGGGGCGGCGGCGGCGACGTTGTCCACCGTGATCGCGCTGTTTGTCTCCTATTTGCTGGTGAAAACCAAAGTGACCGGACGTTCGCTGCCGGATCTTTTGGCGACGCTGGGCGGGGCGACGCCGAGCGTGGTTATCGCCTTGGCTTTGATTATCACCTTTTCCGGCGAATTTGTTTTAAACTTATATTCCACGCTGACTATTTTGATTGTGGCTTACATGGTCAAGTACCTGACCATGGCGGTGCGTACCATTGCGGCGTCCTTGAGCCAGGTGCATCCTTCGTTGGAGGAAGCGGCGCTTAATTCCGGCGCATCTTGGCTGCGCACTTGTAAGGACATCTTGCTGCCTTTAGTGGCGCCGTCCATTGTGGCCGGCTGGTTTTTGGTTTTCATGCCGTCTTTTTACGAGCTGACTATGTCTATTATTCTCTATGGCGCGGAAACAAAGACAATCGGCGTGCTGCTTTATGAGCTGCAAACCTATGCGGACCCACAGAGCGCTTCAGTGCTGTCTGTGCTAGTGTTGCTCATTGTGCTGCTGGGAAATCTGATTGTCAGCAAGGTCAGCAAAGGCAATATTGGAATTTGATTATATTTAGGAGTGAACGAAATGGCGCAGGTACGAATTGAACATGTATGGAAACGCTTTGGCGTGGTGACAGCGGTGCACGATTTTGACGTCACCGTGAAGGATGGCGAATTTGTCTCGATTCTCGGCCCTTCCGGCTGTGGCAAGACGACCATGCTGCGGATGATTGCCGGTTTTGAAAAAGCCTCGGAAGGAGATATCTATATAGGGGAACGCCTTGTGAGCTCTTCCCGGGAGAAAACTTTCGTGCCGCCGGAAAAGCGGGATATTGGCATGGTATTCCAATCGTACGCCGTATGGCCGCACATGACGGTGGCGGAAAACGTGGCGTATCCTTTGAAAATCAAAAAAGTGCCTCAAGCAGAACGGCGCGAGCGTGTGCAAAAGGTGCTGGAAATGGTGCACTTGGAGCCCTATGCTGAGCGCTATCCCCATCAGCTTTCCGGCGGGCAGCAGCAGCGTGTGGCGTTAGGGCGGGCGTTGGTGGCTGAGCCGGGCTTGTTGCTTTTAGACGAACCGTTGTCCAATTTGGATGCGAAACTTCGGGAAAGCATGCGCTTTGAGATTAAAGCGCTGCAGAAAAAGCTGGGCGTGACCGTTATTTACGTGACCCATGATCAGGCGGAGGCTATGGCCATGTCTGACCGCATTGTGGTCATGCATCAAGGCGTTATTCAACAGGTAGCGGAACCGATGGATATTTACGAAAAACCAGCGAATCAGACGGTAGCCGACTTTATCGGCTTGGTGAATTTTCTTCCCGGCGAAGCGGCGGAGGGCTTGGTTCGTTTGGCCGCAGGCGGGGAATTAGTTCAAGAAACAAGCTGCCGCGGTCCTGTACAAGTAGCGGTGCGGCCGGAAAATATTTCTCTTTCTCGCAGCAGCGGTTGCGTGCAGGGAGTTTTGACGCATCGCGTCTATTTGGGCGATGCTGTTGATTACCGGGTGCAGGTAGGGGACAAAGAAGTGCGCGTCGTTGCCAAAAGCGATGAGTATGGCGATTTTGTTGATGGCGAGACTGTATATCTAAGCTTTTCTAAAGCTATGTTTTTTTCGCAAGAACGCAGTTAAGATATCACTCTTGCAGGGACAAAATAAAAGGTTTTTGCCAGGGAAAAGAGAATAGTAAAAGGATAGTCTAGCGCAGTGCGCTTTGACGGAAATAGTGCGCCGCAGGCCTTCGGCGCAAACTTTGCAGGCAGGGGTTGCCTCCGCAGAGAAGAGAAATAGGGAGGTTGTAAGGATGCGCTTTGGGGACACCTTATGGGATGTATTTCAACGGAAGGATATCAGCCGCAGAAGCTTTTTAAAGACCTGCGTCACTTTGACGGGGATCTTGGGGCTGGGTCCTAATATGGTGGCCAAGGTAGTAGAGGCGGCAGAAACCAAAGTACTGACGCCTGTAATTTGGCTGCACGGACATGAGTGCACCGGCTGTGACGAATCATTTTTGCGTTCGGAAACGCCGTTAGCTTCGGATTTGCTTTTGAACATGATCTCGTTAGAATACAATGACGTCATTGGCGCTGCCGCGGGCGAGCCGTTGGAGCATCATTTGGCGGAAACCGTTAAAAAATATGCGGGCAACTACATTTTAGCCATCGAAGGGGCTATTCCTTTAGCCGATGACGGCATTAGCTGCATGGTGGGCGGTCGGCCGATAAAAGATCTGGTTAAGGAAGTATCCAAGGGCGCTATGGCGGTGCTGGAGATCGGTTCTTGCGCTACCTGGGGCGGTATTCAAGCTGCCAAGCCCAATCCGACGGACTCCCGTTCCTCCAGTGAGGTGCTAAGCGGCGGCAAGCCGGTCATTAAAATTCCCGGCTGTCCTCCTATTCCGGAGGTCATTACCGGCACGATTATGCATATAGCCTTGTTTGGCACGTTGCCGCCGGTGGACGCCAAAGGGCGGCCGAAGCAGTTTTTTGGCAACCGCATTCATGATACCTGTTACCGGCGTCCTTTCTTTGACTCCGGCATGTTTGTGGAAAACTTTGACGACAAGGGTTCTAAGGCGGGCTGGTGTCTTTATAAGGTAGGCTGCCGAGGCCCTGTAACGTATAATTCCTGCGGCAATATGCGTTGGTGGAACGGCTTGTCTTACCCCATTCAGTCAGGCTCTCCTTGCATCGGTTGCGCAGAGCCTTCCTTCTGGGACAATGACCCGCTGTTTGCGCGGCTTCCAAACATCCCCGTGCCTAATACCTTGGCTACGGCGGATAAGGTGGGCCTGGCAGCGGCCGGCGTGGCGGTGGCTGGTGTAGCGGCCCATGCCATTGCCTCGGTAATTCAGCAGAAGAAAGCCAGTCATGACGACCAGGATGAATAGAAGGAGGCCTTAAACGATGAAACGAATTGTAGTCGACCCGGTTAACCGCATTGAAGGCCATCTGCGTGTAGAAGTGCAGGTGGATGAAGCTACCGGCAAGGTGAATGACGCTCTTTCCAGCGGCACTGCCTGGCGGGGTATAGAAGTTATTTGCAAAGACCGTGATCCGCGGGATATATGGGCTTTTGTCGGCCGTATCTGCGGCGTTTGCACCAGTACGCATTCCTTGTCTTGCTTGCGGGCCGTTGAGGACGCGTTGGGCATTGAAGTACCGAAGAACGCGAATTATATCCGCAACATCATGTTGGGGACCCAAAGCGTGCATGATCATGTGGTGCATTTTTATCATCTCCATGCGTTGGATTGGGTTAGTCCTGTGAGTGCTCTTAAGGCGGATCCTGCGGCGGCTGCGGCCTTGCAGAATACGATGCTCGATAAATACGCAGTGCCTTTAAAAGGTCCGATTGTAAACGAAACCCAGGCGTATCCTAAAACCTTCCCCAAAGCGACCAACGCCTATTTTCGGGCCATTCAAGATAAGGTGCGCAAAATCGTTGAAAGCGGTCAGTTGGGCATTTTCGCGGCCCACTACTGGGACCACCCGGATTACAACGTGCTGCCGCCGGAAGTGCATCTGATCGGCATAGCTCATTATTTGGAAATGCTGGATAAACAGCGCGAATTTATTCTCTCTCATGTTGTTTTCGGTGGAAAGAATCCGCATCCGCACTACATAGTCGGCGGCATGCCCTGTTCCATTTCGTTAGACGATATGAACGCACCGGTCAATACGGAACGACTGATGGTGGTGGAGAAATCGCTGCATTCCGTACTGGACGCCTGCAACTTCTACTATCTGCCGGATGTGCTGGCCATTGGCGAATTCTACGTCAAGGCGGGCATGCTCGATGGCGGCGGCTTGGCGGGCGTGCGTTCTCTAAGCGTCGGCGATATGCCGGACGGCACCTTTAAGAGCGTTAGCAATGGCAGCTTCCATAAAAACCTGCTGTTGCGCTCTGAGGGAGTGGTGGAGAACTTCAGCGCTGGTTTGGCGGCGGCCACCTACTCGACGTTGGAGCCTAAGGATTATGCCGATCCGTCGGTCATTGCCGAAGGCGTGGCTCACTCGTGGTATGAATATCCGGCAGGCAAAAGTGAACTGCATCCGTGGGATGGCGTTAGTCAGCCTAAGTATACGGCTCCCAAAGAAGGCACGAAGACCAATTGGAAGTACCTTGATGAACAGGGCAAGTATTCCTGGGTTAAAACGCCGAAATGGCGCGGCAAAATGGCAGAAGTAGGTCCGTTGGCAAAATACATTGTAATCTATGTCAAAGTGAAAAAAGGCATTATTACGGAGCCGACGTGGTTAGAAAAAATGATGGTGGATCAGATCGACTTTGTTTCTAAAGTGCTGGGCGTAGCACCGGAAAAATGGCTGCCCACCACCTTGGGACGCACCGCTGCCAGGGCGCTCGACGCTCAGGCTAACGCCTATGTGGCCAAATACTTCCAAGACAAGCTTTTGGCTAACATCAAAAGTGGCGACACCATTGTGGCGAATACGGAAAAATGGGATCCCGCCACTTGGCCGAAAGAAGCTAAAGGCGTGGGTCTTGTAGAGGCGCCTCGCGGCGCATTGAGCCACTGGATCGTAATTAAAGATGGCAAAGTGGCCAATTATCAGGCAGTGGTACCCAGTACCTGGAACGCCGCGCCTCGAGACGACGCTGCGGGCCATGGCCCCTATGAGGCCAGTATGATCGACACCAAGGTAAAAATCGCGGACAAGCCTCTGGAAATCCTGCGAGTTATACACTCCTTTGACCCTTGCTTGGCTTGCGCCACGCATTTGTACGATACCAAGGGCAAAGAAGTGGCGGTTGTGCGCTGCGGGGAATGCTAGTCGTCGGGACGACTGCTTCATGAAAAAAGGGCAGGGAGAATCTTTTTCCATCTGGCGGTGTCGGAGGCACCTTGAAATAGCTTTGCTATTTCGGCGGCACCTCCTTCTAGCCAGCTGAAAAAATATTTCTCTCTGCCTCTTCCTTCATTAAAGCAGCAGCCCCTTTTTGGGAAAATAAAATTGGAAAAACCAATAAACATTTAAGTAGTGGCTCCCTTAGGTGAGCTGATATTATATGGACTCGCGGGGACGCATAGACGCTTCCCGTGAGTCTTTTTTGCTTCTTGTTCGGGGGAGAAGACACCCGAGGAAAGCGAGGTGGAGAACCAATGAAACCGGATTTTCAATTTCTGATATATCGTTCAGCCGAGGAAGAAGTGTCGGTAGGAGCGATTGTCAAGGATGAGTCAATTTGGCTGACGCAAAAGGCTATGGCGGAATTATTTGAGGTACAAACTCCCGCCATAAGCAAACATCTGAAAAATATATTTGCAGAAGGCGAACTAGAAGAAAAAGTGGTTGTTTCCAAAATGGAAATAACCACTTTGCATGGAGCCATGCCGGATAAGACGCAGACCAAAGAGGCCCAGTTCTACAATCTTGATGCCATCATTTCGGTAGGATATCGCGTGAACTCAAGAAGAGCCACGCAATTTCGTATTTGGGCTACAGGAGTTCTCAAAGAGTACATGACCAAAGGTTTTGCGATGGATGATGAACGGTTAAAGCAAGGCAAAACCGCTTTTGGCAAAGATTACTTCAAAGAGCTACTAGAACGCATCCGTTCCATTCGTGCCAGCGAGCGGCGTATTTGGCAACAAATTACGGACATTTTTGCTGAGTGCAGCATTGACTATGATAAATACTCGCCAGTGACGCATGAGTTTTATGCTATGGTGCAAAATAAATTTCACTATGCGATTACCGGACAGACAGCTGCGGAGATTATCTATACAAAATCGGACCGGAATAAGGAGCATATGGGCTTAACAACCTGGAAGAAAAGCAGATACGGCAACTGGAACGAGCTGTCACCGGTTACTTTGACTATATCGAAGATTTGATCGAGAGAGAGAATACTTTCACCATGGAAGAATTTTCCGCAAGCCTCAATGAATTTTTGGCTTTTCGCAAGTACGAAATTTTAGAGGACAAAGGTAAAGTTTCCAAGAAAATGGCCGACTCCAAAGCAGAAGTGGAATATGCTGAATTCAATAAGCAGCAAAAGATTACTTCAGATTTTGACCTTGAGGTGCAGCGGCTACTGAAGAAAGGCAGCAAAATAAAGAGTAAGCTGCCAGAAGGCACTGCTGCAGATCTAGTGGACTCACGAGGACGGTTCTCGTGAGTCTTTCTTCTTGTTTTGTTCAAAAGGACAGTTCTGGTGAACTAAAGAATATAAAGAATATTTAATAAAAAGTGTGATTTTATTTACATGATTTCCCAACTCGAGTAGACTGTTTATAAAGGACAATTTATAGACTTAAATTAGTGTTGAGAAGTGAGGGAATAAAATGAATTTCCTATTGAACATGAAAATCTCACGCAAATTGCTGGTCTTGACAATTACCTCATCATTGCTGCTTCTGGTGGTAAGCCTTGTGGGATACTACTATGTCAGTTCAGGACATGTGCAAATTACCGAGATATTTGAAAAGCATGTGGCTGGGTTAGATATTTCTCAAGATTTGAGGCAGCAAAATAGAGCGCGCCAAGGTGTTTTGCTTAGGTTAATTACTGCCGACCAGACGGAACAAGGGAAGCTTATTGAGCAGCTGAAGAAGAGGGATAAAGACTTTGCTGCTTTAATCGATAAACTCGAAAAGATGGGTTTGAAGAGTGATGAGAAGCAGTTGGTAGATAAAATTAAAGCATCGGCTACTAAGTATTTGGATTTGCAAAATAACATTATTAAATTGTCAACTTCCCAAAAGGCAGGAGAAGCACTAGCTTTATATAAGCAAGGTGAAGGTTTAGCGGAAGGACTTGCGGACGAGATACGAGCTTTGGTCAAAAATCAAGAAAAAGAGATTGCAATTGTTCATGAAGAAAATGAACAAGACTATAAAAAATCAGTCTTGCTACTACTTGGAATTAGCGCCATTTCCATCGTACTAACCTTTATGTTGGGCCAGTATATATCAAAACTCATTGCCAAACCGGTAACAGGCATAGTACAAGAGGCAGCGCTGATTGCGAAAGGAGATTTAGCATCAAAAGATCTTGTGTTGCAAAACCGCGACGAGATGGGCAAGTTAACGGCGGAATTTAATAGCATGAAGTCTAACTTGCGTCAATTAATAAAAAGTGTAGCACAGTCAGCCGAGCACCTTTCGGCGTCTTCTGAGCAATTAACAGCCAGCGCAGAACAGTCTGCTCAAGCCGCAAACCAAGTAGCTTCGACAATTAAAGAAGTTGCAAGGGGGGCGGGAAAACAGACAGATGCGATTACTAGCATGTCTGGTTCTGTTGGCAAGATTTCAGTTAGCATTCAACATGCGGTGGTAAACAGTAATACTGCAACAAATACGACAGATAAAAGTGCTTTAGCGGCGCAAGCAGGTTTAGGAGAAATTTCAACAGCAATCGAGCAAATGGCGAGTGTTGAAAAGACGGTTGATAGGTCTGCTGCTATGGTTGCAAAATTGGGCGAACGCTCGCAAGAAATTGGACAGATTGTTGATACCATTTCCGGCATTGCCGGACAAACCAATCTGCTAGCTTTAAATGCAGCGATTGAAGCGGCACGAGCCGGTGAACAAGGTAGAGGTTTTGCGGTAGTTGCTGAAGAGGTGCGAAAGCTTGCTGAACAGTCACAGGAAGCAGCCAAACAAATTGCTTCCTTAATTGGAGAAATTCAAGAGGATACCGATAAGGCCGTTCTGGCTATGCAGGTAGGTACGAATGAAGTTAAAAAGGGAACGGAAGTAGTCACTTCAGCCGGCGAATCTTTTGCTAATATCGCTCAGCTTGTCACTGTGGTTTCAAGTCAAATTAAAGAAGTGTCATCTATTATGCAAGAAATTGCTTTTGAGAGCCAACAGATTGTGGAGGAAGTACATCAGATTGATGCTATTAGTAAAAATGCGCTCGATCACACCCAAACCGTTTCTGCAGCAACAGAAGAACAATCTGCATCAATGAAAGAAATCGGCGCCAATAGTCAAAGCTTGGCAAAAATGGCGGAAGAGCTGCAACAAGCTGTTCAAAAATTTAAGATTTAAGTCGATAATAGCGAGGAAAGGTGAGCGGCAGGGAGTACTCCCTGCCGCTTTTCTTGGTTAATATTTGCTTTTTCAAGAGGGAGCTTTCAAAAGTCTTGGCGTCTTAGGAGATAATGGGAAATTTCAAAGTAATCGTCGTGCCTTGGGCGGGGACGCTTGCTACGTGGATGGTGGCGTTGTGCTGAGCGGCGATCCAGTGGGCGATGGAGAGACCCAGGCCGGTGCCGCCGGTGGTTTTGGAGCGAGACGAGTCTACCCGATAAAAGCGGTCAAAGATTTTGGCCTGCTCTTTTTCCGGTATTCCGATGCCTGTATCGGTGATGGTAATTTCCAAATGGTTATTGATTCTTTGCGAGGCCAGCGTAATGACACCGCCGTCTGGCGTATATTTGATGCTATTTTCAATAAAAATCCGCAGCATTTGTTTGATGGCCCCAGCATCGGCCAAAATGGTAGCGTGTTGGTTTTGGTTTAGTAGTACTTGATGCTGAGGGGCGATAAGGCGGGTTTCTTGAAAAATGTCCTCCAGCAGTGGCTGTAGGGGGAGGACTTCTTTTGTTAGCATCTGTTTTTTTTGGTCAGTACGTGCTAAAAAGAGAAGTTTTTCGATTAAATTGTGCATGCTGGCAGCTTCCGATTTTATCGCGTCAATTCCTTCGGCCAAGGCGGCGCTATCTTGCTTGCCCCAACGATCCAGCATGTCGGCATAGCCGCTGATCACGGTAATCGGTGTACGCAGCTCATGAGAGGCATCGGCTACAAAACGCTGCTGTTGCTCAAAGCCGGTTTGAATGCGACTCAGCATATGATTGAAGGTGGCAGCCAGTTCGTGCAGCTCATCCTTGCTATTGCTCAGAGCGATTCGTTTGCCAAGATCGTTGATTTCAATTTCCTTGGCGGTGGTAATGATGGTTCGTAATGGCTGCAGTGTTTTGCGGCTGATAAAAATGCCGGCAAGGACCGCAATTAAAAGTCCCAGGGAGGTAGTGATGAACAGGCCTCGGATCAATGTCTTTAAAAAGCTTTTTTCAGCGCCCATAGTTTTGATGATGTGCAATTGGTAGGAGTGGCCGCTGTGGGATACGTGCGTAGTAGCATAGTAGAAATACATATCATTCATATGCAGGATGCGCAGGGGCGTATTTAGCAGCAAGGTTGGATTGAGAAAATGGTGTTCTATCTCCGCTTTTTCCACTACCGCTTGGTTGCTGAGCGTATGCGGGGCGCTGTCTACGAGTAGATTGTTTTTCTCATCGGAAATACGCAAAATGACCCCAGGGAGGAGCAGATTTTCTTTAAGCAAGCTTTGATCAATTGGTTCGCCGGAAGTGACGTAACGGGATAGGGTATCTGCACTAAGAGCGATATCGGCGGCAGCTTGATTATAGAGCACGTAATACAGGCCGGCGACGGTCAAGGAACTGGTGAAAAGTAAAATCAAACCGAGCATGGCCGTATATAAAAAAGTCAGTTTGATAGAAATGGGGACAGGAAACGCTTTAATCTTTGACCACATAGCCGACTCCTCGTACTGTATGAATGTATTTTTCACCAAAGCGTTCGTCCAGCTTGCTGCGCAAATAACGGATGTATACATCTACTACATTGGTATCGCCCATATATTCGTAGCCCCAGACCTCTTGGAGAATATGTTCGCGGTCAAGTACGACATGCTTGTTGCGGACCAAATACTCCAAGAGGTCATATTCTTTTTTTGTCAGTTCGATAAGCTGACCGTCAATTTGCGCTTCGTAGCGGTTGGGGTGCAGCGTTAGATTTTTTAGATGCAGCGTGTTTTCTTTGAGGCCGGCGACCTTGTGTTTGCGCAAGGCTGCGCGGATGCGCGCCAAGAGTTCTTGTATGGCAAAGGGCTTAGTCAGGTAGTCGTCAGCGCCGATGTTGAGGCCTGCAACCTTGTCGTCGAGTTCGCCTTTTGCCGTAACCATGATGATGGGGATATCAGATACTTCACGTACGCGGCGGCAGATTTCGATGCCATTCAGATCGGGAAGCATGACATCCAGCAAAATAAGGTCGAATTCTTCTTGAATAATTCGCTCCAAGGCACGCCGGCCATTAGCTTCAATAGCGGTAGTGAAGCCTTCGTGCTCCAGCTCCAATTGTACAAAGCGGGCAATTTTCCATTCATCTTCTACAATTAAGACATGGAGTGTCTGTTGCGTCATTTTTAGTAACCTCCGTTTTGGGCAGCATGTATTATCTATATAAAACCACGTTTTTTCTTGAAACGAAAGAGGTGTTTTTCTTTTTAATCCAATTCTAATCTCCATATAATCTGCGTGTAATCTTTGGTGGTTATTATGTTACTTGAGAAGAACGCAGCGAGCGTAAAGAAAGAGACGATGAAGATGAGTTTGCTTGCAGAACGAGCGGAGTTTATGCTTCGCTTTTTAGAGGAGCCTGCTAAAATTGGCAGCATTACTCCCAGCTCGAAGTTTTTAACGCGTAAGATGCTAAGCGGACTGCCCTGGGGGCGTATGGAAACCATTGTCGAACTAGGGGCTGGAACAGGCGTTTTTACGAAATACATGGACGAGCATAAACAAAAATTTTGCCAAGCCTTAGTAGTGGAGCAAAACTATGAAATGCGGGAAAAGCTGCGCCGGCTATATCCAAGTTTTTTTTACGGAGCAAAGGCGGAAGACGTGAGTGCCTTGCTGCAATACTTCGCCTTGCCTAAAGCCGACTGTATTATTTCGGGGTTGCCGTTTGCTGCTTTTCCCCGGGCGCAGCAGCATCAGGTGCTGCTGGCTGTAAGTCAATCACTGCAACCGAATGGAAGTTTTGTTGCTTTTCAATATTCCTTGCAACTGAAGAGCA
This sequence comes from uncultured Anaeromusa sp., assembly GCF_963676855.1. NCBI lineage: Bacteria > Bacillati > Bacillota > Negativicutes > Selenomonadales > Sporomusaceae > Anaeromusa > uncultured Anaeromusa sp. The sequence goes on from NZ_OY781460.1 coordinate 691,072, forward strand.
TTTTAAAAAAGTATTTTAGAGAAGTGCATAGTAGCTTTGTTCCGCTGAATTTTCCGCCTGCTTTTATCTATCATTGTAAAAAGTAACTTTCAAAGTGCAGTGCAGTCAAAGCATAGCGGTGCGTATGGTTTCGTGCAGGCTATTTGAAGATAGAAAAGAAAAAGAAAGGAGACGGCGAGGGAGACTGGCACTGGCTGTTGCATTAGGAACTCTGCAGCAGTAAAAGTAACACTGAAATCAAATTTAGAGATAGATGAGCGCAGCAGCGCCCGCAGTTTTGCGGGCGCTGCTTTTTTGGGTTATAACCATTTTAATCTAATTCTAATATTCGTCTAAGGCGAGTGTAATGTGGAAGACGTACGATAGCGGTGGAAAGAAAAATAAGGGAGGCATTCAATATGTTTAGCAAAATGGGTGAGGCAATAAAAACGTTCTGTAGTGCGAATAAGAAAAAAATCAGAAACGGCGTGCTTTTAGCGGTGTTTTTGGGAATGCTTTTTGTGGGGGCGCAGGCGATGTTTCAAGTGAAAGGCGTTGTGACTGCTGTTGACGGCAGCCAAATCACGGTGAGCAACTTTTTTAGAGCGCAAACCATAGACCTGGCAGGCGCGCCGGTGCTAGCGGCGGATATTAAAGTAGGCGATCGCATTAAAATCCAAAAGAACCTGCAAGGTGACATTCTCTATGCCAAGTTTTCACAACTGAAAAACAGCGATCATGATAAAGAACAGGAGCATCATCATAAAGAAACAGAGCAGCGTATGCGTCTATAAGTAAAGCGCAAGCAATAAACTGGAAGGAAGAGACAATGCAGTACGATCTGGAACTTTTGTTTTTTATCAATGGCCTGGCTGGCCATGTGAGATGGCTGGATGCGGTTGTTGCTGCTTTTTCAACCTATGGGCCCCTGCTGTTTGGCGCTTATTTACTAGCTTTGTGGTTTTCGGGAAAAACCTTGGCAGAGAAGAGAGAGAACCGCAAGCAGGTCCTATATGGATTTGCCTCATTGTTTCTCGCCTTGGGAGTCAATCATGTGCTAGGCCTGCTGTGGTTTCGCAGCCGTCCATATGTTGACCATGCCGTGCAGAGATTGGTTTCGGTTACCTCGGAGGCTTCGTTTCCTAGCAATCATGCTGCAGGCAGTATGTCTATCGCCGCAAGCCTCTGGTGCGGTTTTTCACGCAAGGGCAAGGTTTTCCTCGTCTTGGCGGTGCTGATGGCCTTGTCGCGGGTTTATGCAGGCGTACATTATCCAAGCGATGTGCTGGGAGGTATGGCCATAGGCTTCTTAAGCAGTTTTTTAGTTCATAAAAATAGACGGTATATAGAAAAGCCAGTGGGTATAATCTTGGCTCTTACGGAAGAGCTGGAGCGCAAATTCGACTATGGCAAAGCCGTAGCGCATAAATGAAGTGGCGGCGGTTTGCAGAGGACATGAAATGATACTTGTGATAGATAATTATGAAAGAAGGTAATTTATTATGAAAAAGAAATGGCGCGCTTGCGTTTTTTCGGTAATGGCTTTGGGTGGAGTGATTATTGCAGGCCCAGTCCTGGCGGCTCCACAAGAAGAAGCGCAACAAATCGTTATGCAAAGAGAAGACCCGGAGCAAGCAGGGAATAATCGCGAAAAAACAGGGGTGGCGGAGTCAATTGATCTTGTGGAGAAACTTAGCGCTGCGCAACGGTAGCAGAAGCAGGGGCTCGTTTTCACCGTGGTTCCTGTTAAAAACCTCGAATCTCTTATCAGCTTTACCCTTCTTTAGTTGCTCTAGTACATTGTGTGATGGTTATGCCGCAAAAAAATATTTTTTGACAGGTAAAAATTACTTGCACTTTGCAGCGTGCGTGATACAATCATCTTGGTCCTAGAACAACGGTGACGGCAGGGAAACCGGCCATTAGGCCTAAAGACCGTCACAAAGAAGGGAGAGGGATATGAACGCGCAAATCCGATTGACAGAAGAAGAAGCAAAAGCCTTAGCTAAGGAGCATGGCACCCCGTTATTGGTGGTGTCTACCAAGAGGGTAATGGAAAATTACCAATACTTGAAGCGAAAGCTGCCCCGCGTTGAGGTGCACTATGCAATGAAAGCCAATCCTGACGAACATATTGTCCGGACGTTGGCCGATCTGGGATCTTGTTTCGATGTCGCCTCGGCAGGCGAGATGGAAGCGCTCACAGCGATGGGCATTGCTGCTGCGAGGATGGTATATGCCAATCCCGTAAAGACGGCAGAAGGTTTGGAAACGGCGAAACGCCTGGGTATTCATAGATTTACTTACGACAGCGCCAGCGAGGTGGACAAGATGGCCGCGGTGATTCCCAGGGGCGAAGTGCTCCTGCGGGTACGGGTGGAAAACCCCGAGGCGCTGGTGGATTTGAATAAAAAATTTGGCGCCTCTGTTGGCGAAGCATTGGAGCTGTTGCGCCGGGCCCGGGACAAGGGCTTGTGCGTGAAGGGGCTTTGCTTCCATGTGGGCAGCCAGTCTGCTACGGCGGACGCCTATGTACGCGCTCTTAAGCAATGCCGGGATCTTTTTGACCTGGCGGCGGAAGAAGGCATGCACTTGACCACCTTGGATATTGGAGGCGGGTTTCCGATACCCATAACCGGTCAGGACATCAATTTGGATGAAATGACAGAAACCATCCAGAAATACGTTGATGAATGGTTTCCCGATACCGAGCTTTGGTCCGAGCCGGGACGTTTTCTCTGCGGCACGGCGGTGCAGCTGATAACCCAGGTTATCGGCGTTAAAAATCGGGATGAGCAAGTATGGTACTTCCTGGACGAAGGCGTGTATGGCTCGTTTTCCGGCATTTTCTTCGACCATTGGAATTACGAATTTGTTTATTTTAAAGGCGGCGAGCAGCATCCGGCTACCTTTGCCGGGCCTAGCTGCGATTCGTTGGACATTCTCTACCGGGGGCATAATGCACCGGCATTGGAGGAAGGCGATTTGATTCTTGTGCCGGACTGCGGCGCGTATACGTCGGCTTCCGCCACGACCTTTAATGGCTTTGCCAAAGCGAAGAGCATTGTTTGGGAAACAGAGAATACACAGAGCTACGCGGCTTTGAAGGATGCTCAACGTCCTTTAGTTGCTGACGCTGTATAAAAAAGAGAGGCCCTAATTCGCAGCTGCGAATAGGGGCCTCTCTTTTTTGTCGTCTAGTTTAGGCGGATTGCCGCTCCTCAACTAGCTCTGGATGGGCTCGCCGTTGGCGCAGCTCTTCCAGCTTGCTAGAATCAAATTCGTTTTCCCATTTAGCGATGACAACCGTGGCAATGCCATTGCCGATGAGATTCGTGAGAGCGCGCCCTTGCGACATGAAACGATCAATGCCGAAGATAAGCGCCAAGCCGGCAACGGGAATGCCAGGGATAACGGATAAGGTGGCCGCTAGGACGATGAAACCGCTGCCGGTTACGCCGGAAGCGCCTTTAGAGGTGAGCAGCAATACAGCTAAAATAGTCAGCTGCTGGGTTAAAGATAAGTCGCTGTTGGTGGCTTGGGCGACAAAAATGGCGGACATAGTGAGGTAAATGGAGGTGCCGTCCAAATTGAAGGAATACCCTGTAGGGATAACTAGACCGACAATGGACTTGCCGCAGCCCATGTTTTCCAGTTTTTCCATGATTTTCGGCAGCACGCTTTCCGAAGACGCCGTGCCGAACACAATAAGCAGCTCTTCTTTGATATAAGAAAGGAAAGAGAAGAGATTGATGCCGGCCCAGTAGGCGATAGGGCCAAAGATAAAGATAACAAAGAGCGTACAGGTAGCAAAGAAGCATAAAAGCAGCTCGCCCAAAGGGAGCAAGGAAGCAATGCCGTACTTGCCGATGGTGAAGGCCATAGCGCCAAAGGTGCCGATAGGGGCCAGACGCATAATCAGATCCACGAGGCGGAAGAGGCAGTGAGACAGTTCAGTAATCAACGTGAAAAGACGGGTTTCTTTGCCCATGGAGGACAGGGCCCAGCCGAAGAGCAGCGAGACCAACAGTACTTGAAGAATATCTCCCTTGGCGAAGGCGTCAACAACGGTGGAAGGAATGAGATTCAAGAAGAAATCCTGTGTGCTATGGGCCTGCGCAGCGCCGGCGGTGGTGTAGGAGGCGACGGCTTTAGCGTCCAGCGAAGCTACGTCCACATTCATGCCTTGACCAGGGGCCATCCAGTTGACGGCAAAAAGACCGAGAATCAAAGCAAAGACGGTAACGACTTCGAAATAAAGGAGCGCTTTTGCTCCTACGCGGCCTACTTTTTTCATGTCGTCCATACCGGCGATGCCGGTGACAATAGTACAGAAAATGATGGGGGCAATAATCATTTTAATCAATTTAATGAAGCCGTCGCCCAAAGGCTTCATCGCTTCTCCCCATTCTGGCGAAAAATGCCCTAAAGCAATACCGATGACAATCGATAAAAGGACCTGTACATGTAGAGAACGAAAATAGGACATAATAGAACCTCCTTTACAAATGAGGGCTTACACATTTAAAAAATAAACTATAAATTATAGAATATACTTCTGACAGAATACCAAAAGAAACCAAAAAATACAAATGCCTACAAGTGAAAAACACAGTATACATAAATTGCAAGACTATTTGATTTTTGCAAAAATAGTCCTAGCGAAACTATGGCGTTGCTAGAAGGAAAAAAGGCCTTGTATTGACGGCGGCGAGGTCATCACGTAAGCTGAAGAGAGAAAACGCTTATAGGAGGTTTAAAAGCATGATTGTAGGGCATATGCGTTACTTAGAGCAAGATCGGCAATGGCTGCCGACAGAGGTAGTCAAAGTGCTGGATTGGATGGCGGCAGCTGATTGGAGCCGCTTGGAAGATGGCCGTTATGAGCTGGAAGGCGCAGAGGTTTATGTCGGGGTGCAGCACTATAAAACAGCTCCGGCCGCAGAAAAGCAGCCGGAGTCGCATCAAGCCTATGTGGATATTCAGTATGTGCCTTTTGGGCGCGAAGTGATCGGTGCGGAGCCGCTGACAGACGAGCATGAGGAAAGCAGTATTGAGCTGGAAGAACGGGATTTGATCTTTTACCATGAAGGCGTGCAGGAGAGTTCTTTGGTTTTGGCTCCTGGCATGTACGCTGTATTTTTCCCATGGGATGTGCATCGCCCGGGCTGCATAGCGGCAGAAGCGGCAGAGACCGTCTGTAAAGCCGTGGGCAAGGTGCGCCTAGAACGGTTTGTGACGGAATCCGAATAAAACGTATTCCGTAGCCCTCATTCGGACCCTCCCTTTACTCCCTTTACTCCCTCTACTCTTGTTTAATTTTACGTATCTTAGTGCAGCCACTGCGGCTCGGTTTGCTGGCGCAGCACTAGGCTGGCGCCGATGAATGACGTGAAAAAGAGGGAAGAAGCGAGCTCTTCTTCAAAATAGGTGGCGCAGTAGGTATCGTCGCAGGTGGTAGCCCAGTCGGCAAAAGCGGCAAAAAACAGTGTGCTGCCAGGGTAGGCATTCTCGATCAATGCATCCAAAGACGCGTCGCCTAGGCCCTGTCGATGACCACGCCAAAGCTCCACAGCCGCGAGCGGTTCCAGGTCGTCCAGGCGTTCCGCTTGCCACAAGAGAGCGCCTTCGATGCCTCTGGTGAAGGCATAGCCGAACGCCAGCGGCAAAGCAGCCGCTAAAGAAAGCGGTCTGGAGGTGTCATAAAGCAGCAAATGGGTTAGAAGATGCGTGCAACTGTGCAAGCAGGCTCGCAATTCTGTGGACAACGAGTGAATATCGGTGTGGTTTAAGCCGCAGTGAAAGGCGGCTTTGCGCAAAGCGGAGGCTGCTTGGGAATCGAACAGATTCATGAGGCATTCCTCCTTTTGGAATCGTTGTGTCATGAAGATCAGATACCAAACAAAAACCTGATAATTCTGTTAATGTTATATGGGAATTTCGATATATACGGATGTTTTTCCTGCTGTAAAAAAAGATTCGACAATATTCAAAGGAGGCTGCAAAGATGGCTAAACGGAAGATGATTCGTATTGATGAAACCTTGTGTAATGGGTGCGGGCGTTGCGTATCGCCTTGCGCCGAAGCGGCAATCGAAGTGGTGAACGGCAAGGCGAAGGTATTGCGGGATGAACTTTGCGATGGAGCCGGTTTTTGCATCGGCGCCTGCCCGACTGGAGCGTTGACGCTAGAAGAGAGGGAGGCAGTCGATTTTGATGAAGAGGCGGTGCAGGAGCACAAAAAAGCGGTTGCCCAGCGTCCTGAGTTCCATCATTTGATGCAATGCTCTCTGTGCGATATATCGGAAGAACAACGGCCCTTGCTGCCCATGAAGTACAAAGGAGAAAGCACCTGGGTGTGCGTGCGTTGTCTCCCCACTTTAATTCATGGGTAGTAGAAAATGAAATAGGCAGCATTTAGGCCGAAGGACGGGTGATAAAGAAACCCGTCTTTCGGCCTATTGTAATAAGAAGGGATAAAATGTAAAATTAAACATGATTTCGACATGTATAATAATTTCATTTAATAAAAGGAGGCGGTAAGGTGAAAAAAAAGTTGGTTTTTTTGGTATTTTCGTTATTGTTAATTGGCAGCGTGGCTTCGGCGGCGCCGGTGGTGGAACCGTTGCAGACGGTAGATATTCAAGCAGATAACAATGTGAATATTTTTGACTATAATTTTATGGATGAGCCAGGTGAAGCGCGATTGGAGTTAACACAGCTTGCTAATATCTGGGGCGGCGGTGCAGTCATGCGTGTGGATATTGAGACCGATAATGGCAAAGAAGAGTTGCAAGTGGTCGTCAGCGGCGCCTATAATGGCGATTCTCTTACTACGCATATGCTGAGCGTGTCTTTGCGCAACAAAGGGCTTATTAATGTAAGTATTGTGAAAAGCACACCACTCGTTTTAAATGTGAAAGACGGCAAGTTGACCGTAGCTGCCGGCGGCAGCAAACGGACGGTAGATAAGGTGTATTCTTTTGGAGGTTCCTTGCACACACAGTCGATTACAGGAACCCTGCGGGTATATCCGGGCAGCGATAGCATTGGAGCGGGCAGCTTGGTTAGCGGCGGTTCCGGCAGCAATGGCGGAAATTCCTCTGTCAACGATACCGTAGACACCGTGTCCCGGGTTGTGAACATTTTCCGGTAAGTTTTGTAGGAAAAGCGAAAAAGGCGCTTGCAGTGATTTGGCTGCAAGCGCCTTTTGTCTTTACATTATAAGTTCTAAGTGTTTATGGCTGGAAAACCAAGAGGCTTTGGATGAAATCGACGCCGTCCTTGTATTTGAGACAAGATTTACGCGCGCCTCGAAAAAGCTGGCTAAATCGGCAGTTTCTTAACTCGCTGCGCTCAAGCAGGAGAAACTTTGATCCGCCTTAGCCAATTTTTTCGTCCTGCGGACCGTCTTGCTCCAATAAAAGTCTCAAATACAGTCACGGCCACCGTAGACTCATTCGTTCCCTCTCTTTACTCCATCTACTCCCTTTACTCCTGTTCAACTCCGCTCTCCGGTTTCTCCATGAAATAATCTGCAATCAGTTCTTTGGCGGCCCGGCGGGCAAATTCCGCCTGCGCGGCTAAAAGTAACACTGTCAAAAAGCGTTCTAAGGCCACCCTGGACTCGGCATCTTCAATATGCGTCAACCGTTCCTTCAGACGCCGACTGCTGGCCTGGGCTTCGTCGCAGAAGGCCTGCAAGTCGGCAGCTTTCAGTTCGGTGAAAAGATCATATACCTCTTCTAGGGGGAGAATGTCGTCGTGGGGTGAGTCAATATTGCGCAGCACGGGGTTAAAGAGAGCTTTGATTTCCTGGATGGAAAGGACTTGCTTGAGTTTGCTTAGCAATGTTAGCAGTAAAATATGGTAGCGATGGTATTTTTTCTGCTGGCTGCGAGCTAAAACACCATCTTTAGTGTAATTGTTGACCATGGTACGTGTTAACAGGTCATCGTTGCTGGTAGCCTGACGGTTGACCAAGGATAAAAGTTGATCCATATACAGTCCTAAATCCGGCAAAGACTGAGAATTTGCATCAGGGCATTCTAGTAAGCGCGTAAGGCGTTCTTGTAATGTTTGCATAGCATTGATCCTCCATAGTACTATCTATACTATTTTAGTATATGGTTTTAAAAACAAGGAGTCAAGGAAGTTAGAAACAGAGAAAGATGCTTTTCAAAAACAATTAACATAGTTTTAATAAAAAATACTTGTAGTTTTAAAAACCACATGATATTCTATTTATAGAAATTCGGAAAGGAGCTAATGCGCAATGGAAGCAGTATGGCAAAGCTTTGGAATGTTATTTTCGATGGAAGCCCTGTTGCAAGCGGTAACCAATCCGGTCAACTGGGGCATTATTGGAACGTTGGTTTTATTAGAAGGGTTGTTGTCGGCAGATAATGCGTTGGTGTTGGCGATGATGGTCAAGCATTTGCCGGAAGAGCAGCGTAAAAAAGCTCTTTTTTATGGTATACTTGGCTCGTACGCCTTTCGTTTTGTGGCGATTGCCATGGGAACGGTATTAATCAAAATCTGGTGGGTGAAGCTCATCGGTGCGATCTACTTGTTATATTTGGCAGGAGCGTTTTTTTGGAAGAAACGTAAGCAAGGCGAAGAAGCCAGCGCAGACGGCTGTGCAGGCTTTGGTTTTTGGCGTACCGTGGTAGCTGTAGAGGTTATGGATATTGCCTTTTCCGTTGACAGCGTACTGGCGGCTTTCGGCGTCAGCGACCAAGTTTGGGTGCTGTACTTGGGCGGCATTTTGGGTGTGTTGATGATGCGCGGCGTGGCGCAGTTCTTTATTACCCTTATTGACCGCTATCCGGAGCTGGAGGGTACGGCGTATGTCTTGATTGGCGTGATTGGCGCTAAAATGATGGCCTCCTCTGCTGGCTACGAAATGGAACACGGCGTGTTCTTCGCGCTTATGGCGGTTGTTTTTGGCAGCGCTTTTGGTATGCATTACCTGCGTCGGCCACAGACGATGCCTGTACCTGTAAAAAAGGAAGAATTGAAATAAAATCTAAAAATGATGAAAAAGGAGAATAGAATAGAATGGGTATGTTTAAAACCACTCTTTTATTGGCGGGGCTGACCGGAATTTTGATGTTCATGGGCAAGGCCGTAGGCGGCAATGGCGGCATGATGCTGATGTTTATCATCTCGATGGGTATGAACTTCTTCAGCTACTGGTACAGCGATAAGATTGTGTTGAAAATGTATGGTGCGCAGCCAGTGACCATGCAGGAAGCTCCTGGCTTAGTTCATTCCGTGTCCAAGCTGGCGCAGGCGGCGCAGATGCCGATGCCCAAAGTATATATTATCAATGAAGCGGCGCCCAACGCTTTTGCGACGGGCCGCGATCCAGAGCATGGCGTAGTGGCGGTAACAACTGGGATTATGCAGGCGCTGAGTACAGAGGAACTGGAAGGCGTTTTGGCGCATGAACTGGCGCACATCAAAAACCGAGACACCTTGATCAGCACTATTGTAGCCGGTATTGCCGGAACGATCACCATGATCGCCAATATCGCCCAATGGGGAGCTATCATGGGCGGTTTTGGCCGCAGTGATGACGAAGAAGAAGGCGCTGGCGGCCTGGTTGGTTCTTTGTTCATGATTATTTTGGCGCCCTTGGCGGCGACCATTATTCAGCTGGCCATCAGCCGCACCCGGGAATACGGGGCCGACGCAAAAGGCGCTGAATTTTGCGGCAATCCCCTGGCGTTGGCGGAAGCGCTGCGCAAGATCGAGTATTATGCTAAGCATAGAACGATGCCGGAAGCTAGCCCTTCTACAGCGCATATGTTTATCATCAATCCTTTTGCCGGCGGTGGCCAGTGGTTTATGAGCCTTTTTTCCACCCATCCTGCTACCGGCGACCGCATCGCCAAACTCGAGCAGTTGGCGAGAGGCCGTTAAGCCACCTATTCTGTTTCCAAGCCCGTACCATAACGGTACGGGCTTTTCTCTGTTGTGTTCGTCATAACCGGCTAATTGTATGCTTTAGTAAACAACGCAAATAATATGGTGGCATAACATGACAAAGTTAGCCCCTAGAAGAGGACTTGAGGACTAGTAGGAATAAGCGTAAATATGATAAAATTAAATAGAAAGAATATTCCTCCCGAACGGGAATGTGTGGGAAAATAAAAACAAAGAAGCGATGGAAGAGCTTCAAAAGGAGGCCATATGAAAATTAGCAGCAACAGCATTCAAACACGTTTAACACTGGCCTTGGCGGGATTGGTAGTGGTGGCTCTGCTTTTATTGGGAGTAACTAGTTATTGGCAAGCGAAGGGAGCTCTTTCTGACAGCGTGGACGAAACAGCGTACGCTTTGGCGGACCATTATGCGCTGCAAACGGAATTTTTCACAAAAGAGGCCATTCTCCGTTTGGAGGATTTGGCGAGCATTCAACGTATGCGTGATAGCGAGGATAATGCGGCTTTGACCGCGTCTTTAGCGGAAACGGACAAACGCTTGAAATTGTTTGAGATGCTTAGCTATGTGCGGCTAGACGGCTCCTCGTTGCGCATGGACGGTAAACCGGATTCGTTGGGGGATCGGATTTATTTCAAAAAAGTCTTGGAAACTAAAAAAACCTATATATCAGATATGATCGTTTCCCGCTCTACGGGCAAGCTGGCAGTCGTAATCGCCGTGCCGGTTTTTAATAAGGACGGCGGTCTGAAAGCTGTCTTGGCGGGGACTTTGTCGCTGGAAAAATTGAATGATGTATTAAAGCAGGTTAAGTTTAAGGATACTGGTTATGCTTTTTTGGCGGATGACAGCGGCATGATCCTAGCGCATCCTAAGCGGCCGGATTTGGCGGGTAAGCTTAATGTGGCTCAAAAAGATGTCAATCCGGAGCTCAAACTGCCGATAAATACCCTGGATGATCGGATGATCCAGCTGTTTAAGACGGCATTGGAGAAAAACGACGGCGTGCGCGGCGAGTATACCTTTGCGGATGGAAAAATTCAGATTGCTGTCTACCAGCCGATAGAACTGGTTGGCGGACAAAAGTGGATGATGGTCATTACGGCGCCCATGGATGAAGCTACGGCCGAAGTGCGGCACTTGAGCTATGTCATGCTGGGCCTGAGCTTATTCTGTCTGCTCTTGGCCGTTGGCGTAGCGGCGGTTATCAGCAAGCGCTTTGTAGCGCCCATACTCAAGTTGCGTGACGCGGCAGAGCACATTGCCGCAGGGGATCTGCGCAGTCAGGAAGTGGCGGTGCAGTCGCAGGACGAACTGGGGCAGCTGGCTGGAAGCTTTGCTGACATGAGCGGTAAGCTGCGCGATTTGGTAGTGCAGGTGCAGCGTGAATCCCAGCAGGTGGCAGCAGCCAGTGAAGAACTGACAGCCAGTGCCGAGCAGGCGGCCCATGCCGTGCAGCAGGTAGCAGGCAGCGTAACCGAAGTAGCCGGCGGTGCTGATCGGCAGCTGACGGTGGCGCGGGAAGCCACAACGGAAGTGGATGCGCTGGCGAAAGAATTGGCCGGAGCGTCGCAACGGGCTGGTGAAGTGCGCAAGTCGGTAGAAAAGACGTCTCAGGCGGCCGAGACGGGCGGCGAAGCCATCGGCAAAGCCATCCGTCAGATGCAGGCTCTCGATACGACGGTGACGCATTCGGCGCAGGTTGTGGCCAAGCTGGGCGAGCGCTCCCAGGAAATCGGCCAGATTGTGGATACTATCAGCGGTATCGCTGGACAGACCAACCTCTTGGCCTTGAACGCGGCGATTGAAGCCGCGCGGGCGGGCGAACAAGGCCGTGGCTTTGCAGTAGTGGCGGACGAAGTGCGCAAGCTGGCGGAACAAAGCCAGGAAGCCGCCGGGCGCATTGCTTCTCTCATTGGCGAGATTCAAGGCGAGACAGGGCGCGCGGTAGAAGCCATGAATAAGGGAACTGCCGAGGTCAAGGAAGGCACCGTTGTCGCTGGCCAGGCCGGGGCGGCCTTCGAAGAAATCGTCGGTCTCATTCGCAAGGCTAACGAAGAAGTGGCGGCTATTACGGCGGCTATCGAGCAGACGGTAAGTGGCAGTGGCCGCATCGTTCACGCTGTGGATGATATGCAGCGAGTCAGCCGCGATACGGCGGAACAGACCCAGACCGTGGCGGCGGCCACCGAAGAGCAGGCGGCTTCCATGGAAGAGATTGCTTCCTCCAGCCGCTCCTTGGCTCATTTGGCAGAAGAACTGCAAGTGGCGGTAAGCCGCTTCAAAGTATAAGAGAAACAGGAAAGCGCCCTCTGCCGTTAGGCAGGGGGCGCTTTTTTAGGTTTTCTTATTCGCTTCGTGCTTTTTATTCCAAGCCCAGAATCACAGCCGGATTGTGTTTACTCATATGGTTGAGCTGCTCTTGGGAGATGCCGGCTTTTAGTAGAAACTCCAGATACTCGCCCAGGGCTTCGCTCCAGAGCGGGTTTTCTACTTGGCCGCCGTCGGTGGCGATAATGGTGGATTGGTAGCCGATTTTTTCGATGGCTTCCAGGTTTCGCTGGAAGTTTTTATCGTATTGGCCGCCTCCTAAGGCGCGGGCGTAGCAGCGTTCAAAATAAACGCCTTCGGAAACTAGACTCTGCTGTTCTGCGAGAGACATGTCAACAGATCGCCATTCGGGGTGGTTGACGATGATTTTTTTAACGCCCTGTTTTTTTGCTTCTTCGACAATAAGCTGTGTTTCTTTAGGCGTAGAATGGCCGGTGCAGAGTGCCACATCTGCGGCGGCGACTCGTTTGAAAATGTCCCGCAGTACAGGGACGACTTTGCCGTCTTTTACGACCTCGACACCGTCCGTTGCGTTAATGCGGCTGCGTTCGTTGGCGGCATACGAGGTAGGGAGCCAGATGAATTTAGCGTTCATTTTCAAGGCGGTTTCTACGGCGAGAAGATTGAGGCCGCCTACATGAGCGTTCAGGGTCAGACCGCCGAAAACGCGGATGCCGGGGACGACGCTTTCTGCGATGGCGGCGCGGTCCATGGTAGGAACTACATGAGACTTGATGACGATGGCCCGAGCGCCTACGCGCTTGGCTTCCGTTGCCAGCTCGATGTCATTTAAGCGGCGTTGCCGGACATCGGGAGAGGTGTGGATATGAATATCAATAACGTCTTTTAACAAGGATTCATACATACGTTTAGCCTCCTCAAGCGATATTGTTTTCTTGCTCCCGGATGGCTCTTTTCTCGCGGTAAACCGCAAAGAGCGAAGTGCAGATGGAAACAAAGGCGCAAACCATGCCTAAGTACCAGATGCCGCGGAATTCCATATGGTAGCCGCCGCCGACAAGGGAGAAATGGGCGGCCATGAAGCCGCTGAGAGCTAACGCTGTAGCGCCGATGAGCTGGCCTATCATATTTACGACGCCCATCAGTGCGCCGCCTGCCTTAATAGACCAAATTTCCGTTACCGCCGCATAGGTCAGGGTGTAGCTGTTGATAAGAGCCCCTAATACAAAGGAAAGAACACCCAAGAAAATGGCGTTGGGTACGGCAATAGTAAGGATGAACTGGCAAATGAACAGAAGGCATAGGGTCAAGCTGACAAAGGCCATGCGGGGCAGCTTGTAATTGGCCAGAAAATAGTCGCACAGCTTAGCCAGCACCGGTGAGCCGATGATGCGTCCGGCTACGCAGACGCTGGCCATGACGCCGCCGGCCACCATGGCTTCGGCCTTGCTTAAATTCGCTGTTTGCGCGTAGTAGGTAGCGGCATAGATAGCCAGCCAGCCGGGAACCAGGCGTAAGCTGACGATAAAGCCTTGGTTGACAAGGGAGATAACCCAGAAAGCAGGTTCTTTCAAGGCAGTGAGAACAACATCCTTATATTTTGTGGCGGTTGTTTGGGTTTTATCCTCTTTTTCCTGTACCGAAGGCAGGCCCAGTTCCGACGGATCGGAGCGAATGCCCCAGTAGCTGATGAGGGCAATCAAGGCGACCACAAAGGTCATCAACAGCGTAGAGGCTCGCCAGGACTGCAGGCCGAAAATGCTGTTGCCGCCAGCCATATATAAAGAAATCAGCGGCATCAGCAAAAAGGACCATACTTCGCCCATGCCGGCGCCCAAGCCGGAGAATAGGCTCAGCGTCAGGCCGCGTTCTTTTTTTGAGAACCAGCGGGTCAAAATCGCCATACAGGGAATAAAGGTGGCCGCGCCGACAAAGCCCATCAAGGTGCGGATGACTAGGGCTTGGTTGTAGCTGTCGGCAACTGCGAAGAGGCAGAAAAAGAAACCCGTAATGCCGATGCCGATAGGGATGACTTTTCGTCCGCCCCATAAGTCGGTCAGAGAGCCCCAAGGGCTTTGTCCTAAGGCGTAGGCGTAAAAGTAAGCGGCTCCCATAAGGCCGATTTCCGGTTTGCCGATGCCCCATTCGGCGACTAAATAACTGGAGATGCCTGTGTAATTCCAGCGTACCAGATTGCCGCCGGAATAAATCAAAATGCACACAATCAGGACGACCCATTTGTACCAGCTTTTTCCGTGTAAAACGCTCATTTCTTTTCCTCCATTTTTCATTGGTATACGGTATACCTAAAAATAGGAATATCAGGAAATTTAGGCGAGGCTAGTGGCTGTTGGGGATGAGCTGATTTTAGCGAGTCTTTTTACCAGCATAGTAGTTAATCAAACAGCCCGCAAGAAGAATGTCGCGCTCATCGGCAGTGAGGTCTTGCATACGCAGCGTAAGGGGCAGAACCGATCCGTCTGCTTTCAGCACCTGTCCGGTGATTTCAGCAGCGCCGCTGGCAATGGCTGTGCGCAGGCCGGGCAGAAAAAGATAGTCTTCTGCGGCGAAACATTGGCAGTCTTTTTCATCCATGAGAAAAGGAACCATGCCCCAGTTAACGACGTTGCTGCGATAGCGCTTGGTAGCGTAAGCCAACGCAATATTGATGAGGCCGCCAAGTACGCGCTGGCACGAAGCTGCCTGCTCACGGGCGGAGCCGTCGCCGGGACGGCGCGCAAAGATGCCGCTGGCAAGGCTGGTAGTACGCAGAAGATCCTGCGAGTCGTTAGTGCTGTGGCCTGCTTGTTGCAGTCGCTTCAAGACGGTGTCTAGCTCTGTTGTTTGCGCGTCTGGGTCCGCCAACCAAGCTTTGCGCTGTCCTTCTAAGGTGCGCACGGCTTTGGCGCGGCCTACATAGGCCGGGTCTTTGCGAGAGAGCGTGAATTGCGACAAGCCTTCAGGGTTGGAGCGGAACGAAGAGGTTTCCCCGGAAGGAATCAGCTCGTCCGTTGTTGTGACCGGATCGTGAATGACGGCGGCCAGCTGGATAAGCGCATTTTCCGGCAACGCGTCCATGACCGGCCAGGGCTTGATATTAGGTCCCATGCGCAGGGCGTGCTCGGTCTGGGCTTTCCCAAAGCCTTGGTAAACACGGTTTTGGTAGGAGCTGTCGTCATAATGGTATTCCCGAACGGCTGGCGTATAGTCGATTTCCGTTGCTGCTGTAAGGCGGCCTTGGTTGAGGGCCGTAGCGGCGATGGAGCGGGCGTCCATAAGCGCCACCGAAGAAATTTGCCCTTCTCCTGGCTTAGAGCCTTCGCGGTGTGGGAAATTACGCGTGGCGTGACGCAGGGATAGTCCCTGACTGGCTGGTGTATCACCGGCGCCGAAGCAAGGTCCGCAAAAAGCGGTACGCCAAATGGCGCCTGTTTGCAGCAATTTTTCTGTGCATCCTTGACGCAGCAGTTCTAAGCCCACTGGTTGACTGGAAGGATAGACGCCCAGCGTAAACTCGCCGCAGCCGACGGAGCGGCCTTGGAGAATGTCGGTAGCGGCAGCAATGTTTTCAAAGGTGCCTCCGGCGCAGCCGACGATGAGGCCTTGTTCGACTTGCAGACGGCCCTGGCTGAGTTTGCCTGCCAAGTTAAGGTTGGCAATGCCAAGCTGTTCTTTGGCGTTTTCTTCGACGGTGTGGAGAATGTCCAGGGCGTTTTGATTGAAGTCTTCAATGGCATAGGTATTGCTGGGGTGGAAGGGCAAGGCTATCATTGGCCGTACGGTGCTTAGGTCCAGATAGACCGCGCCGTCGTAGTAGCTGACTTCACCTGGGATTAGTGGGCGGTAGTGTTCGCCGCGATGGTGCGCATCATACCAGCCTTTGGTTTTTTCATCGGTGACCCAGATCGAAGAAAGACAAGTGGTTTCCGTGGTCATGACGTCGATGCCATTTCTAAAGTCCATTGAAAGAGAAGCTACGCCGGGGCCAACGAATTCGAGAATTTTATTTTTAACAAAGGCGCTTTCAAAGACGGCGCCGATGAGCGTCAAAGCTACGTCTTGAGGGCCAACGCCAAGGATAGGAGCATTATCGAGGTATACGGCAATAACCTCCGGCGGAGCGACATCATACGTCTGGCTGAGCAACTGCTTGACCAGCTCGCCACCGCCTTCGCCCATGGCCAAGGTACCCAGCGCGCCATAGCGGGTATGGCTGTCTGAGCCAAGAATCATGCCGCCGCAGCGTGTGGCGGTTTCCCGGACGTATTGGTGGATAACAGCCTGATGTGCCGGCACATAGATGCCGCCGAAGCGTTTGGCCGCGGACAGGCCGAAAAGATGGTCGTCTTCGTTGATGGTGCCGCCTACGGCGCACAATGTATTGTGGCAGTTGGTAAGGATGTACGGTAGGGGAAACTCCTGGAGGCCGCTGGCCATCGCTGTTTGAACGATGCCGACATAGGTAATGTCATGCGAAGCAATGGCGTCAAAGCGCAAGTGCAGCTGGTCTTGGCTTGCTTTAGCATTATGGCTTTGTAAAATTTGGTGCGCCATAGTCTGCTTGCGGGCGTCTGCCGGTAAAAACGCGCTCTCGTCTACCGGGGGCAGTCCTTTTTTCGCTACTTCCTGCTGGGTGGCAGCAGCCGGCTGAGAAATTGGCGCCAGCACTTGCCCTTGAAGCAGGTAGGTTCCTTCGGAAATCAGTTTAATCATTGGGGAGTCACTCCTTGTTTAAAATAGTAGCATGAACATGGTAACTATGGCAGCGACAAGGAGGGTCTTGCGCAGTAGTTGCCAATCTTTTTTATCACATGGGTCTGCGGATCACGTCAATAATGCTGCCGTCGCGATACTCCACAACGCCAACCACGTCGTCGCTGACTTCCAGAGGCTCGGCTTCGCCGGTAAAGGAAGCTGCCAGACGATGCAGGTCTTCAATTTCGACCAGAGGCAGGCCGCTCTGGGCCAAGTTTTCTTTCAGATCGCGCCGCAAGGGATTGACGGCGATGCCGCGTTCGGTAACGATGACATCCACGGTTTCCCCAGGGGTAACAACGGTTTGGACTTTATCCAGCACCATGGGCAGACGGCCGCGCAAGAGCGGTGCTACGACAATAGCCAGCGAAGTACCGGCTGCTGTATCGCTGTGTCCGCCGGAAGCGCCCATAATCTGACCGTTGGAATCGGTGATGACATTGACGTTGAAAGCTGTGTCCACTTCGGTGGCGCTGAGGATAACGACGTCCAGTTGGTTGACGACAGCCCCTGCGTTATGGGGATTGGCATAGAACGAAGCGGACATTTCCGCATGGCGAGGATTATTCTGCAAAGATTGAATGGAAGGGATATCAAAGCTCTGCACGTCGTAAATCGCGCCCAGCAGGCCTTCTTCGAGCATTTCCACAAAAGGCGCGGTGACGCCGCCGACGCCGAAGGAAGCGGTAATCTGTTGTTGGCGCATTTTTTCCTTGAGAAATTGCGCCGCCGCTAATGAAGCGCCGCCGCTGCCAAGCTGTAAAGAAAAGTCTTGTTTGAAAACGCCGGAATGTTCAATGACGCCGGCGGCATATTGGGCGATAAGCAGCTCCTTGGGATCCTTGGTGATGCGCAGCGCGCCGGAAGCGATGCCGCGCGGATCGCCGACAGCATCAGTGACGACGATGTAGTCTACCTGGGTTTGCGGGATGCTCGCGGGCATTAACGGATACGGAACCAAATGATCGGTGATGGCAATGACCTTGTCCGCGTAGGCGGCATCTACCATAGCGTAGCCGAGGCTGCCGCAGGCGGAAGGGCCAAGGCGACCGCTGAGATTGCCGTAGGTGTCGCTGGCCGGCGCTCCGATAAAGGCCACGTCAATGTGCAGGTCGCCGCACTCAATAGCGCGGGCGCGTCCGCCATGCGAGCGGATAATAACCGGCTTTTTCAAGAGCTTTGTCTGGGTCAAAAAAGCGCCTAATTTACCGCGAGCGCCGCTGGTTTCAATGGCGGTGATGACACCTTGCTCGATATAAGGAATGATGGCTTCGTTAATGGTATTGAGGGAGCTGGGCGCCAGGGTCAGGTCCTTTAGACCGCGGGCGGCCAGCAGCGCTACGATTTCATTGAGCAGATAGTCGCCGTTGCGAAAATGGTGGTGGAACGAAATGGTCATGCCGTCTTTTAGGTTGCCCGCGTCAAGAGCCGCTTTTAAAGAAGGCAGAACTTTATCGTTTTTAGGACGCATCGCGCGGATGCGCGTTCCTGCAAGCCGTCCTTCTGGTTGCAGCGCGAAGGGGCCTTGGTACGGAATGATTTGTTTTAGACCAGGGATGGTAGCTGGAATTTCGCGGTTTACTGCGTTTTTCATTGCCGGGATCCTCCTTGTTGACTGGTGGTTTTGGCATAGGCCAGAACACGCTGGGCGCGGGCTACCACTGGGGCGTCGATCATTTTGCCGTCCAGAGCGATAACACCGGATTTTTTGGACAGCGCGTCTTCATAGGCGGCTAGGATGCGTTCGGCTTTGTCGATTTGCTGTGCTGTAGGCGTGAAAATATCATGGACCAACGCAATCTGCCGCGGATGGATTACCGATTTGCCGTCAAAGCCCAATTCGTAGATCTGCCTAGTCTCGCGCTGGAATCCTTCGGTATCGTCTACGCAGGCGAAGACCGTGTCAATCGCTTGAATGCCGGCGGCGCGGGCCGCTAAGACGATTTGACTGCGGGCTACGAAAAATTCGCCGCCGTGCGGGGTGCGGGAGGTTTTGAGATCTGCCAAAAAGTCCTCACCGCCAATGGCCAGGGCTTCCATGCGCGTGCTGGCGCTGGCGATTTCATAGGCCTTTAAAATTCCTTTAGCCGTTTCAATGGCGGCCATGAGGCGGATACTGCCGGGCGCAAAACCGTTGTCTTTCTCCGCCTTGGTAATAATGGCGTCTACTTCTAAAATGTCGGCGGCGCATTCGGCCTTGGGCAGACGAATCATATCCGGCTTGGCGGGCAGCAGCATTTCCAGATCCTTGTATCCGTAAGGTGTTTGAATGTGGTTGATGCGTACCGCCACTTCGCGGGTATAGGGAACATGCAAAAGCGCCTGGCGCACCAAGTGTCGGGCGGCGTCCTTTTCCGTGATGGCGACGGAGTCTTCTACGTCGAGAATCAGTGTATCCGCGCCATAGATATCGGCATTGATCAACATACCGGGATTGTTGCCGGGAATAAACATCATAGATCTGCGCAATCGTTGCATCTTAGTTTTCCTCCTTGGTTAGGC
The DNA here is from genome assembly GCF_963676855.1 of uncultured Anaeromusa sp. Taxonomy (NCBI): domain Bacteria; kingdom Bacillati; phylum Bacillota; class Negativicutes; order Selenomonadales; family Sporomusaceae; genus Anaeromusa; species uncultured Anaeromusa sp. The sequence continues at coordinate 710,547 of NZ_OY781460.1, forward strand.
CGCGCTCAATGGCTGTTAAAATGCGGGCGCGAATGGTGCAGTCCAGAGCGCCGCGGTCATTAGCGGTTACTTGTACTTGCGTCAGTCCTGCTTGAGTCAGTTCCTGGATGAGCACGCGGCGGATGGCCTGGCCGAATTTTTTTAAAACCGGGCTGGTTAGATTGATAGAGATGTCGGCAGCGGCATCGGCGGCAGGGCTTAAAAAAATCTGGATATCTCCGGATTCCAGCGTTCCTGCCTGGGATGATTGAAGAAGAGTGTTTGTAGACATGAGAGCCTCCTTTGAAATTGTATAAAAATAGATACCGTGCTTTTGCTCTTTTTGCTTATTTGGCACACGGTATACCAAACTTCCTAAAAAACAAAGGAAGGAAACCCTTCCTTAGGATGGCTGTTTATTGGAAATCAAGGCCATCGCGGCTTGATGGGACGCCTCAATATGTTGAACAAGCGCTTTTTCCGCCGCTTCTGTATTTCCGGCGGCAATGGCGTCCAAGATGGCTGCATGCTCCGTCAAAGCGGCGCGGCGACGAGAAGGACGTACTAAATTAGCCCGGCGGCAACGGTAATGCGTTTCCTGCAGTGAAGACAGAAACGCAATTAGTTTTGGCATGCGGCTGAGTTCTAGCAGCAAGGAATCAAAACGGCGCAAGCATACGGAAACCGACCAGGCGTTTTCCTGTTGCAGCGCTTCTTGCGCTTCTTGGAGAATATCCTTTAATTGCTGCAGCGCTTCAGGGGTCATGTTTTTCATAGCCGCTCGCAAGGCGACCGGCTCTACAGCATGACGCAGGGTATGGATTTCTTCCATTTCTTCCAGAGCTACGCCTTTGACAATAACTCCCTTGCGAGGAATGTGCTCGACTAATCCTTCGCTTTCCAGCTGGCGCAACGCTTCGCGGACCGGCGTGCGGGAAGCGCCAAAGCGGGCGGCGAAATCTCGTTCGACAATGCGTTCTCCTGCGGCCAGAGTTCCGTCTAAGACAGCACTGCGCAGGTGATCATAGACAATCTGTCGTACGGCGCGCAAACTCATAATTTCTTCTGTTGCGTTTAAGGGGGTATCCATAAAAGCGCCTCACTTAGTTAGAGTAGTTCAAACGGTATTTGGTATACCAAAATAATATTCTCTTTGAAGACGAGATTTCCTGCTAAAAACTGAAAATAATAAATTAATTTCGTCCGTGACGGCGATTGGGCTTATTTGTTGTTTGCGGACGGTTTTTGCGTTTTTCCTCAAGGGCTAAACGAGCTGCGGCTTTGGCTGCTTTTTCTTGATGGTAGGTCCAAAACTTCCAGATCGCGTACCCTCCGCCTAAAATAACTGCCGGCAGCAAATTCCAAAAGAGCAAATCAACTTCTTCTGCGGACATGGCGTTCCTCCTAGTATTTTTTAATTTGTTTTATTGTACCGACAGAATGGCCGTTTGTACATAGAAAAGGAGCCGGATTATAAAAATAAAGTTGCTATCGTAAGGCATCACTTTGAAAACCATAAGAATCCGTGTACAATGAAACCATCATTACAATAATAAGGGAGGCCTTGGGGATGACGGATTGCAAGCGGCTTATGGAAGAGCGGCGTTCCGTGAATTTCTTTGATTCGGCGCAGAAGTTGCCGCCGGAACTTTTGCGGCAGATTGTAGAATTGGCGTCGTTGGCGCCGTCGGCCTTTAATTTGCAGCCTTGGCGGCTGATTGCCGTGAGCAGCCCCGAAGGGCGGGAACGGCTGTGGCGTTTGGCACAGCAGCAACCCAAAGTGTTGGAAGCGCCGGTAACCTTGATCATCATTGGTGATCGCGGTGCATGGCAAGGCGACAATCCGGCCTGGGAAGAGCTGGCGTCTATGATGGGGGGCGCAGAGGCGGTGAAACCCTATCTAGCCATGGCAGAGGTGCTCTATGGTGCGACCGCGGAACGGCGCATCAAATTTGCCGAAAGCAATGCGGCTCTTTTGGCTATGTCGGTATTATACGCGGCGCGGTGTTTTGGCGTGGAGGGACACTTCATGTCGGGCATTGATTTTATGGGGATTAAGCAAGCGTTTGCCTTGGATGAAGATGAAGACGTGGTGATGCTTCTTTCTTTGGGCTATGCGGAGGGCGGCAAAGCGCTATATCCGCGTAGAAAACGTCGGCCTTATGATGAATTGGTGGAGGAAGTCTAATGGAAGTGGTGAGCGCCTGTTTAGCCGGCATAGCCTGCCGGTATGACGGAACGGCCCAAGAAGCGCCGGAGGTAGTGGAAGCGGTGCGCCAAGGGAAAGCGTTGCCTCTTTGCCCGGAAATGCTGGGAGGTCTGCCGGCGCCTCGGCAGGCGGCGGAAATAAAGGCTGGCTGCGTGGTGACAAAAGAGGGCGTTGATTTGACCCAGCCGTTTCAAAAAGGGGCGGAGATTGCCACGCAAATTGCCATTCTCGCAGGTTGCCGCAAAGCGGTTCTCAAAGCTCGCTCGCCCAGCTGCGGCTGTGGCAGGATTTACGACGGGACTTTTTCCGGTCGTCTGGTTGAAGGCGATGGACTATGGACGCAAGCGCTGAAAAAAGCAGGTATTGAAGTGTCAGGAAGATGAACATTTGTGTTTGCTTTTGGACGCAGGAAATGGAAGATGCAAAGAGAATTTCTGCAAAGAGAGCTTGGTGTGTAAAGAATTCATGCGGGCGCATGAGTGGCAGGCTTATCTTAGGCAGGAGGCGATTTGCATGAAAATCAGCGGCAGAAATAAACTAGGGGCTACGGTCAAGGAAATTGTTCGTGGCGGCGTAGTGGCCAAAGTAGTCATGGATTTTAAAGGAGAAGAACTGGTGGCAGTCGTTACGAATGACTCTGTAGATGACTTGGCGCTTAAAGTTGGCGATGAAGTGACGGCATTGGTTAAAGCTACAGAAATGATGATTTTGAAATAGAAATAATTCAAAAAAACAGGCAATCGCGTACAACGCGATTGCCTGTTTTTGACTCACGGCGACTCTTGTTCAATCCCCGTGTTCAAATTTCTTTTTTGTTCTTTTCGCAGAAATCCAGCAGCACATGGCAGGCTTGGGACAAGTAGCGCTCCTCGTTCCAGGCGAAGCCGGCTTGGATGGAGAGGGGCGGCGTCAAGGGGCGACTGACAATGCGGGGATGCTTGCGGGCAATCTCGGCTGGCAGGAAGCCGACGCCTGCATTTTGCTCCACCAGGCTGAGGATGGTTTCAATTTGCCGCGAAGAAAAGCGGATATGCGGCGTAAAGCCGTGCCGGGTGCACTCTTCCAAGATGAGTTGTCGCATATAAGTATCTTCTTGAAAGAGCAGAAACGGTTCTTTGGCTAGCTGTGGCAACGAAAGTGCTGTTACGGAAGCCAGGGGGTGTGCAGGGGAAAGGCAGACATGGATGGCGCTTTGTGCCAGGGGGCGCAGCGCCAGGCCAGGCGGTGCGTCAGAGATAATTAGTAGTCCCAGGTCAAGTTCATCCTCGAGAAGCTTGCGGCGCGTAGCCAAGCTGCCCGTCTCCGTGCACTGCAGTTCGATATCCGGATGCGCCGCATGAAAAGCAGCGAAAAGATGCGGAAAGACAAACGCGCCAATGACCGGCGTAATACCCAGCTGAATGCGTCCTTTGCGGGACGCTTCGTAGTCTTTCATTTCTTCCTGGGCATTATTGCGGCAGCGAAGCATGGCCTCGGCATGCTGCAGCATCCGCTCGCCTGCCTGCGTGAGGCGCAGACGCCGCTGCTTGCGATCAAAGAGAGGTACTCCAAGCTCATCTTCCAGTTTTTGCAGAGCAATGCTGACCGAAGGCTGAGCCACATGTAGTTGGGCTGCGGCGCGGCTGACGCTGCCCAGATGACAGACTTGCTGAAAATACTCCAATTGACGCAGTTCCATAGAAACCTCCATATAGTTTTAAACTATATATAAATCAAAAATATATATTTTTATTCTATCAAAAGGTGAGGTATACTGCAAAAGAGAAGAAAAAAGCGGGAGGAATTAGGATGGAACTGCTAGGATATTTGATATTAGGGGTCGCTGTGGCTGCGTTCGGCACGCTCGTAGGCATTGGCGGCGGTCTGATTTTGGTGCCCCTTTTCATTTTGGTATTTCATTGGGAGCCCAATCTGGCGGTGGGTACGTCACTGGTTGTGGTGTTTTTCAATGCGATTTCCGGCACTGTGGCGTATATGCGGCAAAAGAAGGTGTACTATGACGCTGGAATTCGTTTTGCGCTGGCTACGCTGCCAGGGGCGTTTTTTGGTAGCTATGCGGTAAAGTACATCCCGGAAGCCGAATTCAAGGTGTTTTTTGGTGCGACACTGATGGTCATGGCGGCGTTAATGTTTTGGCGCAATCATTCTAAAGGGGCGCCGAATAAGGGGACGGAAGTGCCTAAGAATTACAATCGCACCGCCGGCGTGCTTCTAAGTTTGGGCGTGGGCTTTTTATCCAGTATTCTAGGCATTGGCGGCGGCATTATTCATGTGCCGGCCATGGTCTACTTGCTGGCGTTTCCGGCGCATATCGCTACAGCAACTTCGCATTTTGTGCTGGCGATTTCCTCAATGGTCGGTGTGTTTTCCCATTTCTTGCTGCACAACATTCTAATCAAGGAAGCGTTGATGATCGGCGTTGGCGCGGTAGTGGGCGCGCAAATTGGCGCAAAAATGTCCCTGAAAGTGAAGTCGAAGGCCATTTTGTCGCTGCTGGCGTTCTGCCTGTTCGGATTGGGCGTGCGCTTGGTCTTTACTGCGGGGGCTTTCTAGTAAGGAGCCGCTGCTTTATGTGCATCTCGCGATAAATCAATCTTTTTTTCGCCAGACTTTGTCAGAAAGCCTCGGCATAGCGCCGCTATTCCTCCGTTTTCTTTCGCGTCTGACCCCAAAAATCTGCGATTTTTCGGAGCGCTCATTAAAGCAGCGGCTCCTTATAATTTTGGTACGTATTCTTCTTTGCTTATGCGCTGTTCCAGCACGAAGTCTCGAAATTTCAGCGCCGCCGGGGAAAGATAGCGTTCTTTGTGCCATGCGAGGCCAATAGTGCGGCGGCAGGGTGTGTCTTTGACAGGCAGAAACGCTAAATGCAGGTGCTCCAGGCCTGCTAAATGAGGGATGAGAGCGACGCCTAGGCGGGCTTCTACCAGGCCAGCGACGGTCATGATTTCTTCGCCTTCAAAGGTGATTTCCGGTTGAACGCCGGCTTGCTGCAGCAAGCGATCCGCTAAAAGACGCAGGCCGTAGTTAGGCTTGAAGGTAATCAGCGGTTCTGCGACAATGTCCTGCAAGGATAGGCTTTCTTGTTGTGCCAAGGGATGTTCACGGTGAACGGCGATAAAGATGTCTTCTTCGAAAAGCGGCTGCCACGCTAAATAGGATGGCGGCGTAGTGAAGGAACAAAGGCATAAATCAGTACCGCCGTTGTGAAGCTGTTCTAACAGAGCGGCAGTGCTGTTTTGGTAGAGTCGGAAATGCACCTGCGGATGCAGGCTGCGGAACTGCTGCAACAGCTCCGGCACTAGATGCGTGCCCTGCGAATGCAAAAAAGAAAGACTGACGCTGCCTCGTTCTGGATGAATGAGGTCCAGCGCTTGCTGGCGTCCGGCTTCAATGCATTGAAGGCTCTGCTCCAGATGCTCCAGAAAAATACGTCCGCTGCGCGTCAACTCCAGGCGTTTATGGCAGCGGTGGAAAAGCGGAAACCCTAGTTCTTCTTCCAAACGGGCTAGGGAACGGCTCAAGGCTGGCTGGGAAAGCGCCAACTGGCTGGCTGCCTGGGTCATGTGCCCCAACGCGGCAATCGTGCGAAACGCATAGAGTTGCTGTAAGTCCAAGGTCATCTTCCTTTCTAAAACTACGGAACTCGGAGTACCAGAGTAACAGAGAAAAGCCAGAGAGAATATTTTCGAGGATTGGACTCTTGTTCAATCCTCGTGATCCGTCTGTTTCCCTCTGTTACTCTGCTTACGCTGTGTTTCGTTTATTCTTTTACTCCCAGCATACTGCTTTTTTAATCGATTTTCTAGAAATACATAATTAAAATGCATCAAAACAATAGAAATGATGCATTGGACGAACTTCTTTAGGAGGAGTAAGCTAAGAGTAAGGAATGTGTTTTGGAGGCGGAGATTGTGGGGTTGGATCGAGGGAACCGTAACTATTGGCGCGCCTTAGCCGCGCTGTTTATGGGCAGCTTTGTGGAGTTTGCCCTTTTGTACGTGACACAGCCGCTTTTACCGGCGTTGACGGCGGATTTTTCGTTGTCCCCTTCGGTGGCTAGCCTGTCGGTTTCGCTGACGACCGGTGCGATGGCGATAGCGCTTTTACCTTTGGCGGCGGTGTTCAGCCGCCTGAAGCGCAAGCCAACTATGTTATCGGCCATGTTGGGCGCGTCACTGCTGGCGATTGCTTCCGGCTGCAGCCCTAACTTTGAGCTGCTCTTAGTCTGTCGGGCTTTACAGGGCATGTTGATGGCGGCGTTTCCCGCTGCGGCGATGGCGTACGTAAATGAAGAATTTGAGTCGTCCGGTGTGGGTCTAGCTATGGGCATTTATATTGCCGGTACGTCCATTGGCGGTTTGGGTGGACGCCTTTTGGTGAGCTTGCTATCGGACTTTATGTCTTGGCGGACAGCGCTTTTGGTCATGGGCGGGTTCTGCTTGCTCCTGGCGGTCTGTTTCTTTTGGCTGCTGCCGAAAGCCCAAAGTCGCAGAAGCGCGGCGACGAAGCAGCCGGGATTGCTGGCGTCCTTGCCGGCTTTACTAAAAACGCAGGGGATTTTCCCTTTATATCTTGTGGGCTTTGTAGCATTGGGCTCGTTTGTAGCCTTGTACAACTATATAGGTTATGTATTGTTGGCAGCGCCGTATTCTTTTAGTCAGAGCCAAGTGGGAGCCGTATTTCTCTTGTATTTATTGGGGACGGTTAGCTCCATGGTTTCTGGCGGACAGGTGGATCGTCGCGGACCTGGACCAGTGTTGGTAACAGGATTGTTGATGATGCTGGGAGGGGCGCTGCTTTCGCTGGGGACGCCGTTGTCATGTAAACTCGGCGGGCTGGGGCTGTTTACGTGCGGCTTTTTTACGACCCATGCTACGGCCAGCGGCTGGGTAGGGCGGTTGTGCCGCGGCGATAAGGCGCAGGCTGCCTCGTTATATTTGTTTTTCTACTATTTCGGAGCCAGCGTGATTGGTACGGGGAGCGGCGTTTTTCTGGACAGCGCCGGCTGGCCGGGGGTAATTGCGGTCACGGGAGTCCTTTTGTCAGGAGCTCTTTGGCTGGCGTGGCGTCAGTGGCGGTATTTGCGCTAGAGCCGTTGAGTCAGTCTGGAGAAACTACGGTTTTTCTTGTCGCTTACTGGAAGCTTGTTGCCGTCTTGCCTTTCTTTCTTGACGGCGGCAGGCTCCTTTGTTATAGTTGGGATAAGAAAATATAAATAAGTGGAGCAGGTGTCCCTAAGGGGCTTAATAGGGAAGTTCGGTGTGATGCCGACGCGGTCCCGCCACTGTAATGGGGAGCAAGTCCGTAGAATGCCACTGGGATTTTCCTGGGAAGGCCGGATGAGCGAAGAACCAGAGCCAGGAGAACTGCCTGTTTGACAATCACCGCTAGTACCTACGAGTGATGGGGAGGAGATTGCAGACAGCTTGTGTTCCGCTGGCCAGCGGTTCGCCTGCCAGAAAGCAATCTTAGAATTCATCAACCCGGCGGTGCCGGGATTTTTTTGTTTATAAAAGAACGGTTCTTCTGTTCAAGAAAGGAAGTACTTTGGTGAAAGTAAGAAGTTTCGTTCTGGCATCGCTGTTTCTAGCGTTGCTGGTTTTCATAGCTGGCTGCGGTTCTTCACCTACAGCGCCTGCAGCAGTAAAAGAAAGCGATTTTTCGTTTCAAGATGATACCGGGCGGACGCTGGAGCTAGCGAAAAAGCCGGTTCGCATCGTCGTACTGACGCCGTCGCTGCTAGAACCGCTCTATGCGGTAGGCGGCCAGGCGGTGGGACGGTCGGCGTCGCGCTTAGGAGACATTCCAGATGCCGCCAAAGCGTTGCCTGAGGTTGGCTTTGCGTACCAGATCAACAGCGAAGCCGTCTTAGCGCTATCGCCGGATTTAGTGCTGGGGTTCCAGGGGATGCATGAAAACTTAATCCTTCTTTTCCAAAATGCCGGTGTACCGGTGGCGTTGCTGCGGCTGAAAGGCTATGAGGATTTGCTGCGCAACATTCGTTTATTAGGAAAGTTGAGCGGTGAGGAAGCCAAGGCGCAAGCGGAAGTGGCTCGCTTGGAGACGGCAAAGGAAGCGCTGCAAAAAAAACTGCCCCAGGCGGCCAAGCGCGTGGTCATTCTCCACGCCACGGCCAAACAGGTGACGGTGGAGCTGCCCAACAGTCTGACGGGAGACATGGCAAACTTGCTCCAGGTGCAGAATGTGGCCGCTGGCTCTCAGGGCCTGGCGGCGGATGCAACCGCTGTCCCGTATAGCTTGGAAACCTTGGTGCAGCAGGACCCGGACATGATTTTGATAACTTCTATGGGCAGCACTAAAGATATTGAAAAACGCATGCGCGACGACGTCATGGCCAGCCCGGCTTGGTCCTCTTTGCGGGCCGTGCAAAATGGACAGCTGTTCTTTTTGCCGCCGGAATGGTTTCAGGTGCATCCGGGCTTGAAATATGACGCCGCGTTGCTGCGGTTGGCGCAGACAATTTACCCGGAGGTCTACGGTCATGCGCCCTGATGCAGCGGCCAGGCGTGCCTGGCGATGGCCGATCTTAGCCTTTTTTGCGTTGTTGGCAGTGGGGGCTTGCCTTTTGGGAACGGTCAAAGGCGCGGCAGGGCTTTCTTTACCGGAGGTGTGGCAGGCGCTACTGGGCGAAGGAAACGGCGGCAGCGCCCAGATTGTGCGCAACATCCGTCTGCCCCGGGTGCTCACCGGCGCGGCGGTGGGAATGAATCTGGCTTTGGCGGGGACGCTGTTGCAAGGCGTGCTGCGCAACAGCTTGGCGGACCCTCACATCATCGGTGTCTCCGCTGGCGCGGGTTTGACAGGCATCTTGATTTTAGTGATGTTTCCCCAGGCAGAGGCGCTTTTGACGCCTGCGGCCTTTGTGGGCGCTATCGGCGCCGCAGCGCTGGTCTATGCGCTGGCCTGGAACGGCGGTCTGCGTCCAGGGCGGGTGATTTTGGCCGGTGTGGCCGTAGCGGCTCTTTTCGGAGCGGGTATTACTTCACTTTTGATTTTTTACAGTGATCGGGTTCATGGAGCGTTGGCCTGGATGGCCGGAGGCTTAGCGGCGCGTACGTGGCCGCATGTGTACATGGTCTGGCCATATGCACTGGTTGGCGGTTTGGTAGCCATGGCCATGGCGGGAAGGCTGAACTTGCTGCAGCTGGGCGACGATGTAGCGCGCAGCCTTGGGTTGGCGGTGGAAAAAACGCGGCTGCTGCTGATTGCCCTTGCGGCGCTCTTGGCGGCCAGCGCGGTTAGCGTCGCTGGGTTGCTGGGATTTGTGGGACTCATCGTGCCGCATGCGGCGCGGCTTTTGATCGGCAGCGACCATCGGTTTTTGCTGCCGGCGGCTGGTCTTTTAGGCGCTGCGACGGTGACCTTTTGCGACACTGTCGCGCGAACGGCTTTTGCGCCGTTAGAGCTTCCGGTAGGTGTGCTGATGGCGGCCTTAGGAGCGCCCTTCTTCCTCTATCTTCTGCGAAAGGAACTGTGACATGAATATGCTCGAAGCGGAAAAACTGGTTTTTTCCGCGGCTGGACGCAATATTATTGAAGATCTTAGTCTGCAGGTTCCCGCTGGAGATGTGCTGGCCATTATCGGCCCCAATGGCGCAGGGAAAAGCACACTGCTGAAAATGCTTACCGGGCAGTTGACGCCTTCTGCCGGTTCTGTACGTCTGCAAGGGGAGGCGGTGAACTCCCTGGCTCCGTCGGCGATGGCCAAGGTCCTGGCGTATGTGCCGCAGGGGCCGCAAGCGCCGCCGGACATTCTCGTGCGGGAGCTGGTGTCTTATGGTCGGCATCCCCACCGCGCCTGGTACATGGGCAGCCGCGCTGAAGATGAAGAAGCAGTGGAGCGGGCGCTGGAACGCACAGGTCTTTTAGACTTGGCGAAGCGGCCGGTCGGGCTTTTATCCGGCGGCGAGAGGCAGCGGGCCTGGCTGGCGCTGGCGTTGGCGCAGCAGCCGCAGGTGCTGCTTTTAGATGAACCGACCACCTTTTTGGATGTGTGCCATCAGTTTGAGCTGCTGGATCTTCTGCGGCGCTTGAACGAGGAAGACAATCTGACGGTGGTGCTGGTGCTGCATGAAATCAACCATGCTTTGCGTTACGCCAAACGGGTGGCGGTCGTCAAAGACGGGCGCTTGGAGGCGCTGGGTTCTCCCTGGGATGTGGTGACGCCGGAGCTGTTGCGCCAGGTCTTCCGCGTGCAGGGCGAAGTGATGGCTGACAGCGATGGTCGCGCCGTGCTGCTCATGCAGGGGCTGGATAAAGAGAACAAACAGGAGTCGCGATGAGAACTTGAGCGCGGCAATCTCTTCGGTGAAATAGAGAGTCGATATAGAGCATGACTTTTAAGTTTTTTATTTTGTAAATTAGGAGACGATGGTTTAATGAACACTCCATCAAAAAAGAGTTACTTTGATGTGAGCTGTGAATAAACCAGCGACTTCCTCAGGTAATGAAGGAGGATTTTCTTATTATGGCAGGTTGTTTTTGTGGAATCGGCGTAGGGCCTGGGGATCCGAAATTGTTGACCATTCGGGCGGTAGAATGCATTCAAGCGGCAGACGTAATTATTGCGCCTCGTTCGGAGAAAAAAGAAGACAGCCGGGCGCTGTTTATTGCGCAGAGCTATATCAAGGCGGAAACGCAGATTATCAAGATGGTATTCCCCATGGTCAACAGCAGCGAAGTGCAGCAGGAAGCCTGGAAAGAAAACCGCAAGGTGCTGCGCGAGTTGATGGAGCAGGGGAAAAAAGTAGTATTTCTTACCCTGGGCGATCCCATGTTTTACAGCACCTACATGTACGTATTCCAGGAATTGAAGGAAGCCGGCTATGAAGTGGAAAATGTTCCTGGCATTCCCGCTTTCTGCGGTATCAGTAATTATTTAGGCTATCCTGTTGCCGAGGGTACGTCGGTGTTGACGATTATTCCGGCTACTATGGAAGAAGCAGAGCTGGATAAGACACTGTCTACAGCAGACAATGTGGTCCTGATGAAGGCTTATAAAAATGTAGCTTCGCTAATCGGCAAGCTACGTACGGCAGGGTTTAGCGGCGTCTTGGTGAGCAACTACGGCCTGCCGGATCAAAAAGTCAGCGAATGGGAAGAAGTAGAGCGCGTTGGCGCGCCGTACCTATCGACCATCCTGGCACGCAGGGCGTAGGCTGGGGTATAACGAGGTTTGAACAAGCGTCGATCTCGACTGAGAAAAATGAAGAGCAGAGTAAACGGATGCACTAATTCGTTTGCTCTGCTCTTTTTTTGCGTATCCTTCCGCGACTCTGTTTCTCTTGTTTAACTCTCCCTTTTGGCGCCAAAACTCCCTGTTCACGGAATAAAGTCGTCGTTTACGGAATGTCCATTGTTTTTTGAGAGCTAAACCACTATGGTGGAAGGTGGAGCAGTCGCTTCAAAGAATGTGGTATTCGTATTTTTTTATAGATAGAGGAGGCCGTTTTATGCAACGGAAGTGGAAACGGAATTGGCGCAGGGACGCGCTGCGCCGAGTGTGCGCGGGATTTTTGGCAGGGGCGTTGCTGCTGAGCGGGTATAGCACGGCGCTGGCTGGGCCGGAGGGCGGTACGGTTGCGGCGGGGAGCGCCACGATCAGCCAGAACGGAGCGCTCACGACGATCAACCAGGCGAGCCAAAAGGCGATCATTAATTGGAACAGCTTTAACATTGCCAAAGGGGAGACGGTTCGCTTTAATCAACCCGGAGCTGCGGCCATCGCTTTGAACCGCGTCACTGGCAACAATGCCAGCGCCATCTACGGCACCTTGTCCGCCAACGGCCAGGTGTTCTTGGTCAACCCCAACGGCGTGCTTTTCGCCAAAGGAGCGCAAGTGAACGTAGGGGGCCTGGCGGCGTCGACGCTGGGTATTTCGGATAAAGACTTTTTGAACGGCAACTATCAGTTCAGCGGCGACAGCTCTAAAAGCGTTATCAACCAGGGCGAGTTGTCTGCTGCCGCCAAGGGATACATAGCGCTTCTCGGAGCGAACGTTGCCAACGAAGGAGTCATTGTCGCCAAAGAAGGGACTGCCGCTCTGGGCGCAGGGAGCAAGGTGAATCTCGACTTTACCGGCGACGGTCTGCTGCATATGTCGGTGGACCAGGCTGCCGTAGCGGCGCTGGCGAGCAATAAAGGACTCATTCAGGCCGACGGGGGGCTTGTGGTGATGAGTGCCAAGTCCGCCGACGCGCTGGCGGGAACGGTGGTCAACAATAGCGGTGTCATCGAAGCCAAAAGCGTTACGACTAAAAATGGCGTCATCCGCCTGGAAGGCGGTGCGAACGGCACCGTGGTCAACAGCGGCACGCTCAACGCCTCTGGTCTGGAAGCGGGCCAAACCGGCGGCACCGTGAAGGTGCTGGGGGATAAGGTGTCCCTGACCAATACGTCGGTCATTAACGCCTCCGGCGATGCTGGCGGCGGTACGATTCTCGCGGGTGGCAACTACCAGGGCAGCGGCACGGAGCAGCGGGCTACGGAAACCAACGTGGCCGCGGGAGCGTCCCTTAAAGCTGACGCCGGTACCAGCGGCAAGGGAGGCACGGTGGTCGTCTGGGCCGACAAGACCACCACCTTCGGCGGTACGATTTCCGCCAAAGGTGGCAGCCTTTCTGGCGATGGCGGTAAAGTGGAAACTTCGGGCAAGCAGAAGCTGAAAGTGGCTGATACGGCCCGCGTCGATACCACGGCGGCAAAGGGCAAAACCGGCAACTGGCTTTTGGACCCGTATAATTTTACTGTTGCGCAGAATGAAGGGGAAGGCGACATCACGAACACCGCCTTGCAAAATGCGCTGGGCACTTCCGATGTGACGATTACCACGACTGCTGATGGACCAAACACCGTCGTTGTGGATCACTCTGGTAATTTGCCGGAGGGAAATTATTATGGTACTGGCGATTCCAGTGAGAACGGCGACATCCACATTCTCGCGCCGGTGACCTGGGGCAGTGATAAAACCCTGATTTTGTCGGCGCACCGGAACATCAATATTGGCGCGGCGATTACCGGCAATAGCGGCGGCCTGACGCTGACGGCGGGAACAAGTGGCTTGGGCGGCAGTGGGAACATTAGTGCTGAAGCCGCTGTTACGGTCAAGAACTTTAATCTTCTGGGCGGTTCCTGGAAACAATTGAAGTCAAACCTGCCGGCGTTCTCCGCCACGAACTTCAGTCTTATCAATGCAACCACCGGCCAGACCAGCTCCTTCCTACGGGCGCAGGGCGGCACGGGAGAGAGCGGCGATCCCTACATGATCACCGATGTCTACGGCCTGCAGGGAATCGGCTCCTCAGCGGCCTTGCGGATGAGTTCTTACGCCTTGGCTAACAATATCGTTGCCAGCTCTACCTCTTCATGGAACTACGACCACGGCTTTGTGCCGATCGGCAGTTACGGTGCGGCTTTTACCGGCAACTTCAACGGCGGCGGGCACACCATCAGCGGCTTGACTGTAAACAGGGCAAACGAAAATGGAGGAGTTAGCTATGTCGGACTGTTCGGCAATGCTTCGATGGCGACCATTGCTAATGTGGGCCTGACCGGCGGAAGTATTACGGGCTGGGATAAGGTCGGCGGCCTAGTGGGGAACATGCAGGGCGGCAGCATTACGAACTGCTATACTACGGGCAACGTCACCGCATTCGAAAATAGTTGGGCGGCTTATGTCGGCGGCCTGGTGGGGAACATGCAGGGCGGCAGCATTGCGAACAGCTACGCTACAGGGAGCGTCAAGAACAATAGAGCCCTACCCAGTTTCGGTGCGAACGTGGCAAACTCTTACGCCGGGGGTCTGGCGGGGTACATGGAGGGAACTATCACGGGCAGCTACGCTACCGGCAGCGTTATTGCAACGCGCGATATGGTCGGCGGCCTAGTGGGGGCCATAAATGGAACTATTACGGACAGCTACGCCACGGGCAGCGTGACCGGCGTGAACAAGGTCGGCGGCTTGGCGGGCGAGCAAAGTGGCGGCAGCATCACAAGCAGCTACGCCGCGGGCCTTGTAACAGGGACGGGAAATGATGTCGGCGGTCTGGTGGGAAGCAAGACTGCAGGCAGCACCAATAACAGCTATTGGGATACCCAGACGAGCGGAAAAATGACCAGCGTTGGCGGCACCGGCCTGACCTCCGACGAGATGAAGGAGGCCGGCAAATACAGCACCTGGGACAAGTCTGTTTGGTATCTCAATGGCGGACATACGGCGCCGCTCCTTAAAAGCTTTTTGACGCCCTTGACGGTGTCAGTGGCAAACGCTTCGAAAGAGTATACTGGCAGCGTGCCGACTGTGACTTTAGTAAGCGGCAGCTATGATTCGTCCAAGCTAGGAAATGCTCTGACCTGGGCGGGCAATGGCGATGTCGGTACCTACGGTTTAAGCGGCGAATTATACACCACCAGCCAGCAAGGCTATCTAGCCAGCTACGCCCCAAATGCCACGCTGACCATTACGCCGAAGGCCCTAACTATCAGCGGCAGCCATGTCTATGACGGTACGACAACAGCCACAGGGTCTGATTTTACGGGCGGCGTTATTACCGGCGTAAACGGACAGACGCTGCACCTTTCCGGCTCGGGGACAATGGCAGAAAAGAACGTGGGGGCGCGAAACCTTACGGATGTAAGCGCTTTAACGCTGGCAGACGGCAGTGGCAAGGCGTCCAATTACACCCTGTCCGGCGGTAGCGTGACCATTACTCCCCGCGCCCTGACAGTCAGCTTCACTGCTCTGGATAAGGTGTATAACGGCAACACCTCCGCCCCCGCCTCCACCTTCAGCTTGGGCAATACGATTGAGGACGACGTGGTTGGCTGCCGCATCGAAGGCAATTTCAGCGACAAGAACGTCGGCGCCAACAAGACGGTCACTTTCAACTTCTTCTTGAACGGTCCCGATGCCGGCAACTACTCCCTGGCGAGTATCACCTCTAGCGCTAGCATTACCCCGGCGACCTTGACTATCACGGCGCAAGCCAATACCAAGATCTATGACGGCGGCACGAGCTCTATTGTCAAACCGGAGGTGAGCGGCCTCAAGACCCTTGATGGCGACACCATCACCGGCCTAACCCAGACGTATGACAACAAAAACGTCGGCAGCGGCAAAACGTTGACCGTAGCTGGCGGCTACACTATCGATGATGGAAACAACGGAAACAATTACCGGGTCGTCACCGTAGCCGACCATAGCGGTTCGATAAGCAAAGCGTCGTTGACGGCCTCTTTGACAGGAACCGTAGAGAAGGTCTATGACGGCAACCCCACGGCGACGCTGACGAATGATAATTTTAGCGTGAGCGGTAAAATTTCTGGCGATGCAGTGCTTTTCACCGGGAGCGGCAGTTATGATAATAAGAATGTCGGAAATGATAAAAGCGTAACTGTACCGACCTATACACTAGATGGTGCGGACGCGGGAAATTATTACGTGAGCGGCGGTATCACCGGCAGTGTCAGCGGCAAGATCACCGCTCGCGCCCTGACGGCCAGCGTCACTGCGGCGAACAAGGTTTATGACGGAACAACCGCCGCCAGCATTACCGGCGGGATTGCTTTGGGCAATACCGTTAGCGGCGACGATATCAGCGCTACCTACAGCAGCGGCGCCTTTGCAGACAAAAACGTCGGCGACCATAAAACGGTTACCCTAAGCGGTATCGCTCTTGACGGGATTGATAAGGGTAACTACACGTTGGCGGCGAACAGCATCACCTCTAGCGCCAGCATTACCCCGGCAACGCTGACCATCACCGCCAAGTCAGACAGTAAAGTATACGACGGTACAACTAGCTCAATGGTGACGCCGACCGACTATACCGGTCTGATGGCTGGCGACGGCTTGAGCGGTCTGACGCAGACTTATGCGAGGAAAAACGTGTTGGGCGCAGGCGGCAGCACGCTGAATGTCAGTAACTACACCTTGAACGATGGCAATGAGGGCAGAAACTATACGGTGGTCAAGCAAGCGGCTAGCGGCACGATTACCCCGGCGGCGATGACCGCTTCCTTGAGCGGCACGGTGGAGAAAGTCTACGATGGTACTGCCACGGCGACGCTGGGCAGCGCCAATTATAGCTTGAGCGGTCGTATGGGAACCGATGAGGTAACCGCTTCCGGCACGGGCAGCTATGACAGTAAGAACGTAGGCAACCGCACGGTAACCATTACGGGGCTAAACCTTGTCGGTGCGGATGCGGGCAACTATACCTTGAGCGGCGTTACTGGCAGCGTCAGCGGCAGCATTACAAAAGCGGCGCTGACCCTCACCGCTAACGACGCGAAGAAAACCTATGATAAGCTGTCCTACAGCGGCGGCAACGGCGTGGCCGGCAGCGGCTTTGCCGCTGGCGAAGGCCTGGGGGATCTAGCTGGGACGCTGGCATACGGCGGCAATTCGCAGGGAGCCGTTGAAGTAGGGAAGTACGGTATTTCCGTGGCTGGCTTAACGTCGAATAACTATGACATTACCTTCCGCGACGGCACGCTGACAGTGAATAAGGCGGCCATGACTGAACCTGCGTATATCGCGGCGGTGCAAAATTCGCAGCAAAGCGGTGCAGTGGTCCCGCAAACCCCAACTGGCGTCAGCGAAGCGCCGCGCGGCGCAGTGCAGACAGCCAGTGTACGTTATGCGGACGGCTCTGCGGGACGGACGCTGAGTGTCAGCGGCGCAGACGTGACGATCGGCGGCGGGCTGGTACAGGTAAACCTGGGAGCTGCCAGCAGCGACGTGGCGGTATATACGCCAGGAGGACAAAGAGCGGTGTATCGCTTTGATGCGGCGCATAGCGTCTTGTCTTTGCGTGAAGAAGGCAGTGTTGCAGGGGCTGCGCCTTCTTCGATGGCAGGAGGCGGGGAGAGAGCATCATTTGAGCTACTGGATGCGGCAGGCCATACAGCGAGGTTCGTCTTGGAGTATTACGGGTCCGGCGCGACGGTAACGGCGCAGAATGAGGCGGCCCGAGGGATGCTGAACCAGCAGCAGCTGCTTACGGCGGCAGCGCTGGCAGCAGGGCAGGACCAGTTGGGTCTGGAAGCCGAAGAAATGAAAGAGCTGCTCTTGCGGTAAAGCAGAGTTACGGGGAATGGAGATTGAACAAGAGCCTAATCCCTCCGCCGCTGGGCCTTCCCTGAAAAGGGGGAAGGCCCGCAGGGCCGGGGGATTAGGGATACGGTTTTGAATGGAACGCAGAAAAGCCAGGTTGACACGGAAATATGGAGGATATGAGTTTGATGAAGCTGACAGGAAAAAGACAAGCCGCGGGGTTGGCGGCGTTAGTGGCGGCGGCGATATTGGGGCTGCCGTGGACGGCGGAGGCGGCGCCGCTGGAAAACAAGAATACGACGACTCCGGGCGGGCTGAAAGAGCAGTCGCTGCCGCCGCAGGAGATGCCGAAGCCAAAGATCGAGGTGGAACCGACCCAGGCGCAGCCAGGGCCGGCGGACGCAACAAAGATTCATGTGACGCACATTCGTGTGACGGGGCAGGAGCTGTTCGGCGACGCGGAGCTGCAGCCGTTGCTGCAGGAATCGTACGGCAAGGAGCTGACGCTGGCGGAGCTGGAGCAGTACGCGCGGAAGGTGAGCCAGTATTTTCACAGCAAGGGATATCTGGTGGCGCGGACCATTTTGCCGCCGCAGTCCATTGAAGAAGGCCAGGTGGAGCTGCGGGTGCTGGTGGGGCGCTATGGGAAGATTCGCGTAGATAATCAGTCGCGCTTTAAGACAACTAGCGCCGAAGGGCTGCTGCGGGAGCTGCGCCCAGGGGAGTACATACGAGAAAAAGAATTGGAGCGGGCGCTGTTGCTGCTCAGCGATACGGCGGGCGTGCAGAGTGCGGCCAGCTTAACGGCGGGAGGGGAACCGGGTACGGCGGATTTAGTGGTGCGCTTGACGGACGGACCGCGCAGTAATGGTCAGCTGTACACGGACAATCACGGCAGCCGCTATACCGGCAAGAACCGCATGGGCCTTAACTGGAACTTTTTGAATGTCAGCGGCCAGGGAGACAGCGTGGGGGTGGGTACTATTTTGGGAGAAGACCGCACGGACTATAACCTGTCCTATCAGAGGCCGCTGGGAGCTTCCGGCGCGAAGTGGGGCGTTTCCTATGCGCGGCAGACGTATTCGTTGGGCGATGCTTTCGCCAGTTTGAACGCGGACGGCGTTTCCGATACGTGGAGCCTCTTTGCCACCTATCCGATGGTGCGCTCGCGGGACTACAATCTCAACGGACGGTTTGGCTATGACCATAAGAAGCTGGAGGATCGCATCGGCTATGTAGGTACGAGCAATCGCAAGAAAGCGGATGTGTGGAATCTGGGCCTTAACGGTGACAGCCGCGATTCCATCGGAGGCGGCGGCTACAACAGCTTTTCGTTGAGCTTGGCTTACGGGCGCTTGAGCCTGGAGTCGGAGGATGCGGTTACGAATGACGCGGAGGCGCATACGGCGGGGAATTATACTAAAGGGAATCTTAGCCTGTACCGGGTACAAAACGTGAATTCCCGTTTGGCTCTGCATTTATCGTTTGCGGCACAGGCAGCCAGCAAGAATCTGGATTCGTCGGAAAAGATGTCCTTAGGCGGACCAAGCGGCGTGCGTGCGTATCCGGTGAATGAAGCTTGCGGCGACAGCGGCTATGTGGCGACAGGGGAGCTGCGCTGGGATTTGCCGAAGCCGACGCTGCAACTGGCGGCGTATGTGGATCAGGGCCATGTGAATGCGAACAAGAGTCCTTGGGCTGGAGCGGGCGTGAATGGGCGCACGTTGTCCGGTGCAGGTTTAGGGCTTATTTTCAGCCGTCCCGGGGACTATGCGCTGCGGTTGGATTACGCGTGGAAGCTGAGCTCGGAGGACGCGGTGGCGGCGCCGGACAGCAAGGAGCGTGTCTGGATTCAGGCGGTTAAGTACTTCTAACGGAACCGCAACTTTATCCACATATCACGCCCAAAGGGCTGGCTTTCTGGGAAGCTTTGTCAGAAAGCCTCGGCATAGAACCACTATGCCTGCGTTTTCTTTCGCGCTTGCCGCAAACCCTTCTCCTTTGGGCGGAGTGTGTATTAAAGCTGCCATTCCTTATTGAATGAGCGTATGATGATAGAGGAAGAATTTTTAGAGGAGGGCTTTTAATGAATCGAGAGATTTTTGCCGACGCGATTAGCGCGGTGCATGTGACGGGAAATTTGGTGCGCCTGGATTTGATGACGGTGCAGCCGCATTTGCAGAGTGAGAATGGGCAGCCGGTGGTGGAGGTCAATCAGCGCTTGATCATGCCGCTCGACGGATTTGTGCAGTCTCTGGCGGTGCAGGAGGAGTTAGTGAAAAAGTTGATTGAGGCTGGGGTTCTGAAGGTGAATCCCCAAGGGTCCGCCTCGGCGGAGGTTTTGAAAGAAGGGGAAGGCGCGTGACGTATTTCATGAAGAAAGCATCGATTTTTAAAGTGTCGTTGGCGTTGATTCTGAGCTTCTTTCTCGTTTTTGCCGGTACTGGCAGTCGAGCGGCGGCTGCGTATCGATCTACCGATACGTGGACGATCTATTGGTATGTTTGCGGCACCGATCTAGAAAGCAAAAGCGGCGCGGCTTCTGCGGATATACAGGAGCTGCTGAAGGTACAGCTGCCTCCGAATGTGCGGGTGCTCATTCAGACAGGGGGGGCTGCAGAGTGGCACACGCCGGCCATTTCGGCTGGCGCCGTGGGGCGGTATCTTTATGATAAGGACGGGATTCACACTCTGCAGGAGCTGCCGGACGCCGATATGGGGGCGTCGGAAACTCTGGCGGATTTTCTGCGTTATGGAGCGAAAAACTTTCCCGCGGATCATCGCGTCTGCATTCTCTGGGATCATGGCGGCGGCAGTGCGTCTGGCGTTTGCTATGACGAGCGGACTCGTAACTATATGAACCTGAATGATTTGCGGGCTGCTTTTGAAGCTGCGGCTGTGCCGGATCACGATAATCCGCCTTTCGAGCTTATCGGGTTTGACGCTTGCCTCATGGCGACGGCGGATGTGATGCATGATCTTCATGGTCTTACGCGTTACATGGTAGCCTCCGAAGAGGTTGAACCAGGCAATGGTTGGGATTATACAGGCTGGGTTGGTGCGCTGGCTCGGGATCCGTCCATGAACGGCGCTGCCTTGGGCAAGGCGATTTGTGATACCTATCTTGCGGGCTGCGAAGAGTATGGCACTGCTGATGCGGCGACCCTGTCGGTTGTCGATATGCGCGGACTGCCAAAGCTGCGCGAAGCGTACGAGGCTTTCGGTGCGGCGGCGCTGCGGCGGGCGGAGAAAAACCCGCAGGCTTTCTTTGCGGCTTATTCGCGGGCGGCGGGGACTGCTGAAAGCTATGGCGGCAATACTCGTGAGCAAGGCTATGCGAATATGGTGGATTTAGGGAGTCTTTCGAAGAATTCACGCAGTCTGTTGCCGGAGGCTGCGGAAAATCTGCGGCAAGCGGTAAAGGAAAGCGTAGTGTATAAAGTAAACGGTCCGTATCGCCGCGAAAGCAGCGGGCTTTCGGGCTATTATTCCTACAATGGCGACGCAGATAATTATATGGCTTACGCGAAGCAGGCGGCGCCCTTGCTGCCGATCAAATGTCTTTACTATGGTCTTATTTTCGGGACGATGCCACCCCAAGCGGCGCCCTATTTGCAGGGGGATGCTGCTGGCGCGGCGGCGGCTATTTCGCAACCGGAGGAACGGAAAAAAATCTTTGATGTAGGTCTTCTTGAAGATACGCCGGTAGATATAGACAAAGACGGAAATGCTTTTGTTAAGCTGTCTGCGGCGCAGATGGAGAATCTAGCGTCCGTACATTGTCAGCTTGTTTTCAAGAGCAAAGAGGACGACGTGCTTCTTTATTTGGGAAGCGACGCCGATATTAATGCGGACTGGGAAAAGGGCATCTTCAAAGACAATTTCCAAGGGAACTGGCCGATGCTTGACGGACATCCCATCTATATTGAAATCACGTATGAAGGGGATGGCTATAATCTCTATTCGGTGCCGATTAAGCTTAATGGGAAGGCAGGCAATTTGCAGGTTGTTTATAAATTCGAAGATAAAGCCTACCACATCTTGGGCGTGCGGCGGGGAATTGAGGCGAACGGGATTGCTGACCGGGAGCTTGTACCGCTAAAAGCTGGCGATGCGGTGACTACGCTGCACTATGCGATGACTCTCAGCGGCCACGAGGAAGAGTTCCAGCAGTTTGAGGTAGACACGTTTACCATTGGCGCTCAGCCGCGGATTGCGGACGAGGCGATGGGCGACGGCGTCTATGGGTATTGTTTTGAATTTGTGGACCCGCAAAACAAGAGCGCTCTTTCCCGCGTTGTAACGTATACCATTAAAAACGGTAAAATTGTTACGAGCGTTGAAACGAACAATTGAAGCGCTTCCGGGCGGTCTAGAGTCCAGCAAGGGAGGTGAACTGTAGCAGGAACGCTGTGTTAGAAAAGTAAAGAATAAAAAGGAGGAAAAAGTATGTCGAAGAAAAGTATAGCTATAGCCGTTGTTTTGGGTATTTTTGGTTTTGGAGGGTTTTATGCAGCCGGTTTGAAAAAGGGGTTGCTGCTCTTTGTGGCGATTTCCGTTTTAGGGTTGCTGATTTCCAATTTCGTTTCCCCGGGGCTGGCGATTATTGCCACGCTTGCTAGTGTCTATGTGAGCTACAAATGGGCTAGCGAGCATAATGCGGCGTTGGCGTTAGGCAAAGAACAGGCCTGATAAGAAAGTATGGAGCCGATAACAGGCGGACAAAGAATACTGGCGGCGGCCCATTGCGGCTGCTTTTTCGGGGGCCTGGGATTTTTCCTGCTCCCGTTGGTAATCTGGCTATGTAAGCGCAACGATCGCTTTGTGGCGCACCATGCGAAGCAGGCGGCCCTTTTTCAACTGGTGTTGGTACCGGTGATGATCGTGCTTGTTTTGGCGCTTTCTTTGTTGATTGAAACAGAAACCGCCGCCTGGATCGTCGTCATCGGCGGCGGACTGTTGTGGTTGGGCTGCGCCCTGCTGGCGACCATGCGGGCTTTGAGCGGTGAGCACTATGTCTATCCGTTTTTTGCGCCTTTTGGAGTAAAGACGCCGCACTAATAAAGAATTTATTATTATGCTTATCGCGTTGACGCCAATTTGGCAGTAAACAATAAAAGTACCCGGCAGCAAAATTTTGCGCCGGGTACTTTTTGGTTGGACTGGGAAAAATCCCCTGGCCCTGCGGGCTATCCTCCTTGTTAAAGGAAGGCGCCGCCACAGTGGCGGAGGGATTAAAAGCATGATTGGTTCAGAAAGATGGTGAACCGTTGTCATTCTTCCGTTGGGGGCAAGGTGAGCATAACGGAGACTTTGAACACATTGGCATTCGGTTCGACGCGGACAACGCCTTGGTATTTTTCGGCGATGGCGCGAACGCTTTGCAGGCCGATTCCTTCAGTCGTGCCGCCGCGTTTATGGGAAAGCAACGTTCCTTTACGATAATGAAGGCTGCCGTCAAAATGGTTGTCCAGCGTCAGCAGTAACATTTCGCCACGTTGATTCAGGCGCAGGTGCAGGACTTGCTCGTCTTGTGCCACCCGGCGGCTGCCTTCAAGGGCGTTTTCCAGCAGGTTTCCGAGGACGATGCATAGGTCCAGGTCGCTTATGCTGACTTGGGACGGAATGTCGATGAAGGTGCAAAATTCGCAGCCTTGTTCGTTTGCTAGACTCTGGTAGTGCTGCAAAACGGCATCTGC
This sequence comes from uncultured Anaeromusa sp., assembly GCF_963676855.1. Taxonomy (NCBI): domain Bacteria; kingdom Bacillati; phylum Bacillota; class Negativicutes; order Selenomonadales; family Sporomusaceae; genus Anaeromusa; species uncultured Anaeromusa sp. Next base: position 733,514 of record NZ_OY781460.1, read on the forward strand.
CAGATAGTGTCGGCAAAGGGGCGCTTGAGACGGCGAGGAGAATTCCCGGGCGTATTGGGACAGGTAGTCTATGAGCTGTTCGTATTGCCTGCCGTCCAGATAGGCTTGCATGGCCAGCAAGTGATGGTGAAAGTCGTGGCGGATAGCTCTGGCTTCCTGGATGCGGTTGGTAAGCAGCTGATAGTGTTGGCGTTGCATTTCCAGCACTTCCTGGGAGGTGCGGATTTTTTCCTGCAAAACGGTATTTTGACGGGTTTGCTCCATGATTTTCACCAAGATGTAGTAGCTGATCATGACGACAGCGGTCGCGATCATGCGGTAAGCAAGGTAGCGCCAGTTCCAGATGACGTCCGCTTTTAGCTCGGAACCGAAGAGGAAAGAGCCGACTACAAACATGCTGGGCAGGGTCCAGATGTACTTCCAGACGGGACTGTCCAGCGTTAAGAGCGGGATGACTCTGTTTTTAAGAAAACGAAAGACAAACGGATAGGTTAGAAGAAGCTGCAGGACGATAACGATATTCGCAATAAGCAGGTCCGGTGCTTCTTTCCAATATACAATACCGAGAAATTCAAAAAAATGCGCGTTTCCAGCTATAAAGATCACATAGGTCACTGTCATGGTATAAACAAAAAACTGCTTGAAGAAGTCGGCTTTAATCAGGCAAAAAGATAGCACGCCGAAGGCGATGGCGAAGAAAAACCGGTAGGCGCTGTAGATATCAGAGGACCAAAACCCGTAGTGACGCAGCAGCGCCATGCCAGTCAGCTCTAAAAGCAGGATTCCGGCGTACAGCAGGCATACCGTGCGCAGGGGAAAGCGCAGTTTTTTTAAAAAAGGGTAGTAGCGCAGAAAACTGAAGGGTACTATAGATAAAATCAGGTATAAGCAAGCTAACATGGTTTCAATCATAATGTTCGGTGTCACTGTTCCGGGTGGGCGCTACGCTGTCACGTTCCGGATCCTTTGTGTTTTGGTCTTCGTTAGGGGGCAAGGTGAGCATGACCGAGACTTTGAATAGTTTCGCGTTCGGCTCGACGCGAACGACTCCTTGGTATTTTTCAGCGATGGCACGAACACTTTGAAGCCCTATGCCTTCTGTTTTTTCGCTACGCTTTTGAGAAAGAAGCGTTCCTTCGTGGTACTGCAGCGCACCATCAAAGCGATTGTCCAGCGTCAAAAGCAGCATTTCTCCATGCTGTTTCATGTGCAACTGCAAAGAACGTTCTGCTTGCGGTATGCTGCGGCTGCCTTCCAGGGCGTTTTCCAGCAGGTTTCCGAGGACAATGCATAAATCCAGGTCGCTTATACTGACTTGGGGCGGAATATCGATGAAGGTGCGAAATTCACAGCCTTGCTCGTTCGCCAAATTTTGGTAGTGCTGCAAAACAGCATCGGCCAGATAGTGGCGGCAAAGGGGCGCTTGAGACGGGGTGGAGAATTCCCGGGCGTAGAGGGATAAGTAGTCTGTGAGTTGTTCGTATTGCCTGCCGTCCAGATACGCTTGCATGGCCAGCAAGTGATGGTGAAAATCATGGCGAATAGCCTTGGCTTCTTGGATGCGGTTAGTAAGTAACTGGTAGTGCTGGCGCTGTAATTCCAGCACTTCTTGGGAAGCGCGGATGTTTTCCTGCAACGCAGCGTTTTGGCGGGTTTGTTCCATGATTTTTACCAAAATCAAATAGCTGGCTATAATAACAACACCCGCTATCAGACGATAAGCAAAATAGCGCCAGTTCCAAACGACTTCCGCTTTTAATTCGAAGCCAAACAAAAAAGCTCCGGCTACAAACATGGCAGGAATTGCCCATATATATCGCCAGACGTGGCTGTCTAGAGCCAGCAGGGGAATAACCCTATTTTTGAGAAACCGAAACGCTAACGGATAGGTAAGTAAGAGCTGCAGTAAAATGGCTGCGTCCGCAATCAGAAAGTCCGGAAGTTCACCCCAGTACACCTGGCCGAAAACTTCTAAAAAATGTGCATTCCCGTATATAAAAATGGCATAGGTTGCCATCATTGTGTATACGAAAAATTGTTTAAAAAAAGCTTCTTTGATGATGATAAAGGATAGTATGGCAAAAATCACAGAGAACGAAAGGCGGTAGGCACCGTCAATCCCCGGTTTCCAAAGGCTGTTCTCTTTTAGAAGGATCATCAAGGCCACTTCGATCGCTAGGATAGCCGTGTATAGGAGGCATACCGTACGGACCGGCAAGCGCATTTTTTGCCAAAAAGGATAATATCGCAACAAGCTAAAGGGAACTACAAACAAGACTAGATATACGCCGCATAAAAGGGTGTCAATCATGCTTCACCTTCTCGGGTCGCTGCAAACACGTAGTCCAAATAACGCTGCTTGAGGGCTAGCTTGTCTCCTTGCCGGATGGGAACGGAATGACCGTCGCTAATAAGAAAAGTTCCCTCTTCAAGACGGCTGACATGGCTCATGTTTACCAAATAGCTGCGGTGGCAGCGCAGAAATAGCTTCTCCGGCAGTTGCCGCGCCACTTCATCCAGCGGCATATAGGTTTGAATCGTGTCTGCTTTCGTATGTATTAAGCACAATTTATCGTAGACTTCCACATATAAGATGTTCTTTATCTTACAGCGAACTTGTATGCGCTGCGATTTCACCGTCAGGTAAGCCGGTTCTTCTTCACAGAAACGGCTCAAACGTTGAAACACCATCTTTAATTGGTCGGCTGTTACTGGTTTTAAAAGGTAATGCAAGGCGTTAACCCCAAATCCCTCCAGGGCATGCTCTGTGCTTGTCGTGACAAACACAATCGCGCAGTCTTCATCTTGTTCGCGTATCGCGCGGGCCGTTTCTACGCCGTTAATTTGTCCCATATAAATATCCAGGAATAAGACTTGGTACTGACCGGGAGCAAAGGCATGCAGGAAGTCTTCGCCAGTGGTCCATTGGTCTACTGTCAGTTCTAGGTGGTTGTGTTGGCCGTATTCTTCGAGCAGACGGCAGAGCCGCGCTCGGTCTTCTGTTCTGTCGTCGCAAACCGCCAGGTGCAGCAATGCCATCCCTCCTTATGTTTTCTTTCATATATTGTAGCATACTCGTATTGGCGAGAAACAGCGCTTCGCGCAGCCAAGACGGAGAACAGGACTTTTGGCGGGGCAGGGTAGACTTAGAGGGCTAGGGAGACTGACCAGAAGAACCGGAGTCGCGGGAGAACTCGACAGGGTTAGACGATCTATATAGAGAAACAGAAGAAAGGCCAGAGGAAACAGAGAAAATACAAGATTTTACGAGGAATTGAGGGAAGGTATGCAGGAGGAGTATTAAAATTTGGCAGAATTTTGATTTTAGCAGGGAACTGTATTAGCAAGAGCGAAATCTTCCCTTGTCAAGGATGATAAATCGCGGCAACGCGAAGGAGGAAGCACATGGAAGTTACAGATGAGCAAAAGCGAGATTTAGCCCGGCGGATGCTGGAAATCATGGAAACGATGGAAGAAGCGCTGCAGCATATGCGGGCACAACTGGATGAACTGAAGCTGGAGGCGGGGAAAGAGCTCTTTAGCGATTTCTCCGTGGCGGCAGGGCGCTTAACGGAATTGCTGCCGGAATTTTTCGTGGAAGAGCGCAAAGAGCAGTTAGTGCAAGTATTGCGCGGTTTGCGGGGCGCTATTTCCGGTATGCAGGACTCGTTTGCAGACGGGGAACTGCTGCAGATGAAACAGGTGCTGGCGCAGGTGTTACTGCCGGCGTTTACAGCTTGGCGCGAAGAAGCAAGAGAGCTGCTGCTGCCTTGGGCGGCGGTTTGAGTAGGGGAATAAGATCTACGGTTCACGCAGAGTAACAGAGGAACAGAGGAAGGCCAGAGAAGATTTTAAGCAAAGGGTTTATGAGAAGCTTTGCAGTATGATGTTCTTTACTTTTCTTCTGTTCCTTTATTTCGTCATAACCATCCGGCGAGCTACTCAGAATACAAACAGACATCGATCCATGTCAGCCGAGGCATTTTCAGTCGTACCCTCTTTTTACGCTCTCTACTTCTCGTTCAAAAATTCGTATCCTCCTGGAGGTGTGGCCTATGCACAAGGTTGTGATTTTAGGAGCCGCAGGACGCGATTTTCATGTTTTCAATACTTGTTTTAAGGACGATGCCGACAGTCGGGTAGTGGCTTTTACAGCAACGCAAATCCCGGATATTGCAGGCAGACGGTATCCGCCGTCCTTGGCGGGGCATTTCTATCCGCAGGGCATTCCCATTGTACCGGAAGAAGAGTTGGAGATATTGCTGCGAACGGAAGCGGTAGACGAGGTTGTTTTTGCGTACAGCGATGTTTCACATGAAACGGTGATGCATGTAGCGTCAAGAGTCTTGGCCTCTGGAGCTGACTTTCGCCTTTTGGGTCCGGCCAAGACCATGCTGCAGGCGTCTAAGCCTGTTATTGCCGTATGTGCTGTGCGGACTGGTGCAGGCAAGAGTCAAGTTTCGCGAAAGCTGGCGTCTTGGCTGAAAGAATGGGGGCTGCGGGTGGCTATTGTACGTCATCCCATGCCGTATGGAGAGTTGGAGCGCCAGCGCTGTCAGCGGTTTGCTACAGTGGAGGATTTGCAGCGCGCCCGCTGTACGGTGGAAGAACGCGAGGAATATGAACCGCATTTGGCGGCAGGACACATTGTTTATGCGGGTGTGGATTACGGAGAGGTTTTGGCGGCGGCTGAAGCGGAGGCAGATGTGCTTCTTTGGGATGGCGGCAATAACGATTTCTCCTTTTTTCAGTCAGATTGGCTGCTTGTAGTAGCCGATCCGTTACGTTTAGGGCATGAGCGTTCGTACCATCCGGGGGAAACCAATTTGCGCATGGCGGACGTGGTGATTATCAACAAAGTGGACAGCGTTTCGGTGCAAGTGGTGGCGTTGCTGCAAGCTTCGATTGCAGAAGTCAACTCCAAGGCGTCGGTGGTGTTGACGGCTTCACCGCCTCGGTTGGACCGTAGTGAAGAGCTACGAGATAAGCGGGTAGTGGTGGTGGAAGACGGACCGTCAGTAACGCACGGCGGCATGGCGTACGGTGCTGGATTGCTGGCGGCTCGCGCCGCCGGCGCTGAGGTTGTAGATCCTTGGCCCTGGACCGAAGGTTCCTTGGCACGAGCGCAGGAGCTGTATCCTCATTTGCGGCAGGTGCTGCCGGCGTTAGGCTATCAACCGGAGCAGCTGGAGGAACTGGAGACGGCGTTGAATGCCGCCTCTTGCGAGGCCATTGTTTCGGCTACGCCCAGTCGGTTGGAGCGGCTGCTTCGTTTGAACAAGCCGTTGTATCAGGTTGGCTATGAATTAGAAGAACGACCACCCGGTATTTTGAAAGACTTGCTCCAGAAAAAGGTGCAAAAATGGAGCGAAACAGGTCGGATTCGGGACGTATTTACCAGTAGAATTTAGTTTCTTTTTGTGGGTTTGCAGGAAAAGTGATGAAAAGCAAGAAAACAAAACATAATCCGACAGCGATATGCTGGAAAGGAGAAGATGAGGATGCAGCAACGAGTGGCAGCGCTCATCGTAAAAAAAGGCAAGGTTTTGATCGCCCGGCGCAGTGAAGGACGTACACAGGCAGGTTTATGGGAATTTCCCTGGGGCAACTGTGAAAAAGATGAAGCGCCGGAGGCTTGTTTGGAGCGGAATCTAGTAGATGCCATGGGCTTGAATGTGGCAATTGGAGGACGCTTTGCCTTGCGCTCCTATGGAGAGGTGCGCTTGTTGGCCTATTGGGCGCAATGGCAGGAGGGGAATTTTTCGCTTTCCGGTCATGATGAATTGGCTTGGGCCGGCCCGGAAGAATTGAGCAGCTATGAATTTATGCCAATGGATGTTTTTTTGGTGGAAAAGCTGATCCGCCAAGGCATGAGTGATATAGCAGGCGCTAGCAAAGCTATCGGGGGATAGCTAGAGGTTTACATCTTTAATATACCCTGAACGTTATTTTTGCTGCGCTGCTAGAATGGCTTATTGAGTTCAATTGTTTATTTAAAGTCTAAATCGAATCGTTATGATATGGTGGTAACTTTGAGATTTAACCATTTTATAACAAAAATCGAAAACCGTTTTTATATAATAAACTTGGCATAGTTTATAAAAGCGGGTAAAGACGTGTAACGATTGAATTGGTTTGCTTAATGAGAAGTGAGTGCAGTAAGTGATAATGAGAAAGGGTGTATAATTGTGAGCAATAATGAACCGTTACGAACCGTAAGCAGGCAGACGTTGCAGAGCAAGCTAGTCTTGCTGCTAGTGTTGTTTGCCTTCTTATCGGCTGCCTTGGTGGGCGGCGTCAGTACCTATATGAACGTGGTGCAGACAAAAAAAGACATTGCCGAAAGCAACCGTGAATTGACAGGCCAAGCCGCTAGTGAAATTGAACGTTTCATGAGCGATGCTAAGGGGCTGACAGAGGCGTTGGCGGCGACGCCGACGGCGAGGAGCATGGATGCAGCGCAAATCAAGGAAATGCTTGTAGCGGCGCAGCAAAAAAATGCTTATATGGAATTGATTTATGTTATGGACGCCAGCGGTATGCAGATTGCCAGAACATCCGGCACGCTGGCTAATCGAGGGGATCGTCCATACTTTAAAGACGCTATAGCGGGGAAGCTGCACTTTAGCGACGCCTATATTTCTTCCTTTACACAGGCGCCGACGGTGACGATTTCAACCGCCATCAGGGATGCCGCAGGTAAGCCTATCGGTGTTTTTGCGGCAGATATTAGTCTTAAATCACTTTGGGCGATGGCGGAAGCTGTCAAAGTGGGGCAAAACGGCTATCTGGATATTGTGGACAACAAAGGCAAGCTGTTAGCGCACCCGGATAAAGAGAAAGTGCAAAAGAACGAATCCGTTGGCGATCAGCCGTATATTGCGGCTGTGATGCAAAGGCAGAGCGGCAGCCAAGAGGGTGCTTCTACGCGTGGCGAAGCGGCGATGATTTCCTATTCGCCAGCCAAGTCTATCGGCTGGGGGGTTGTGGCGTATTTGCCATCAAGTGAAGTAAGCAGTCAAGTGTGGACTATTGTTTTGACTATGGCGGGCTTATTGTTTCTGGTGGCTGTCGGTGCTGGGGCGACGGCGGTTTATTCGGCGAAGAGTCTGGCTCAACCGCTGCAGGTGCTGGATGACGCGGCGGAACGGATGGCGGACGGCGATTTGAGCCGTAGCTTTGAGGTAGATGGTGTTGCGGAAATTACGCATTTGGGTGACTCTATTACTCGGATGCAGCAAAACTTGCATGGCATGATTAAGCAGGTAGCCAGCTCTTCGGAACATTTAGCTGCCTCCAGTGAAGAATTGACAGCCAGTGCGGATCAGTCGGCGCAGGCGTCGCAGCAGGTGGCGCAGTCGATTACCGATGTAGCTCATGGTACCGATGATCAGCTGAAGGCGGTACAGCAGGCGGCGCATGGCGTCGAGGCTATGTCGTCGCGCATTCAAGAGGTGGCGGCTAATCTCGGTCAGATGGCCCATTCGTCGACCGAGACGGCTCAGGCGGCTCGAGGCGGCGAAAAAGCGGTGCAAACAGCAGTGAAACAGATGCAGTTGATTGAGTCGTCAGTCAGCCAGTCGGCGGAAGTGGTGGCGCGTCTGGGCGAGCGTTCTCAAGAAATTGGCCAAATTGTGGATACCATCAGTGGCATTGCTGGACAGACTAACCTCTTAGCGTTGAATGCGGCGATTGAGGCCGCGCGGGCTGGTGAACAGGGACGCGGCTTTGCTGTGGTGGCGGACGAAGTGCGCAAGCTGGCGGAGCAGAGCCAAGAAGCGGCCAAACGCATTGCCGAGTTGATTGGGGAGATTCAAGGCGATACCCAAAGCGCGGTTGTGGCCATGCAGGATGGCACGCGCGAGGTGGAACGGGGTACGGCGGTGGTGGATGACGCCGGTCATACCTTCACACAGATTGTCGGTTTGATTGACGCTATGTATCAGCAGGTGCAGCATGTAAGCCAGGCGGCGCAGGAAATTGGCGCGCACAGCCAAGATGTGGTGCAGTCCGTGCAGCGCATTGAAAGCATCAGCCGTGAGACGGCGGGGCATACGCAGACCGTATCCGCCGCGACGGAAGAGCAGTCGGCCTCGATGGAAGAGATTGCTACTTCCAGCCAGGCGCTGGCCAAGATGGCCGAAGAAATGCAGCATACCGTGGGGCGGTTTCGACTGTAATCGTTGCACAAAAAACCTTTCGAGGCCGTCCTTTGAGCCTTCCCTCGATTCCCAGTTCCATTTTCGTTTATAAAAATAGTTTTAATTTTGCAAAAACTAATTTTTTTTGTTACAATAGAAGCGACGGAGACACGATTCGGCTTGTTTATGCAAGGAGGAATCAATATGGAACGTCGGTATCCTTTTTCATGGGAGCTTCTAGGTGGGCTGACTGAAGGTCGGCCTACGCTGGGAAGGTATGCGAGACTGGAAGCGTATCGGTTGATGCAGTATACGATGAGGGATGTGCTGGAAGAACGCCTGGGAACGGAGCAGGCGGAAGGGCTGTTTTACCAGGCCGGTCAATTGGCAGGTAAGGAGTTTTACCAACATATGATTGGAGAAACTCATGAAGGCCAATGGCTCTTGCGGCGGTTACAGCAAGTTTTGAGGGAAATGGGTTTGGGTTTGCTTCGGCTGGAAGAGGCGGCGTCGGACAATAGCCGCTTTGTGTTTGTGCTGAAGGAAGACCTCGATTGTTCGGGTGGTCCAACAAAGGGCTATTCTAGCTGCTACTTTGATGCAGGCGTCTTTTCCGGTGTTCTAGAAGCGTTTTTCAAGCATCCTTATGATGTTGTGGAAACCGAATGCTGGAACCTGGGCGATGGGCGTTGTCGCTTTGAGGCCAAGGTAGGACAGGGCCTAGGGCAGGATTTTTGTGATTCAAGCTTAGTGCATGGATAGAAAAAATAAAAGGTTGCGGTAAAATGAGAATGTGCATTTTACCGCAACCTTTTTTGTCTTGCGGACCGTCTTGCTCCAATAAAAGTCTCAAATACAAGCAATGCCGCCATGGATTTTCATGCTCAAATGTAAAATTATAACGGGAATCGAGGGTGCAATGAACACTTTACCAAGGTGAGAGTTTTTTTCGCCAGACGAGAAAGAAAAAGTAGGAATAGCAGCGCTATGCCGAGGCTTTCTGACTACATCTGACGGAAAAAGATCGAGCTTGGTTAAGATGTGCATAAACCAACGGTCCCGTCTAGAGAGTGTAATGGAGTTGTCATGCCGTTGTCATAGCTCTGTCACATGGAAAAAGGTATAATCAAACTAACAAAAGGCAAAGGAGGATGCGTCATGAGACATAGTGGTTGGATTTTAGCTTTAGCGGTACTGGTTCTTCATGCCTGGAAACCAGATTGGCTTTCTTTTGAAGGCTTTGGCGCTCTTTTGCCTTGGACGGAAACGATGCGCGGCGTAGCTGGAACGCTGTTGCAGACATTTTAAAGGCTGTAAGGGCGCGCCTTCTTGGCAGAAAAAATTTTTCGCAGTATGATATAGAAAAGAGATAAGTCCAGGAGGGATGGCTGTGGAAGAAAATTGGTGTTTGGTTGTAGAAAAAGGAGTGCCCTATCCTTCCGGCAGTCGGATTATGCTGGAAAAAGGCGAATGGCTATTGGGTCGCGGCGGCCAGGGCGAGGCAGGGGTGTATTTTGCCAGCCCGTTCGTCTCACGGCGTCATTGTTTGATTTGTTGTGATGAAACCGGTGTAAGTATAAAAGAACTGGGCAGCCGTCACGGTACCAGCGTCAACGGTGAGCCTGTGCAGCAAGAAGTGCGGCGGTTGGCGCCGGGAGACCGTCTGGAATTGGCATCCGGTCTTGTGGCGTTGCGGCTAGAACATGGGGGCGACGAAAAAACGCTGGATTTGAGCCGAACGCTGATGCTGCGGCAGGGCTTGGAGCTGCCGCAACCGTTGGGGATATTCCCGGAAAGGCAAGAATGCCAGGTGTACGGGGAAAGTGTTTCTTTGAGTGGCAAAGAGTGGCATTTGCTGCAGCTTTTGTGGGAACGAGCCGGTACGCTGGTGGACTATGAGACGATCAAACGGGAGATTTGGCCGGAACGCATGCCAAGTGATGGACAGGGAGTGGTGGACGTAGGCACGGATGAGCTGAATGTACTCATCTATCGGTTGCGCAAGAAGTTGGGCGATGCTTCGCGGCTTTTGAAAACCGTCCGCGGCAGTGGTCTGCTGCTTAAAGGAGCCAATGAATGATTCACCCGCCGCTGTGGCGGCACCTCCCTTAGACAAGGGCGGCAGGGCCAGGGGGATTCTGCTAAGCTAAACGAAAAATCCGGTCTAAGAAAGTAATCTTTCTAGACCGGATTTTTGCAGCTATATAGAAATTTATAACAGTCACTCTTATTTATCAGTATCATTTTTGCTTTTCCGCCACAGCTGCCAGGGGCCTTGCTCTTTTTCAAGGCGGTACTGAGCGAAAAATTCGTCAGCTCGGTCCGGCGCTTCGCCGCGGACCAGTAGCCAGGGAACTTCAGGATACAGGTTTTCATAGCTCCAACGCCAAGAAATCCATTCATCATAGCGGGGTAATGTTGCTTCGTCAACGTGGCGGCGGATGGTGCCGAAACGGTAGTCGATAAAGGCGTTGACAGCGAGCCCGCCTTTGTCCAGCGTTTGGTAGTTGGCAAAATGCAGATACACCGGGCGGCCGCGAAAGGAGTTGTCATAAAAGAGCGGCGCTATGAGGCCGCTCTCCGCCGCAGGCAGCAGGGAAGCATTGAAGCTGGCGCTGTCTTGGCGAAAGGACCAGAAATATTCACTCCAGGCGGCACCGTGCAGCAAAGACACCAACAGCATGGCAGTCACCACTCGCTTGCCGAGGGGACGGACGCTGCCGGCTCCGGCAAGGAGCACTAATCCTAGCAGCAAGAAAACGCTGAAACGTTCGTAAATAATACCGTGGCCGTCAATTTCCCGAGGAAGAACAAGCACGCCTCCCAGGGAGAGGAAGAGCAGCAGCCAGACGGAAAAGAGACGATGCTTTTTCCAGGGCTTGCGGCTGTACCGACAGCGACTCCAGGCGAAGATGCCTAAAGCCAGTGTGAAAAAGGAGGCGGCAAAATAGCCGGAAGCGCCTTCGTATAGGGCGCGATTGTCCAAGGTTACCGCATCTGCCAGACGTTGCGGCCAGGCGGCTAGAAACTCACCGCCCAAATAGTAATCTTGCAGCAGGTGACCGGTGTGAGAACCGGGCTGAAAGCCGCCGCCTGCGGTGAGCCAAGCGGCGACGAAGAGCAGTACTGGCAAGGCAGCCGCCCCCAGCGGTACAAGGGAAGAAAGCTGTCTGCGCCGGTTGTAGGCGGCATGCAAGCCGAGAAAGAAGAGTGCAAACAGCGTGGTCTGGCCGTGCAGGAAAAAGAGCAGGACTAAGAACAGGCTGAGGGGAAATAGGTGCTTACTTTTGCCATCGCGGAGCCAAGCTAGCTGGCAAGACCAGGCGCCGCAGAAGGCTGGCAAAGAAGCCGTATAGCCCACGAAACCCCAGGTGACGCTGTAATGGTAGAGCAAAAGCAGGGAGAGAATGGCACCGCGGCCGTCGCCGCCGAGGCGGCGCAGCAAGCTCCAGACGGACAGCGGCAATGCCAATATGTACAGGCCATAGAAAACGCGAGCGCCCTGCTCTACGTTAGCAAAGACAGGGAGACTACAAAACCAAGGGAAAAACGTATTCGGTTGAAACAGACGCTCAAGCAGCACATAATTCCGGTAGAGACTGTCCGGGGCGTCATAGTCTCGATAAATGGCGGCGACTGCTAAATGGTTGGGTAGGTCGGTAAAGGGCCAAAAGGGCAGGGTCAGCATCCAAAAGCATTGGAGTAGACCCAATATACCTGAGAGGGTCCAGAACATGCGCGGAGAAGAGAGCGCGGTAAAGACGTTTTTCATGCTTAGCCTTTCAAGGTGGCGACAATCGCGGGCAGCTCGGTGGTGAACAAAGCGGCCAGACGATCATAGGAGGTGCTCATCAGACCTCCTTCAGGCGGGGTCATGCGCTTGTCGACGACAAATTGCTCGTCGACAGCTGTGAAGGCTTTGCAGTCTACTACCATGTCTAAAGGGTTGACGGTAAATAAGATAACGTTTTTAACCTGGCGGTCTACGCAATAAGAAGTGAGGTTCGCCGGTTGGGCGCTGGCGGCGTTAGTGATGCCGTGGCGATTCAAATCCCGGAGCACATCGGTGCCGACGTAAACTTCGCTGCCCAGAAGCAAGGAACTCATCTGCATGCGCAGAACCTGGTTCAAACCTTTATTGAGAAGATCCAGACCAGGAATGTCGCGGTCTCCGGCGTCAATGTAAAGGGCTGTGGCCACAAAAGCGCTGTCGCCAGGCAGTTCTGCTGCCTGTGCAGCAGGGGTTAAAACCAGCAGGGCTAGAAGCAAAAACGGTAAAAAACGATGTAACATAAGAGATTCCTTCTTTCTACGAGATTATTTAACAGGAATACAGGGAGTAAAGGGAGGGCCCGATGATTGAATAAGAACAAATTCAAGGAACCAATTATTTAATGAACACTCCACCGAGGCTTTCTGACAAAGTCTGACGGAAAAAGAACTGCTTTGGCGTGAGATGTTAATAAATTATTGATTCCTGTACCGAAAGTACCACTGGAAGAACGGCGGGATGACGAGGAGGATGAAGAGAAGCCGAAACAGCTGATAGGAGATGATGATGGAAAGATCCGCGTGGACCATCATGGCGGTGAGGCCCATTTCCGCCATGCCGCCGGGAGCGGTGGCAATAAAGGCCGTAGCCAGGCTATAGCCATGCAGATTGGAAAGAACCAGGCCGATGCCTAGCGTGCCTGTGAGTAGCAAGACGACGGACAGCGCTGTCAGCGGCACTAGGCGTTTCCACGAAGGAAGCGCCACCAAAGGAATGTTGAAGCCCATGTAGGTGCCGACGCACCATTGAGCGGCCTTCAGCAATTCCGAAGGCAGGGGCGGGGTGGTGTAGCCTTGCAAAGACCAGATGGCTGTGCCTAGAATGGGGCCTAACAGCTGCGGCGTGGGCAAGTGCAGCTGTGTGGCGATCAGCATGCCGCCAATCGCCAAGCCCATCGGAGGCAGGTAGGCAATAAGCAGCTCCTCGGCACTGCCGGACAAGACAACGCCAGCGACATCCACTTGATCTGCCAGGCCATGCAAAACCAAAAACGGTACCGTGAAGACCGTAGCCAAAAGACGAAAAGTCTGCAAAAAGGTAACGACGCCGGGATCGGTATGCGGCATTTCTTCGCTTAAGGCAGTCATTTGCGTCAAACCGCCGGGCGTACTGCCTAGAAAGGCGCTGGACAGGCTGATGTCAGTGTAGCGAGCCGTTACGGAAGCCATCCAAAGGCTGATGGCGATAACCAAAACGGTCGAAAGGCAGATGGCAGGCAATTGTTGTAAAATGGCTTGCGCCGTGTGCGGTGTGAAAGGGGCTCCCATGGCGTAGCCCAGAAAGAGCATGCCTCCGTTACGAACCTGCACAGGCCAAATTGCCGGGCGGTGCAACAAGGCCCGCCAGAGCAGAACCGCCGCTAAAGGACCCAGCGTCCAGGGGAGAGGCATGTTCAGCCAAAAGAATAAAACGCCTCCGCAGGCAGCGACAAAGCCGGTTTGAAACATGAGAAACATAGTAAGTAAAGGACCCCTTTCAAGCTTGGGCTAACGTGAAGAAACCGAGGGAAGAACGGAATACAGAGAATAGGCCGTCCCTATCGAATTCAGCAATCTCCTTGAGTATAGCGCAAGGCGCTGGAGATGTCACCGTCAAGTGAGGAAACTGTAGGGAAAAAGTCATTTTGGTTTCCTAGCGCCCGCGGGAACTGTATAATAGTAATGATAAAGAAGTTTGCAGAGCAGGCTGGAATAAAAAGGGGGGCTGTGGATGTTTCGGATATTGGTGGTGGAAGACGACAGCAAGCTGCGGGAGCTGATCCTGTTGAATTTGCGCAAATGGGGTTTTGAAACGATGGGGGTAGAAGATTTCTCCAAAGTTATGGAAGCGGTAGAGGAGCAGGATCCCCATTTGGTGCTGCTGGACATTAACTTGCCAATTTATGACGGCTTTTACTGGTGTCGCAAAATCCGCAGCACCAGCAAACGGCCCATTATTTTTATTTCTTCCCGAGGTGCCAACATGGACGTTGTTATGGCTGTGAACATGGGCGGGGATGATTTTGTGCAAAAACCATTTTCGTTGGACGTGTTGGCGGCCAAAATGCAGGCGTTGCTGCGGCGCACCTACTCCTATGGCAAAGAAGAGGGCGAAACAGTGGAGCATCGCGGGGCGATTCTTCACTTGAGCGAAGGAGAGCTTCATTACCAGGATAAGAAGATTATGCTGACGCGTAATGAGCTGCGTATTTTGCATCTTTTGATCAAACATGGCGGCGATGTGCTCAGCCGGGAAAAAATTATGCGTGCTTTGTGGGAAGATGAAAATTTTGTCGACGATAATACCTTAACGGTAAACATCAACCGGCTGCGGCGCAAACTAAGCGACGCAGGCTTGGAAGATTGGATTGAAACCCGCAAGGGGCAGGGGTATGTGCTTGTATGAACTGGAAGGATTACGCGCGCGATCAAACCGGGCTGGCAGCGTGCCTGGTTTGCGTGACTTTTTTTGTCATCGCTATGACAGAACTTGATAATACGTTGCATATGGAGTCGGGAAATTTATTATATATGATTGGCGTGTGCCTTCTCTTTTTTATACTCTATTGGCTGTGTGACTTTGCTGTACGGCGTCGGCATTTGAGCCGTCTGCAGGAGGTGCTGGCGGACGAGGAGGGACTGGCGGACGCAGTTATGCCGCCGCTGCCTCGTCCGGCCAATCGGGAACAGATGCTATATCATGAACTTTTGCAACGTATTTTTGCAGCGCAGGAGCGTCGCTATCGCCGGCTGCATCAAGAAAGGCAGAAGCAAGGAGAATTTCTTGCTTCCTGGGTGCATGACACGAAGATGCCGATTGCCGTATCGCGCCTGCTCCTGGAAGGGGCGGCGGATAAAGCGCCGGAAGACCTACTGTCTAGCTTAGAAGAAGAGTTGGATCGTATTGAAGCCGGCGTGGAGCGAGTGCTCTATTCGGCAAAATTAGAATCTTTCGCCAAGGACTATTTGATTCAGGAAGTTTTGCTGGAGCAAGTGGTTAAAGAAGCAGTGAAGCGCCATTCGCGAACCTTCATCGCCAAGCGGATTCGACTGGACTTGCCCGAATTGTCGGGTTTGGTGTTAAGTGATCGCAAATGGCTGGGTTTTATTTTAGATCAAATTCTATCTAACTCCCTAAAATATACGACAGTGGGAGGCTGTATACGTGTTTTTTCCGAAGGTAAAGGCCGTCATTGGAGGCTGTTTTTGGAGGATAACGGCATCGGAATTCCTACTGAGGATGTACCGCGCATTTTTGACAGGGGCTTTACTGGCCGCAATGGTCGGGAATTTCAGCATGCTACAGGCATGGGGCTGTATTTGGCGGCACAGTTGGCGGACAAGCTGGGGCACCGTTTGGAAGTGGAGTCTAAAGAAGGAGAATATACGCGCCTGATTATTGATTTTTCTTGGTAAGGTGCGGGAAAGGAGGAGCCTTGTGATTCCGGTTTTGGAAATGGAACATGTCAGTAAGATTTATGGTACTAGAGGCGGCGCGACGGTGGCTTTAAACGATGTGTCGCTGCGAGTTATGCCTGGCGAATTTATTGCGGTGATGGGGCCTTCCGGCGCGGGTAAATCGACACTTTTGAACCTGGCGGGAATGCTGGACAGGCCAACGTCTGGCAGCGTATTTTTGGAAGGCCTGGATATGCAGCGGATGAAGAAAGAGGAACTGGCGATGCTGCGAAGGCAAAAGCTGGGTTTTATTTTGCAGGAAGCTAATTTATTGGCTACGCTGACCTTGAAGGAGAACATGCTGCTGCCGTTATTGCTGGCGAAGATACCTGTGGAGGAAATGGAAAATAGGGTGGCTTACTTGGCGGATCGCTTGGGTTTGCAGCGGGTATTGGAGCATTTTCCACAGGAAGTTTCCGGCGGAGAGCGGCAGCGGACGGCTGCCGCTCGGGCTGTCATTCACAGGCCGCGACTGGTATTGGCGGACGAGCCTACAGGAGCGCTGGACTCCAAGGCAACGGCGGATTTACTGCGCGTGCTGACTGAACTCAATGAAGAATATCAGACGACCTTGCTTTTGGTGACGCACGATCCGTTTGCAGCCAGCTATGCTAGGCGTATTTTGTTTATTAAAGATGGTCTGATTTTTACGGAATTGCGCCATGGCGGCGACCGGCGAGAATTTTTCCAGCGCATTTTGGACGTGTTAGCCATGCTCGGAGGTGACGGGCGTGACCTTATTTAAGTTGGCGCTTTTAAATGTCCGTAACAATCTGGAAAACTATA
Organism: uncultured Anaeromusa sp.; assembly: GCF_963676855.1. Lineage (NCBI taxonomy): Bacteria > Bacillati > Bacillota > Negativicutes > Selenomonadales > Sporomusaceae > Anaeromusa > uncultured Anaeromusa sp. The sequence continues at coordinate 749,929 of NZ_OY781460.1, forward strand.
CCGTATACTTTCTTTCAATGGCTTTCAATATTACCATTTACTATCTGTTTGCGTCTTTGCGATTTTCCCAGGCGGTTCGCATGGTCGTAGAACGCGAACAGGAATTGGAGCTTTTTTTTAATCTTTCTTCCGGGGCAGTGGCTTTATTTGCTGTTTTATCTATCTGGTTTTCGACCTCTTTCTTTTTGCGCCGTCGTCGGAGCGAATTGGCGATTTACGGTCTTGTAGGCATGACGCGCCATCAAGTGGGAAAGCTGCTTTTTTTTGAAACTTTTTTGGCGGGAGTGGCGGCGTTATTGATCGGTATTGTCTTTGGCGTGGTTATGGCTAAATTCTTTCAGCTATTATTGATTTGGTTTCTTGGCTTTACAGGTGCGGTGCCTTTTGAAATTAGTGTAGAGGCTATTTGGCGGACGATCGTGATTTTTGGCGTATTATTCATGATGGTAGCCCTGTATGGTTATGCCTTGCTGGCTAAGGTGACTCTGGGAACGATGCTGCATAAACGGAGGGATACGCCGTCTCGGTCGGAACCGTGCGGCTATAAGGCATTATGGATGCCAGTGCTGCTGCTTTGCGGCTATGGGCTTTTACCTTGGCAGCGTGGTCATGAGATTATTTGGCCCCAAGTGATTTTGGCGGTATTTTTTTTGTGTCAGGGAACCTATGCGGCTTTCCGGTATTTTTTGCCCTGCTTGCTGCGGCGTTTCAAGAAGCAAGACCGCTTTTTTCATCTAGTGCCGTTTTTGGCCGTTAATCAATTAAGCGTATTTTTGCGCAGTCAGGTAAAGCTGTTGACGCTGGTTACTCTCTTAGGCGCTGCGACCTTAACGGCGGTGGGCTTAAGCTATCATATCTATCAGGAGTTACTGCAAGAGCGGATGACGCAAATGCCTTTTTCGTTTGCTTATATGAGCGAAGACCTTCAGGTGGATGAAAAAGTGCAAGTTATTATTGATAATTACCCGCAGCATTTTATTGAAAAAGAAGTCGATGTGCGGTTTTTATTGCTGCCGTTGACAGAGAAAGACTTGCCTGGGTGGCATGAAAAATCTGAACTGCAGGTAGTGTCAAGAGAAGCCTTCGCCCGAGCGGCGGCGGCCAAAGAATTAGCGGTGTCATTGCCAGCTTTGGGCCCCCAAGAGGGCATCTATCTTTCCTATTATCGAGATCCAGAGGAGCAAATGCCTGCCGGGAGAGAATTAGATTTGGGCAGAGCAGGTACGGTTTTGTTGGTGAAGCACTGGCCGTGGCCGGTATTGAATGAATCGGCGCGCGGCCCGGCGTTAATCGTGTCGGACGAGACTTATGCCCAATGGAGCCTCTGGGCGCCGTCTTTGCGGGGGAAAGCGTATATGGTCGATAATCCGCGGGAAAGCCGGGAACTGACAGATGACATATACAGCGTGGTGCCGGCAGAAGCGCAGTTGAGCTCGTTTTATGTCGATTTTCACCAAACCGTAAAGATCTGGGGCGTTTTTTTGTTTATGGGATTTTTTATCGGTACTATTGTGATTTCTTCTAGCTGCAGCATTCTTTCCTTTCAGTTTCTTAGCCAAGTACAAGTGAATAAGGAGTTTTATGAGTTGCTGCGGGGGCTTGGAGTAACCGCGGAAGAGGTTCGCCTGATTTTGGGGGCGCAGCTGTTTCCTTGTGTGTCCTTTTCCTGGCTTTTGGCCATTTTTCACGCTTTTGTTGCATTCTTTCTGTTCGGCAGCGTGTTTCAAGTATCGGTGCTGAGCTCTTCTCTTTTGAATATGGGGATTTATACGGTAGTGTACTGTGGGTACTATTTTCTCACCATTCATTCTTGCATCCGGGGGTTGGAAGCAGAATAAACTTGTACCTGCTAAAAAAGCCGCATCGCGAAAAAAATTCGCGGTGCGGCTTTTTGACGTAAAGGCACTTACACTTTAAATTTTTGCACGTTTTCTTGGAGAAGTATCGACATCTGGGCCAGTGACTCAGAAGAGGCGGAGACCTGCTGCATGCTGGCGGACTGCTCCTCTGTGGCGGCAGAAATGACTTGAGCGGCCTCTAAGGTTGCCTGTGCGCGTTCCTTCGTGGTTTGAACCGCTTGTTCCATTTCACCGGAAGCGGCAAATACTTCTTGGGTAGCGGCGGTAATTTCGGTTCCCTGTAAGGACAACTGATCTACGCAGGTGACGATGGACTGGAAAGAATGCCCGGTTTCCTGAATGACGTCCAATCCTTTCAGAGATTCTTGCGAGGCTTGTTCCATAGAAGAGACGGCTAAACGGCTTTCCTTTTGTACCTCTTGAATGTTTTTGGCGATCTCATCGGCGGCAGTCGCTGATTGTTCCGCAAGATGCCTGACTTCTTCGGCGACGACAGCAAAGCCGCGGCCTTGTTCGCCAGCTCGGGCGGCTTCGATGGCGGCGTTTAAGGCTAATAAATTGGTTTGGCTGGCTAGCTGCTTGATGATGGAACTGATGCTGCCAATTTGTTCAGCCGTAGTTCCTAGTTTTTGGATGGCCTCGCTGGCTTGTTCGTTAGCGACGGAAATATCCTTCATTTGCTGGATGGAGGCCTGAACAGAGCGGCTGCCGTCGGTGGCGGCTTCGCTGGCCTCTGAAGTTTGAGAAGACATGTGCTCGGTTTGTTGGGTAATGCGGTGCATGTAGCTGCTGATTTGGCCAGCTGCATGCTCGGCGGCTTCCACTGCTTCTAATTGCCGTTCGGCGTCTTCCGCCACTTGCGTGGTTTGGTTGGCTACCGCAATTGCATCTCGAGCGGATTCTTCGGAGCTTGCGTTGAGCTGTTGGCTGGCGGCGGATATTTGTTCCGCTGCTTCTGACGTTTGGGCGAGAAGTTTTTTGACGGCATGAATCATTTGTGCAAAGGCGGTTTGCAAGGAGCCGATTTCATCCTTATTGGCAGTAGTTTCTTCGAGGTGTTGGGAAAAATCGCCGGCGGCCATTTGCTGGGCCAAGAGAACCATCGTGCTGACCGGTTGAAGCTGCCTGCGGATAAGCCAGAAGATGGTAATCGCTGCAAGCGCAATGGAGAGAAGGCCTAACAGAGCGTTCTGCAGAATTTTGGCTTGAATTGGTGCCAGCGCTTCGGCTACTTCCATACGCACAATCGTTGCATAAGGTGTTCCCGGAATCGGAGCATAGCCTGCGACAATTTCCTTATCTTCAAAGCGATAAAAGCGAGAACCGGTTTCGCCGGTTAAGGAGGCTGTAGCTAACACAGCTAACTCTGGCGGGATTTTTCCTTGCGAAAAGGAGTCTGCGGCGTCCAATAGCCGGAGTTTGCCGACAAAGTCTTGGTTGGGGTGCGCAAAGACCAAGCCTGTTTTCTTATCAATGGCAAAGGCATAGCCGCTTTGGCCATATTTTTTAGTAGTGACGATGGATTGCAGGCCTTGAACGCCGACCGCCGTACCGAGGTACCGCTCCTTGCCTGCGACAGATATTGGCGTGATCATCATGAGGGAGAGCTTGCCGGAATAGGAAGAGGCCAGTACTTCTTCGGAAAAGACGCTTTTTTTGGTGCGGAATGCTTTTTGGACATATTCGCGATTGCTGAGGTCGGCCCATTGGCCGTCGGCATTGAGGCGCTGACCATTTTTCTCGACCAGGAATACATTATCAATGGTAGGCTGGCTGTCTCGAAGACGTTTTAGCCGATTTTGAAGTACGTCCAAGTTTTCGGATTGCCAAATTTCATCAAAAGCCGAAGTCTCCAGCGTTGTCAGTGAACGGCTAGTTTCCAGGGAGATTTCCTGGGATACCAGTTGCGCTTGCAGCGTCATGTTTTGCAAGATCGTTTGTCTGGTTTCTTGCACGTCATAATATGTACTGATGCTGATAATTACCGTGATGGCGATAGCAAAGAGCACGGCCGTAACAGCGGCGACTTTCCAACTTAAACTAGTGCGAAAACGACTAAAAAGAGAAAATTGAGGTTGTGGCATGCAAAGAGGCTCCTTTCACTATGTACGAATAATACAGAAGAAGCGGGACAATGGTGAGAGGAAGTTTGGTTTTGTAGAAGTAATAGTCCCTGCTTATTAGTAAGTATGGCATGGAAGCTAGCGCTAAACGTTATCCGGCAGTTAACTTTTGGTTAAATGGAACGAAAACTTAACAAAAAAATTACTGGAAATTCACCTTTGACGGGAAAGGAACTTCTACAATAAGAATGGCAGAATCAGAATAAAAAATAGCAGGTGTTGCAGGCATGAATAAACTTCTGGAGCCGGCGGTTCGCTGGATGAACCGGTTGAAATACGCCTATAAATTTGCCGTGATCGGTGTCTTAATCGTTTTGCAGTCAGCGGTTTTGATGTATTTGCTAGTGTCGGAACTAAATAAGAATATTGAATTTGCCCGGCAGGAACGCCTAGGCGTGCAATATGCGCAAGCGTTAGGGACTGTATTTGTGGAAGGCGCGGAATATCGTCGGCTGCATTACTTGTATATACATAATGATTCGTCTTTACAGGGGCGGGTCTTGGCCCAGCAAAACCGTGTAGATGTGGCGCTGGAGCGGGCGGAGGAGCTGGATCAGGGAGTGGCGGCGAACCTGAATGTGTCGTGGAAGCTGCAAACGCTGCGGCAAGAGTGGCTGGTGCGCAAGCAGAATTCTGCAGCGGATGCAGAATTGGCGCAGGTGGCCTTTGAGTTGGATGGTCGCTGGCTGCGAAGCGTAGGAGATTTGATGCAGCAAATCGGCTATGCTTCCAATTTGGCCTTGGATTCTGATTCTGACACATCCTACTTGGTGGATACGGTTTTGAGGAAAATGCCGAATTTGTTGGAACGTCTGAATGCGGCGCAGACCTTGGAAATCGAGTTGTTTGGCCGTACTCTTTCGGCGGAGCGGAAAAATCAGCTTTTGCAGTATGTAGGCTTGATTCGTTCGGATTTGGACTTGGTGGACTATAATGCCAAGCAGGTACTGCGGCATAACGAGTCGGTACGCAGCCGTCTGCAGCCGGTGACAACCGCGCTGGTTGATGCGGCGCCTATTTTTGCTTGGAATTTTGAGCAAAAAACCATTGGTCAGCAAGGCTTACCTATCTCGCAGGAGCTGCTGAGAGCTACGGGGACGCGAGCCGTTCAAGAAGCGATTCGAACGCAGGACGAAACATTTCAAATGATCGACGAACTGCTGACTTTGCGTATCAACACCTATTTAAATTACCGTAACGCCGTCAGTTTGTTTGCCGGCGGCATTCTGTTGTTGCTGGGGTATTTATTCTGCGGCTTTGATATGTCGGTGCGCAAACGGATGTATCAGTTGAATTCGCTGATGGCTTGCGTAGCCAAAGGAGATCTGCAGGTGCGCGGGCACAGTGATGCAAACGACGAAATGGGCGAGTTGACTTGTGAAATCAACCGCACCTTGGATTCGCTGCAAACGATGTACGAAGAAGTGCAGCAATCTCACGCAACGTTGGAGCGGTGGAATCAGGAGCTGGAAGGGAAGATCAAAGAGCGTACGGCGGCGCTGCAAAACCTGCTGGATTACGCCGGCCAGGGCTTTTTATCTTTTGGCGACGACCTGCAAATCGACAAGGAATATAGCGCCGAATGCGCTGCCATCTTCCGACGGGAGGTGGCAGGAGAAAACGCCTGTGCGCTTCTTTGCCCGGAGGCTGAGGCACAGCAAGTGTTTGTAGCTGCGGTGCTCGCGAAGATTTTAGCGGAAAGAAACGCTGTTTTGCAGGAAACGTATTTTTCCCTTTTGCCGGAAGCTATTTCTCTTGGCGCAAGGTATATCAGCGTTAACTACAAAGTTATTGAAGGAGAGCAGAAAACCGGAGCGCGTAAAATCATGCTGATCCTAACTGACCGGACGGCGCAGAAGGCCCTAGAGGAACAAATGCAGGCAGAGCGCGACGTGCTGGCTATGATTGTGCAGGTAGTGACACATGCGGCGGATTTCTTCGCTACCGTCAATCAATATACGCTCTTTTGCCAAGAAGGTATGGCGGAGCTGCTGCGCAGTAAAAAGGAACCGCCCGAGGTGTTGGCGGATCTATTTCGCGTAGTTCATACATTTAAAGGCACTTTCGGTCAATTGCGGCTTCGTCAAACTATGCGCTTCTTGCATGAGATGGAGGATCGTCTGGCGGCGATTCGGACCCAGGAAGGAGCGGATATGGGGAAAAGCGAGCTGGAAAAGAATTTGGCCGGCTTTACGTCGGATCGAATGTTGAGCTGGCTGCAGGAGGATATGTGTGTCTTGGAAGATAAGTTAGGCCAAGATTTTTTTCAACGGGAAAATGTTTTGGTTATTGATAATGAAAGGCTGCTGGAGTTGGAAGCGAAAATGCAAGCCTCGCTGCCGAAGGAAGAATGCGGCGTTCTCTTGGCGGCTATTCGTCGGCTTCGCTATAAGCCGCTGCAAGAACTATTGCAATCCTTTCCTGAATACACCTGCGGCTTGGCAGAGCGTCATGGTAAAGCGGTACATTCTTTTGCGGTCCATGGCAGTACGGTGATGGTGGATCCGGCGAGATACTATGACTTCGTTAAATCAATGGGGCATGTTTTTCGCAATGCCGTTATGCATGGGCTGGAAACGATGGAAGAGCGTTTGGAAAGCGGCAAAGAGGAGATTGGCTCCGTTTCTTGCTCGATTCGAGAGGAGGAAGACGGGATTTGTATTATTGTTGCCGATGACGGCCGCGGCATGGATCCGGCAGTCATTCGGGATTTGGCTGTGGAAAAAGGGCTGTACTCCGTAGCGGACGCACAGCGGCTGGGCCCGGAAGAATGGCTGAACTTTATTTTCGCCGACGGTTTTTCTGCAGCCGAAGAGGTGGACGAGCTGGCCGGACGCGGCGTTGGTTTGGCGGCGGTGCGCGTGGAATTGGAAAAGCTGGGCGGGACATTTGCTGTGCGCAGTGTTTTGGGGGAAGGAACGGAGTTTGCCTTTTTTATGCCCTATGAAAAGGAGGAAGAGACCGAACCACTTTCTATACGGGATTTAGCTAAATCGCTGCTCCAGGAGGCGGAATCGCTGCTGCAAGAGCAATGCGGTCTAGCGGTACATCACATTCGTTATTTGGACAGCACCGCTGAAGGGAATCTGCAACTGCGCAAAGTGTCCTCCTTTTTGAATGTCAAAGGAGGGCTGAACGGAAAGCTTTTGTTGAGCGCCGATGAAAAAATCGTGCAGGCTAGTGTAATCAAAAGGCTTGGAACGGCGGAAGAAAAGCTGGAGAATGTGTTGTCACAACAGGCACAGCAGCTTTTCCGGCGGTCCGTGGAGAAGTGGCCCCAAGGACCGGCCGATGTGCAGGTAGAGCCTTTGCTCAGTTTGTTGGCAGAGGATGCTTCCGCCAAATACTCGCATTCGCAGACCTCTACGTGGGTATTAGAAACGTCGGCGGGCAGCTTGTCGCTAAGCTTAATTTACTAGGGGGGAGGCGCTGCTTTACTCACATCTCGCGTCAAAGCGGCTCTTTTTCCGTCAAACAGCGTCAGAAAGCCTCGACAGAGCACCGCTATGCCTGCGTTTTCTTTCTCGTTTGACGAAAAAAGCTCTTGCTTTGTCGGCGTGTTCATTAAAGCAGCGTCTCCCTGGTTTTTTTAAAATAGCTTTTAGAAGGGAAGGAAGAAGCACATGGCTAGAGTTATGATTGTGGATGATGCATTGATGATGCGTAAAACCTTACGGAGGATGCTGGAGAAGATCGACTGCGAAATCGTAGAGGAGGCAGCCAGCGGTGAGCAAGCGATAGCAAAGTATGCGCAATGCTGTCCGGACTTGGTGACTATGGACTTGACTATGCCTGGAATGGGCGGCTTGGAAGCCATTCGACAGTTAAAAGAACAAGCGCCGGCGGCTACTATTCTCGTCATCAGCGCGCTGGGGCAAAAGCATGCGGTGTTTGAAGCGTTGCAACTGGGCGCAAAAAACTACATCGTCAAACCGATCAATGAAGAAAAACTGCAGTCGGTGGTGCGCTTGCTGTTAAGTGAAACTACCAAAGAGGCGGCCCATGGATAAAAGCCGCTTCCTCAATCCTGCAGGGTGCTGGCGGTGCAGGGAGGACGAGATATGTTGAATCAGCTTTTTGGGAATTATTTATTGAATCAGGGCTTATTAGAACCGGACCAAATTTGTGAAGCCCTACGGAGGGAAGTCGCCAGCCCGACTCCGTCAGATACTCTTCCCTTGTTCCAGAGTATCTTGGATCGAGGGTATCTGCCGCTGCCAAAGCTGGAACAGGCGTTGCGGGAATTTCGCAGAGAATGCGAAAGCAGAGGAAGCGAAGCCGCGACGGGAGAACGTTCGCTGCAATTGTTATTTCCTTTTTTAGTAGAAACAGAGGCGGCTATGTATCTCGAAGCCTATGTAGGCTTGCTTTTGCGCAATACGCAGCAATTTTTAGCGGTGTCGTCCTATTTGGCAGGCTCTGAAGCGGCGCCAATTAGCAAGAAGGACGGCTACGTGGTTACGCAAAAAATTTATGGAGATCAAACTTTTTTTACCGGTTTGCGGTTGAGAGAAAAAGCTCTTCTGGAGCTGGCCAGTCGGTTTTATGGTGAAAGGCTGGAGCAACTGGATGACTTGGCGTTAGACTGTGTGGGAGAGTTTCTGAATGTACATAACGGCGCTTTTTGCAGTCTTCTCTCAGGCAAAGGCGTCTGGGCGGATTTGGAGGCGCAGCAGGCACAGCCGTTCGGCTGTGAGCTGCAAAGCCGTATTTATCGTCTGGATATAGGCACCTCTTTCGGGCCTTTAGAAATGCTATTTGCCGTGCAGTAAGCTAAGTAAAAGCAAAAAAACCTTTTCCTTTTGCGTTTCAGCAAAAGGAAAAGGTTTTTTTGTTTTTGTGTTCGTCTTCTGGGAGGATTACAAGCCGTTGCGAAAGCCCAGACGCGAAGAAATGCGGGCGGCGAATTCAATGAGCTGAGGTACATAGCTCAGCAATAGCTCGACAGGATGGGTGCTGGTAGGGCCGGAAATGCTGATGCCGGCGATGATTTTGCCGCTGGCGTTGAAGATAGGAGCCGCCAGGCAGTTAATGCCGTTGCTCCATTCTTCCAAGTCCGCGCCATAGCCTTGGAGACGAACTTTCTCCACTTCTTCCAGAAAGGGATCCAAGGACGTGATGGTATGCAACGTGTAGCGGCGGATTTCTTTTTGGAAAGCCTGATGGATAAGCTCGGGAGATTGACAGGTGAGCACTTTGCCTAGAGCGGTGCAGTGAATGGGGCGGCGCATGCCGGCGTGGAAGTAGCCGTAAAAATTTTGCGGCGCATCGACGCGGGCAACATAGACCACCTCGCAGTCATCTTCGTCTAGAACAGCCAAGTTAGTCGTGACTTTGAGGCTGGAAGCCAGCTCTTCCAGTAACGGTAAGGCAATACTGCGGATTTCCAAGGAATTGATGACAATGCCTTCGTATTTTAAAAAGCCCAGCCCCAAAGAGTAAATACTGTCGTATTGTTCAATTAGTTTATACTCTTTGAGCGTGTTCAGCATACGATAGACCGTAGGCTGGGAAATGCCGGTCATTAAGCTGATTTCTTTGAGGCGCAGCCGTGGCTTTTCATAGGAAAAGCAGTTTAATATGGTCATGGCTTTAGCGATGCTGTTGTTCAAGACATCTTTCATAATGCATTCTCCTATGCTGCTATTACATTTTATCTTTATCTTATCATACAAAATGAATTAGAAAAGATGAAAATAAAATAATTTTTCAAAATATATGGAATGATCTTTTTAAATATGATACTATTTAAGCAGAAAAAGAAATTGAATTTCAATATGTGAAATAAAAGGGGGAGAAAAGATAAGCTAAGCGGGAAAGGTAAACAACTAGGTAGCAATAGTAAAGAAAGGATATTGCAAAGCCTCAAGGCTTTGCAGGGTGGCGTGCATGAATGCGAGTGAATCCGAAAAAAAGACGCGGGTGCGTTGGCTAATCGTCCTTATGCTATTTTGTATTACTTCCGTGAACTATGCTGACCGTGCAACGATTTCGATAGCTGGGCCGGCTTTGGCGAAAGACTTGCAAATGAATTCAGTATCTATGGGCTATATCTTTTCTGCGTTTGGGTGGGCCTATGTAATTGCTCAATTGCCGGGTGGTTGGCTGCTGGACCGTTTCGGCTCCAAAAAAGTCTATGCCTGCAGCATTTTCTTTTGGTCTTTATTTACGCTGTTTCAAGGAACGGTTGGCTTTTTTACAGGCATGACCGCGGTAGTGGTGCTTTTTGGCTTGCGGTTTCTGGTGGGAGCGTCCGAGGCGCCGTCTTTTCCGGCGAACAGCCGCATTGTAGCGGCTTGGTATCCGGCTAGTGAGAGGGGCACGGCTTCCGCCATTTTCAATTCGGCTCAATATTTTGCCACTGTTATCTTTGCGCCTCTGATGGGCTGGATTGTGCATACCTTTGGCTGGCATCATGTGTTTACCGTAATGGGCCTGATCGGCTTAGTCATGGTTGGTATCTGGTGGAAAGTTATCTATGATCCCAAAGACCATCCTCTGATCAACGCTGCTGAGCTGGATTATATTGAAAAAGGCGGCGCCTTGGTCAACATGGATCAGAAGAAGGAAAGCGATAAACAGCAAGGGCCGCAGCTTTTTTACATTAAACAGCTGCTGAAGTCGCGCATGTTGGTGGGTATTTATATCGCGCAGTATTGTATCAATGCCATTACGTACTTCTTTATTACCTGGTTTCCGGTGTACCTGGTGCAGGCGCGGGGCATGTCCATTCTTAAGGCTGGTTTTGCAGCTTCGGTGCCAGCGCTCTTCGGTTTTGCCGGCGGTATTTTGGGCGGCGTTATTTCGGATTTCCTCTTGCGGCGGGGTTGCTCGCTTTCAACGGCGCGCAAGGTGCCTATCGTTCTGGGCATGGTGCTGTCCATGAGCATGCTGGCCTGTAACTATGTGGAGGCGGAAGAACTGGTGGTGGCGATTATGGCCTTGGCATTCTTCGGCAAAGGCATTGGCGCATTGGGCTGGGCAGTCAACTCCGATACGGCTCCCAAGCAAATTGCCGGCCTAAGCGGCGCGTTGCTCAACACCTGCGGGAACTTGTCCAGCATTACTACGCCTATTGCGATCGGCTACATCATTGCCGCCACAGGTTCGTTTAATGGGGCGTTACTGTATGTGGTGGTGCACGCCTTTATTGCCATTGTCAGCTATTTGCTGGTGGTAGGTGAGATCAAACGGGTGGAACTGAAAACAGAAGTAGAACCCCAACAAGCGCAGGCTCAATAAACTGGCGCTGATTTAAGGAGGGAACTTATTGATGGCAGAAGCAGCAAAGCATACTGGGACACCGGTCATTGTAGATATGCAGGTGGTGCCGGCAGCGGGTTATGACAGCATGCTTTTCAATCTTTGCGGCGCGCATGGGGCGTTTTTTACCCGTAATATTGTTGTTTTGCGGGACAGCGCTGGACAAAGCGGCGTAGGCGAGGTGCCGGGGGGCGAAGGAATCCGGCAGACTCTGGAGGCGGTGAAGCCCCTGGTGGTAGGGCAGTCATTGGGTTTGTACAATAATGTCCTCAATGCCATTCGGCGCTATTTGATCGCCGGTAGCAAGGCGACGGTGCACAAGGTCACTTCGGAAGCGGAAGCGCGCGTGCTCAAGCAGCCTCATGAAATCAACCTGCGCGCCGACAATGTGCTCACCGCCGTGGAAGCAGCGATGCTGGATCTTTTAGGCAAGTTTCTGCAAGTGCCGGTGGCGGCGCTTTTAGGAGAAGGGCAGCAGCGGGACGAAGTGCCGATGTTGGCGTATTTGTTCTATGTTGGTGATCATACCAAGACGGATCTGCCGTATTTGTCTACGCCTCAAAGCCAAGATGCCTGGCTGCGCTTGCGTCGCGAAGAGGCGCTAACGCCTGAATCCGTAGTGCGTTTGGCGGAAGCGGCGCAAGAGCGTTATGGTTTTAAAGACTTTAAACTCAAAGGCGGCGTTATGCCGGGTGAGCAGGAAATGGATGCCGTACGGGCGATTGCCAAGCGGTTCCCCGGGGCTGGGGTAACGCTGGATCCTAATGGCGCTTGGACGTTGACTGAAGCCATTGAGCTGTGTCGGGGACAACAAGAGTCTTTGGCTTACGCCGAAGATCCTTGCGGTCCGGAAAACGGCTATTCCGGGAGGGAAGTCATGGCGGAGTTCCGGCGGGCTACAGGCATTCCTACAGCAACGAATATGATTGCTACTGATTGGCGGCAGTTGGGGCACTCCTGTCAATTGCACGCCGTGGACATTCCGTTAGCGGACCCGCATTTTTGGACCATGCAAGGGTCGGTGCGGGTAGCACAAATGTGTCACGAATGGGGCCTGACCTGGGGTTCTCACTCGAATAATCACTTTGATATTTCCTTGGCCATGTTTACTCATGTAGGCGCGGCGGCGCCGGGGAAGATTGCCGCCCTTGATACGCACTGGATTTGGCAGGAGGGAGAAGAACGGCTGACTAAAGAACCGCTGCAGATTCGCGGTGGTAAGGTAGCCGTACCCGACAAACCCGGTCTAGGTATAGAAATTGACATGGAGCAATTGGAAAAAGCCCATACGTTGTATCAAAAAATCGGCCTCGGCGCTCGGGATGACGCGGCGGCCATGCAGTACCTTGTGCCTGGTTGGACTTATGATCCGAAGCGGCCTTGTTTTGGCAGGGGCTGATTAATACACACAGGATGATGAAGGAGTTGAGTTTCTTGGCTAACAACACACCGGTCGTTACAGATCTGCAAGTCATTCCCGTGGCGGGCCATGACAGCATGCTGCTTAATTTGAGCGGCGCTCACGGGCCCTACTTTACGCGCAATATCGTCATTATGAAAGACAGCGCCGGACATACCGGCGTAGGCGAAGTGCCAGGCGGCGAGCGTATTCGCAAGACGCTGGAAGATGCTAAAGCGTTGGTTGTGGGGCAATCCATCGGCAAATACAACAATATTTTAAACGCCGTGCGCCAGCAGTTTGCGGACCGCGATAGCGGCGGCCGCGGCCTGCAGACCTTTGATCTGCGCATCGCCATTCATGCGGTAACCGCCTTGGAAGCAGCTCTGTTGGACCTTTTGGGCCAGTACCTCGACGTGCCGGTAGCGGCGCTCTTGGGCGAAGGGCAGCAGCGGGAAGCGGTAGAAATGCTGGGCTATCTGTTCTATGTAGGAGACCGAAAGAAGACTGACCTGGCTTATGTAGAAGCACCAGAAGAAAAAGACGACTGGCTACGTTTGCGCCATGAAGAAGCCTTGACTCCCGAAGCGATCGTGCGGCTGGCTGAAGCTGCTCATGCCCGCTACGGTTTCAATGACTTCAAGCTCAAAGGCGGTGTTCTTTCCGGCGCCGAGGAAATCGAAGCGATTAAAGCGCTGGCTAAGAGGTTTCCCAAAGCGCGTATTACTCTTGATCCTAACGGTGCCTGGTCCTTGGCCGAAGCCGTTGGTCTCTGCAAGAATATGCATGGTATCTTAGCTTATGCTGAAGATCCTTGCGGCGCGGAAAACGGTTATTCCGGCAGGGAAGTGATGGCGGAATTCCGCCGCGCTACGGGGCTGCCGACGGCGACCAATATGATCGCTACTGACTGGCGGCAGATGGGCCACACCATTCAGCTGCACTCTGTAGACATTCCGCTGGCGGACCCTCATTTTTGGACTATGCAAGGATCGGTGCGGGTGGCGCAACTGTGCCATGAATGGGGACTGACCTGGGGCTCGCATTCCAATAATCACTTTGATATTTCTCTTGCAATGTTTACTCATGTAGGCGCGGCGGCGCCGGGGAAAATCGCCGCCCTTGATACACACTGGATCTGGCAGGACGGGCAGCGTCTGACCAAAGAGTCGCTGCGCATTGTCGGCGGTATGATTAAAGTGCCGGAAAAACCAGGCCTGGGTATTGAAATCGATATGGATCAAGTCGCCAAAGCGCATGAATTATATTTGGCAAAAGGCCTCGGCGCCCGGGATGACGCTATGGCGATGCAATACCTCATTCCCGACTGGAAATTCGACAACAAGCGTCCCTGCCTGGTGCGCTGAGAAACGAGGGAGATACTATGGATACAAGCTTCATTCACGGCGTCATTCCTCCCATCATTACGCCGGTAGATGAGGAAGAACGCGTAGAAACCAAAGCTTTGCGTCGTGTGACAGAGCATATCATTAAAGGCGGCGTCCACGGCATTTTGGCCTTGGGCAGTAACGGCGAATTTTTTGCCCTTGACCACACGCAGCAGCAACGCGTTGTGAGTACGGTTATGGAACAGGCTGCCGGACGTGTGCCGGTCTACATGGGCATTGGCGCTATTACAACTCGGGAGTGTCTCAAGCTGGTTAAAATGGCCATGGCGGAAAAGGTTCAGGCTATCACCATTTTGCCGCCGATGTTCTTGACGCCCAACGAAGAAGAGCTGTACCAGCATATCAAGGTGATCGCCGATGCCACTGATCTGCCGGTGCTGCTCTATAACAATCCGGATAAGGTAAAAAACAACATTTCCGTGCGCCTTTTGGAGCGGTTGGTGGATATTCCCAATATCGTAGGCATGAAAGACAGCAGCGGCGACATGACGCTGACTGCTGAATACATCCGTTGCACGCGGCATAAGGATTTCAAGATCATGGCTGGTCGGGACGTCTTAATTTACGGGACGTTAGCTTACGGCGGCGTGGGCTGCGTTGCTTCAACCGCTAATATTGTGCCAGAGTTAGTCGTAGAGATTTACGAAAAATTTGTTGCTGGTGATTTGGCGGGCTCCTTGGAGGCACAGTTCAAGCTGGCTCCCATGCGAATGGCCTTCAATTTGGGCAGTTTCCCTGTAGCTACCAAGGACGCCGCGAATTTGATCGGCCTGGATGTGGGCAAGTCCATCTTGCCCAATACGACCTGTTCGCCGGAAAATATGGCGAAACTCAAAGGCATCTTGAAAGATATGGGAGCCTTGAAAGACTGAAAAAAAGGTGCGAAGACTGAACAAGAGTGACCGGAGTCGCGGGAGGGCACGACTGAGGGATGCTTCTTCGTTCGTGGTTAAAAACAAGGAGCTGGTGCTTTCATGAACGCTCCGGCAAACAGAGAGATTTTTTCATCAGGCGAGAAAGAAAGCCTGCGGGTAAAAGATCCTGTTTGCCGAAGACGAGCAGGGAGTAACAACTCCGATAATATGGAGGAATTTACAATGGCAAAAATCGGTTTTATCGGCTTGGGGATTATGGGCAAGCCTATGAGCAAGAATTTGATCAAAGCAGGGTACGAATTGGTGATTATGGACCGCAACCAAGCGGTAGTGGATGAGTTGAAGGCGCTGGGCGCGGAAGTGGCCGCCAATCCCAAGGAAGTGGCTCAAAAGACAGATATCATCGTGACTATGCTGCCTAACTCGCCGCAGGTGAAGGAAGTGGCCTTGGGCGAGAATGGTTTACTTGAAGCGGCTGCTGCGGGCAAAGTGTTGGTCGACATGAGCTCGATCGCACCGTTGGTCAGTAGGGAGATTGCCGCGGTCCTGGCAGCCAAAGGCATGGAAATGTTGGACGCTCCGGTAAGCGGCGGCGAACCTAAGGCTGTCGACGGCACTATCTCTGTGATGGTCGGTGGTAAGCAGGAGGTTTTTGACCGTTGTTACGACGTGATGAAGGCTATGGCGGGATCGGTGGTGCGTACCGGCGATATCGGTGCCGGTAACGTGACGAAACTGGCCAATCAGATCATCGTGGCCATCAACATCGCTGCTGTTTCCGAGGCTTTGGTGCTGGCGGCCAAAGCCGGCGTAGAGCCGGACTTAGTATACCAGGCTATTCGTGGAGGTCTGGCAGGGAGCACCGTTTTGGATGCGAAAGCGCCCTTGATGATGGACCGCAAATTCGAGCCAGGCTTCCGTATCAATCTGCATATCAAAGATTTAGGCAACATCCTCGACACCTCTCATGAAGTGGGCGTACCCTTGCCCTTGACGGCGGCGGTTATGGAGATGATGCAGGCCATGAAGATTGACGGCAAAGAAGGCTGTGACCACGGCGCCTTGGTACAGTACTATGAAAAATTGGCGCAAGTAGAAGTTAAACGCTAAGTTATTGCAGAAAGGCTGCTGCTTTTTGGTGGAATATCCAAAAAAGCAGCAGCTTTTTTTTAGTTTCGCACAGGAGTTAGCAGTTAAAGAGAGAAAAGAAGCATAATGCAATAATGCTAAAGAAAGATGGATTTATGCAGCCTGAATTTTTTAAAATCAATAAGAGGAGAGAAGTAAATGAAAAAAGTGTGGCTTGTGTGTGTATTGACGATGTTTTTGGGAATGGCAACGGTCTGGGCGGCGGAAGACGCAGGTAAAGATTCGAGTTTGGGCGAAAAAACTACACCTGTTTTGCAAGGAAGTGATAAAGTATCACAGGAGCAAAACAGCAAGCTGCCGAAGGTGGCTTTTCTCTATGTAAATAATGCTAAAACGGATTATGATGCCGAAATTGATGCGAAAATCCTAGAGCATATGAAGAAAGTAGCTGCAGGGCGCTGGACTCTGGTGGCTGGCGATGCGTATAAGGACAAACTGGCGTCTATGGGTATCCAAAGCGTTACCATGGCGGAGCGGGCGGATATTTTGGCTGTGGCTAAAGATTCCGACGCCGATGCTTTGCTGGTGGTGGAAATAGAGCCGTTTACGGTTCGCGATGTGATGACCTTCTTTACGGTAGGTAAAAAAGTGACTACGTCGATACCGGTAAAAGCGATCGACAGGCATACTGGGCTCTACTTGTATAATGGCAAGTTTGTTGAAATGGGGCAGGATAATACGATGATTGGAGCTCTTGGCAACAAGTCGGTCAGCATGAAAGCGTTGGACCAGTTCTTTAGCAAGTTTGACGTCGTGGTGCCGGAAAAATTCGCCAATGTGAAGAGGGTGGAGATGCCTGCAGAAAATAAATAGACAAGTTTAAATGGAAAAACCAGGCGTTTTGAAAGCGCCTGGTTTTTTTATCGATGCTCAGAGGGAAATAACTTTTTAGCTAGTGAAACGAAATGTTGCAGTTCGGGGGAGGTGTTGGCTTTTAGCCAGGCGAGGGCGGTGTGCAGAACCGGCTCTGCATGAAATAGCGGGCGGAAGCGGACGCCGCGAGCTTGACTGTGTCCCATGCCTTCGGGGACGAGAGCCACGCCCATGCCGGCAGCGACAAACGTAACGGTGGTTTGCAGTTCGTGTACTTCCTGAGTGATCGTAGGGCTGAAACCAGCTTGGTGACACTGTCTCAGAGTCAAGTCAAAGTAGCCTTTACCAACGGAGCGGGACGTCATAATGAAATTCTCTTGAGACAGATCACTCAGCGCCAGGGGGCCTGGCTGAAAAGCCAGGTGATGACTAGCGGGAAGGGCAACCATGTACGGTTCTTGATTGACAATATGGCAGAATACGTCGGGAGCGTCAATTGGCAGGCATAAAAGACCCAGATGAAGCTTGCCAGCTTCAATGTCCCGCAGTTGTTCGCTGGTTCCTAATTGCACTAAGGAAAGCTCCATCGAAGGATAAAGAGCTTGATAAGCTGGAATTAAGCGAGGCATGACGGAAAAGGTAGCAATGCCGGCAAATCCAATTGCTAAGCGCCCCAGTTCGCCGCGGTGCGCTTTTTGTGCTAGACGGCATGCGTCGTCCACTTCGCCGAGAATATGGCGTGCTTTTTCCTGAAACAAGACGCCCGCAGGAGTCAAAGAGATTTTTCGATTTTGCCGGTAGAAAAGCATAACACCGAGCTCTTCTTCTAAATCGTGAATTTGTCGGCTTAAAGGCGGTTGGGCGATTTGCAGGCGCTGGGCGGCATGACTGAAATGAAGTTCTTCCGCGACAGCTAAAAAATAGCGTAAATGACGTAACTCCATTAAAAATACCTCCGCATGCATGATACTTTTAAAGTATAAAAAAGCATTGATTTATATATTGGACAGCATAAAACTTTTTAATTATACTATCACTAAGGACAAAAGGTTGCAAGAAAAGAATAAGGTTTGCAGTTCGAAGAGGAACGTTCGGTCTTTCGAGATCGAAGGTTCTTTTTTTGTTTGTCCTAGTGACTTCAAATACAGAAAGATGGTGGAAGTAATGAAGCATGAATATCTGCTACAGAATGTGCAGTTGGTGGACGTAGACGCGGGCGAGGTGAGGGGAAAAAGCATTTTGCATGTTCGCGACGGTGTGATTGCGGGAGTATATTCGTCTGGAGAAACCTTGCCGCAAGTAGAAAATACGCTAGAAGGGCAAGGGCGCTACGCCTTGCCTGGCTTGATTGATCTGCATGTGCACTTGGTATGGGATGGTAGTCCGTCGCCGCTGACGACCATGCGGGACGAAGGCGTATACCAAGCGCTGGGAAGAGGCATTGCCAATGCTCAAGCATCGCTGGCGCAGGGGGTGACGACGGTACGGGACGTGGGGTCAGTGGATAATGTGGCAGTGGACATCATGGCCTTGGTGGATCGTGGTGTACTGTTGGGACCAACCATTGTGGCGGCGGGAAGCATTATTCAGCCTACCGGCGGCCATGTGCCGGAGTTGGGATATATCGCTGATTCGCCGGACGAATTGGTTAAGGCGGTGCGTACGATGAAAGCGCGCGGCGCGGCGGCGATCAAGGTAGCCTCTACTGGCGGTGCATATGGGCCGGAAGAGATCGGTCCTTCGCTGTATTCACAAAAAGATCTGGGAATTATTGTACGTGAAGCTCATCGCTTGGGAATGAAGGTAGCTTCGCATTCTCTGGGTAAAATAGGGATTGAAAATGCTGTCTGCGCTGGCGTGGATACTATTGAGCATGGTGCGGATATCACCGATGAGGTATTGCAGCTTATGAAGCGTCAAGGAACTTTTTTGGTTCCAACGCTGGCAGTATATAAAAAGTTGGCTGAAAGCAGTGGCGAAATTCCGGAAGAGTATGTCAAAAAGTCACGTACCGTGACGGCATGGCATCAAGATACCTTTCGGCGAGCGATGGCTATAGGCGTAGGTATTGCATTGGGTACTGACGCAGGTTCGCCAAATTTCGGACCACATCCGTCAGTGTTTTTGGAAATGCAGACAATGGAAGCCTACGGTATGAAAGCGCCGGATATTTTACGTTGTGCCACCTGTATTGCCGCAAAAGCCTTGGGCAGAGAGGCGGTAGTGGGGTCATTAGAGGCGGGGAAACGGGCGGATGTTTTATTAGTGAAGGAGAATCCGCTGCAAAACCTAGCTGCATTGTTTGCGGACAAGCAGGTTATTACCAAGGGAGTAGTACTTTAAGAGAAAAGGTATAATCTGGCGAGGGTAAGAGAGGAGACGATGAGTATGAAGACCGCCTATGCAGAGCAAGAAGAAACGCGTTCCGGCGGAGCGATGGCGAAAGCCGTTCTAGCCGGATCGGTGGGCAATGCGTTAGAATGGTTTGATTATGGTTTGTACGGGTATTTTGCTTCCATTATTTCTTCCCAATTTTTTTCGTCTAAGGATCCGGTGACAGCGTTGATGCTGTCGTTCATCGTTTTCGGTGTTGGATTTATTATGCGGCCAGTAGGCGGTTTGGTTTTTGGGCATTATGCGGACCGTGTAGGACGGCGTCAAGTGCTGACCTGGACAGTCATGTTGATGGGGCTGAGCACCTTTGCCGTAGGCTGTTTGCCTACGTATGCGCAGATTGGTGTTTGGGCGCCGATCTTGTTGGCGGCCTGCCGGTTGCTGCAGGGTATTTCTACAGGTGGTGAATGGGGCAGCTGCATGTCTTTCTTGGCGGAGTATTCAACGCCTAAAAATAGGGGCTTTATTGTGAGTTGGTCGCAATTCAGCATCGCCGTCGGCCTGCTGTTGGGTTCCGGTTCCGGAGCCTTGTTAAGCGCTATTCTGTCGCCGGAGGATATGAATGCCTGGGGCTGGCGCATACCGTTTTGGACGGGATTGCTTATTGCTTGTTTTGGTATGTTTATTCGCAAAAAGGTCGAGGAAACGCCAAGCTTTAGGGCGTGTGAGGAAACGCAGACCTTGGCGCAAACGCCGCTCATGGAAGTGCTGCGCAATTATAAGAAAGAGACCGTTTTGAGCTTTGGCATTGTCATTGGCTGGACGATTTCGTATTGGCTGGTTATGGCATATATGCCGACATATATTTCTAAAGTGCTGAAATTTCCTCTGTCTGTAGGTTTGTCGTTAAATACACTTTTGATTGTAGTTTTCATGCTGGCTATTCCGTTCACGGGAATTTTGGCGGATAAGATTGGCCGCAAACCAGTGATTATTGCGGCGTCTCTGGGCTTTATTCTTCTAGGGTATCCGCTGTTCTCTGTACTGAGTACGACGCAGGATTCGATGGTCATGCTAGCTGTTTTAGTGGCGCTGGCGCTTTTAGAAGCCCTCATTTGCGGTGGCGCGACGGTGTACATGACAGAAATTTTCCCCACTAATATCCGTTGTAGCGCTATTGCCATTGGCTACAATATTGCAGTGGCCTGCTTTGGTGGGACAGCCCCTTTTATTTCCACCTGGTTGATTGCGTCTACCGGAGATAATCTGGCACCCACCTATTACTTGATGGCAGGCGCGATTATTTCACTGCTGGTTATGGTGCTGCTGGGGCACGAAACGAAAGACAAAGAATTGGCCTAAGGGATCTTTCGAGGAGTCCTTCTTGAAAAAGAAGGGCTCTTTTCTTTGTGATGCCAATAGTGCCTTCTTGAAGTGTATTATTTTCAAGAGGCAGGATTTGGAAGGTGCAAAAAGAATACTTAACCCAATAGTATTCATTGGAGGGGTAGCTATGCGTATTCGCGCGAAACTGACAATTTTATTTGCCGGATTAACGGGAGTACTGATGGTAGTGGCTGCTTTTTTCGGATACTATCTTGTCCAGAGGGAGCTGACGGAGAAGATTGAGCGGGAACTTTCAAGTGCCGTGATTATGCATGCAAACGACTTGAACAATAATCTTTTGAGTAAGAAAAAGTTGCTGGAAATCAGCTGGTATAATTTGGAAGACGAGGCCCGGTACGGTAAGATTACGCCGGCGATGCTGTCCGGATACAAGCAGGTAGATTCGGAATTGACTGATATGTATTTTGCTTTTGTGAGCGGCGAATTCATTGACGGCAGCGGCTGGACAGCTCCAGCAGGCTATGATCCTAGGCAGCGGCCTTGGTATAAGGGAGCCATGGAAGCTGGGCGTATTACGGTGACGCCTCCTTACTTTGAGTTTGTAACCCAGCAGATGGCCTTGGCCATTGCGATGCCGGTGCGCAATGCGCAGGAACAGGTGTACGGCGTTGTGGCGGCGGATGTACTGCTGAAGACGCTGGTGGAAAAATTAACATGGGCAACTGCATATGAAGGCGGTTATGCGTATATTCTTGATCGGAATGGCACGATACTGCTGCATCCCGAAGAAGCTCTGTTGGGCGTTAATGTGGTACAATCTCCTGACTATCAGAATGATTTAAAAGAGGTCATTCAACGGATGCAGCGGGAGGAGCAGGGGTGGGGACGCTATTTTTACAAGGAGCATCAACGGCTTGTGTATTTTAAGCAAGTGCCGGAGGTACAATGGACTCTAGTCATGTCGGTACCGGAGGATGTGGCGTATGCGCCGCTGCGGCAATGGGCGCTTTTGTTTTTGGGAATTCTTTTTGCGGCGACAGGTTTGATGGCGGGGGTGTCGTTTTGGGTGGCTAAGCGAATTAGCCGTCCGCTTGATGAACTGGTAGCGCAAGTCAAACGTATTGGAGAGGGGGAAGCCGTGGAAGAGGTCCAGGCTTCCGGCTATTATGAACTGGATGGTTTAGCGGTTGCCTTCAACCGTATGGCCGAAGGGCTGCAGGAGTCGTTTGCGGAACTTTCCCGCCAAGGGGAAGAAAATGCGGCGCAGCTGCGTTCCTTCCAAGAGATTACGGGGCATTTAATTACTCAGGGAGAATCGACACAAGCGTTATTTGCAGTAGTTACCAAAGACGTCATTCGCTTGGTGGGCGGTCTGCACAGCGTGATTTCTACATTGAATGAAAGTAAAGAGGGCTGGGTGGTGCGCCAGTCGGCCGGTTCCTATAGCTTGCCGGTAGGCTTTCAGAGCGGTCTTTCCGAAGGGGTGACCGAGGAAGTGCTGCGGCGAGGCGAAGTCGTATTTGTGCCGGATTATCATTCCTATGCTAAGGCTTTGTCGTACTTTAAGGAAATTCCTATAGGCAGCTGCTTAGGATTGCCGTTGCAGATTGGCGGAGCTGCTGTTGGCGTATTGGTGGTGGCGTGGTCGCAAAAGATGGCGGTTATTGACGTCAGAACCGATTCCATCTTGCGGCAGTACGCCAACATTGCCTCTGCGGCGCTGGCTAGGGCGCAAGACCGTGAACATATGTATGAGCTAGCCTATATTGACGAATTGACCGGGCTGCCTAATCGGCGGAATTTTTATAAGCAACTGCAGGAAAAGCTGGCGGCAGGGGAAACTCTCCTGGGCGGCTACGTCTTTTTGCTGGATTTGGACAATTTAAAGCTAATCAATGACTCCCTGGGGCATAGCCAAGGAGACCGTTTTATTTGTGCTGTGGCGGCTGCGCTCAAGTGTCGTGTGCCGGAAAGCGGTATTGTGGCCAGGCTGGGCGGCGACGAATTTGGCCTATGGCTTTCCGCTTCGGACTGTCAAGAGGCAGGACTAGTTGCGTCAGAGTTACTGCAGTCGATTGAGGACGGTGAAACTGAGGGAGAGCATCCTTTGCATATAACGGCCAGTATGGGCATTGCCGCCTATCCGCGGGATGGTCTGACTGTGGAAGAATTATTGCAAAATGCCGATGCTGCATTGTATGAAGCAAAAGACAGCGGTAAAAATGCTTGGCGTATGTGTACAAGGGAATTGGTGCAGGAAAGCAGGGAGAAGCTATTTTTATCTAACGCCTTGCGCAGCGCCATTGTTAATCGCGAGTTTAGTTTGGCGTTCCAGCCGATTGTTGATGCTGCGAAAAATCTCGTAGCTTTTGAAGCGTTGCTGCGGTGGCGTAGTGCAGAATACGGGCAGGTGCCGCCAGGTAAGTTCATTTCGCTGGCGGAGCAGTGTGGTTTAATGCCGCTCATTGGTCAGTGGGTGATAGAGGAAGCTTGCCGGTTTGCGGACAAATTAAGGCAGCAAGATTTGGGTCAGATACGGGTGCATGTGAATGTATCGGCGCAGCAGCTAGAGGACGAGGGCTTCTGCGATTTGGTAGAAGGCATTTTGTGTGCCGAGCTGCCCGATAGACGGGCCCTTATTTTGGAGGTTACAGAAAGTGTTTTTATGTCCTCGATTGGGCAAGCGGTAGCAAGCTTGCATGAGTTGAAGCAACAGGGACTTACACTTTCTATGGACGATTTCGGCGAAGGGTTTTCCTCATTGGCGCAGCTGCTGCGGTTACCCTTTGAGTCTTTGAAGATCTCCCGTACGCTAGTGCAAAATTTAGGCGATGATGAAAGGCATATGCAGTATATCGCGGCTATTGTTGAGATGATGCATGCGTTAAATATGGAGGTCGTCGCCGAAGGCGTGGAAACCGAGCTAGAGTGGCAGAGTGTCGGACGATGCGGCTTTGATTTAGTGCAAGGTTATTATATTGCACGCCCCTTGGGGGAGGCTGCGGCGCTGGAGTGGGCGCGAGAGAACAAAAATCAACAAAATGTTTAATGGTTACAAAAAATGTTGACAATGTGCGCGCCTTCTTTTAAGATGGAAGTATTCCATTTTGAAAGAAGGCTGCTGTTCTATGAAGCGAATTTTGACGGTGTTGGCAGGCTGTCTGTCTATAAGCCTGGGCATTTTGATTTTTAAGTATGCGCATATTACTACCGGAGGTACGACCGGCTTGGCTCTTAACTTGGCATACTGGTTGCAGATTCCTTTTGACGGCTTATTTTTTGTGGTAAATACGCCGTTTTATATTTTGTCGCTCAAGCGGCTGGGTTGGAAGTTTACGGCGAGTACGTTGGTATCGGTTGTGACCGTGGTGTTGCTAACCGGTGTGGAGCGTGTCCTGCCGGCGATGCAGCTAGATCCTCTGTTTGGAGCTCTTGCAGGTGGCGTGCTGGCCGGGTTGGGCTTGTCGCTGCTCTTTATGGGGCAAAGCTCGCTGGGCGGGACCGGCGTGGTGACTGTGTATTTACAGCAGCGCTATGGCTGGGATCCGGGAAAGCTCAATTTCTGCTTTGACGCCGTGATCGTAGGTTCCAGTATGTTAGTGGTCGGTGCTAGCGAGGCTTTGTTTTCGGCGTTGTCCATTGTGGTGGTTTCCAGTGTAATCAGCTTGTTCCGAAAGCGCATCGCCAGCTCCTACCGGACGCCTGCGGCGCATGCCGAAGCAGCGTAGGTGTGGGTACGAACAAGATAACCAGAGTTGCAGGAGGGCATCGCCAAATCCCCCTGGCCCTGCGGGCCATCCCCCTTTAACAAGGGGGGCTTTTTATTTTGTGCCAATGTGCGCTGTACCTGTAACCTTCTGTTGTGTCCTCAGGGTTTCATCGCGATTTCTGTTCAATAGTTATTCTCTGAAGTTTTCTGCTACTGTGTTCCGTTCTTATCTTTTTCGTAACTCGCAACTCCGGTACTCTTGTTCAATCCTCGTGTTTGTTTCTCCGTTGCCAGAATGATATGATAGAGGCGAAGGCGGTGAATGGTTTGCAAAAAGAAGCGGCTTTGGAATTTTTGGATCGCTTGGCGGCAGGGATGGCGCAAATGTTTGGCCCGTCCTGCGAAGTGGTCATTCATGATATGAACAATAAAGAAAGCTCCATTGTTTCGATCTATCATGGCGAAGTAACCCGCCGTCAGGTGGGCGATAGCTTGTCTATTTTGGGCGTGCAGAAGCTGGATGAATTTTTTGAGGGCCGAGACTTTGTGAACAGCCAGGGGAAAACGAAGGAAGGGCGGCTTTTAAAAAGCTCTACCTTTCATTTGCGCGGCGATGATTATCATTATGCTATCGGCATTAACTACGATTATACACATCTGGAACTAGCTAAATCGGTGCTGGCGGAACTGACTGCCGTGGGTGCGCCGATTGAAGAGGAACTGCATGCGGCGGCGCCTACGCTGGATTCCATTTTCGACGCTTGCTTACAGCGGCTGGGAAAACCGGTAGCGTTGCTCAATCGGGAGGATAGGCTGCAGATGATTGAGTTATTGACGGAGCAAGGGGCGTTTCATTTTGCTAAAAGCATTCCGACGATTGCGGAAAAATTAAATGTGTCGCGCTTTACCATCTACAAGTATTTAAAAGAACGGTCCTGAGGGGAACGGAGACGTGGAGAATAAATCGGTCCTTCTTAGCGCAGGCGGCAGGATTTTGAAAGACAACGTATAATATCACAGTAGAGAGAAATGCAGGAAAGCAGCGTGGCGGCGTTGGCTTTCCTTTTTTGCATAGCAAGGAGTGTGGGGGATTGTCGGAGCAGCGCAGGCAGTTGGTGGCCCGCAATTTTTGGGAAAGCGTACCGTTAGATAAGCGCGCTTTTGTCGCCGCTAGGCTGCCGGAGTATTTGGCCAGACTTTCTGGACCGATTTTTGCGCAGACGAAAGGGATGTATGTTCGTTCGCTGCAGGGAAGTGCAAGAACGATTTATAAATTTCGCGTCAATAGCGGCGATCGAATTTTGTTTTTATATGCTAGAGATATTCCTGGTTTGCGCCGGGAGGTGGCACCGGATAGTGTAGTACTTTTAGAATACTGTAAGCATGATGAGCAGGTGCGACGAGGAGTCGCCTTGCAGGCGGGGGCTGCTGCTGCCGGAGCGGAAGATGCAACTTTTTGCGAAGAGCCTTACGACGAAATCGGGGAAAGCGAAGTTTTACGCCGGAGCCAACAGTATTGGGGCAATGTGCCGCAGATTCTTGATGCAGCTGCCTGGTATTTGACTACCGACGAAGGCTTGGCTCGCTTGGTAGAGGAAGGCCGGGGCGACTGGCAGCTATACCTTAGCCAGGAGCAGTATGATTGTGTGCTTAGCGAAGGCGAGCCGCTGTTTCTTGCTGGCGGAGCCGGTACCGGAAAGTCGACCGTTGGGCTGCATAAGCTTATGGCTCGGAGCTTTCAAGAAGCCAAGCTGGGCTATTTCACGTATGCCAAGCGGCTGCGGGATGATACACAATCTTTATATGAGGCATGGCGCAGCGGTGCGGCGGAACCAGTGCGGGCGCAAACGGAATTTCACTGTGTAGCGTCCTACTGTCGGGAACGGTTGGACGTTCGAGAAAAAGCCATGGTATCATTCCGGGTTTTCGAAAACCAATTTTGGCGGGTGTATGGGAGCGCCAGCAGTTTTGCCGCTGCCGACGCCTGGCAGGAGATTCGAGGGCTTTTAAAGGGGGGCATGGGACGTCACTGGCTGCGGCAAGATTTGTTGCTGCAACGGAAGTATTCAATAGAGGAAGAAACGGCGCGGTGGCTGGAAGACATTGGTTTTTGGCAAGAAAATGGTTGCGGCTGGTGGCGCATTTTGCGCCGTGACGGCAGCCAGGTTTTATTTCAAGGCGCTGTCGGAGCCCCTTCAAAGGCGGTAAAAAAAGAAGCCCTGGCGCTTTTGGCGCGGCTGCAGCAGGAAATATATCGCTTGCCCTTGCTGCCGAAGGATACGTATTTGCAGTTGCCGCTGGACCATTCGTTGTTTGGATCAGAACAGCGCGAAACGCTTTATGAATTAGCGATGCAGTACCAACAGTGGCTGGAAAGCCAGCAAATGCTGGATGAAAATGATATGGCTCGGCAGGGGCTTGCCAGGCTGGCGGCGGGAACGCTGCAGCCGGAATTTGACTACATGGTAGTTGATGAAGTACAAGATTTGAGCGAGTTGCAGCTTTATTTTTTACTGGCCTGCAAAAAGCACAACGAGCATGATTTTCACTCTTTTTTATTCAGTGGTGATGTGCAGCAGACCATTAACCCGACATATTTTGATTTCGGCCGTCTGCGCATGCCTTTTCATTATCGCGGGCACCTACGGACGCAACTGACAGTGTTGATTAAGAATTATCGCTGCCGGGAGCCAATTGTGGCTCTGGGGAATGCGTTAGTGCAGTTTCGCAGCCGTTGGTGCGGCGCGTCGGACCAGGAAGAGACGCAGCTGTTGCAGCCGCTTTTACCGGGGGTATTCAAACCACAATGGCTGCAGGCACAGCCGGACAATGCCAAGGGCCTTTTGGCAGCGGCGGCAGATGTGCAGCGCGGCTATGTGACGGTGTTGGTAGCCAATGAACAGGAAAAGAAGCGTCTTTTGTCCGGTGGTTACGGGCGGCATAATGTCTATACGGTTCAAGAATTCAAAGGGGCGGAAGATGATTATATCATTGCCTATCGCTTGCTTAGTTCTGCCAAGGGCGCATGGGAGGAGCTGCTGGGAGGTCAGGGACGGGGGCAGTTGCGCCTTAGGTATCAGGCCAATCTTCTCTATGTAGCCATTACAAGAGCCAAGGAGCGACTGTGCTTCTATGAAGATGACGCACCGGAGGGGGTGCTGGCGGCATTGGCGAACTGGCTTGAAGAGGTGGAAGCGTTTGATGCATCGCGTCTAGGCTTGCAGAGGCTTTCGGAAGCGACGGCGCTGTTAGATAAAGCCCGCGAACGCGAGCGCGAAGAATATTACTTAGATGCCAGCGATTTGTACGCTCAGGCTGGAGATAATATTTCTTCTTCTCGCTGCTTGGGGGCGGAAGCTGAGGCGGCCGGTCAACTGGAAGAGGCTTTGGCGCAGTATGAGCGGGCCGGCGAATGGGAGCGCGTGTTGACTTTGGCGAAGGATACGGCCAATGACCCAGCGGCGTTGCGGGCCATGCTCTATTTGCGCCGCTCTTATGAAGTGGTGGAAGCGTATTTTGAGCCCCATGAAGAACGCTTGCCGTCAGTTATGGCGGCTATTTCCCGGGAAAAGGATATGGAGGCGTTGGCTGTGGAAGTCTATTGGCTGCCTAAAATGCAAGCCTTTACGCAGGCATGCGAGGAATGCGCCTACGAATTGGAATTTCTTTCTCTGGCGAAAGCGGAAGGAGGCATACCCTAATGGAAGAAACGGAAATTCAGGTGCTGCTGCACCAATTTAGTCAAAGCAGTAATGCGTTGAAGAAAGTAACCAAGCGGATTATTGCCTTGCAGACTTTGGCGCAGGAGCTGCAGGATGCGGCCAGCGCTTTTGAAGAAGAGCAACCAATGGAAGCTGTGGTGGAGCGCTTGGAGCGGCAGTTGGGCAGCTTTGTTTCGGTCCAAAGCGAGATCAAAAGTTTGCGCCAGGATCAAGACGAACTGCAAAGCCAAGTGCGTTTCCTGGAGGAAAAAATAGAGAGACTAAGCTGCGGGCAGGAGGCGTTGCATCAAGATGTGAAGGAGTGCAAGTCTCTTCTTCAAGAATCCTTGGCAGTGCAGCGGGCGCTTTTGGAACGCCTGCCGCCTGTGCCGGAAGAAACTGAGAGAAAAGAGGAGGCGTAAAATATGTTATATCGTACATTCGGTAAGACGAACCAACAGGTTTCGGCATTGGGTTTTGGATGCATGCGTTTGCCTGTAGTGGCAGGGGGCGATCCGACACAGATTGACGAGGCTCAAGCTATTCCGATGATTCGGGCGGCTATTGATGCCGGCGTTAATTATGTGGATACTGCTTATCCATATCATGGAACCGGCTTTGCTTCTGGAGGCGCCAGCGAGCCCTTTGTAGGTAAGGCGCTTCAAGACGGCTACCGAGAAAAAGTGTTCTTGGCGACGAAAATGCCTTGCTGGTTGGTGAAAAGCCGTGAAGATATGGAGCGGTATTTAAACGAGCAGCTTGCTCGGCTGCAGACGGACCATATCAATTTTTATTTGCTACATTCCCTCAATGTGGAGACTTGGCCTGTCGTTCGCGACGCAGGGGTGTTTGCGTTTTTAGATGCAGCCATTGCGGACGGGCGGATTCGTTATGCCGGTTTTTCTTTTCATGATAAGCTAGCACTTTTCAAAGAGATTGTTGACGCCTACGACTGGTCGTTTTGTCAGATTCAATACAATTATCTGGACGAGACCTATCAGGCGGGGACAGAGGGCCTCCAATACGCTGCGGCTAAGGGGTTGGGCGTGGTCATAATGGAACCACTGCGGGGCGGCAATTTGGTGAACTTGCCAGATGTAGCCAAAGAAATTTTGGCGCAAGGGGGCCAAGAGCGTTCGCCTGCGGAATGGGGGCTGCGCTGGGTGTGGGATCATCCGGAGGTATCCATCGTGCTTAGTGGCATGAACGCTTTGGCGCAAGTGGAAGAGAATTTGCGTGTGGCGTCGGTGGCGTCACCAGGAAATCTTAGCAACGAAGAGCGACAGCTTTTGGGAACAGTAAAAACGTTGCTCAAAGAGCGCATTCGTGTCAATTGCACTGCTTGTTCGTATTGTATGCCCTGCCCCGTGGGCATCAATATTCCACGAATGTTTTCTATTTATAATGATGATTCCATGTTTGACGGCGCGCCGGAAACTCGTCGGGCCTATGCTGTGGTATCGAAATTGGCAGCGCCGATTTCCGCCTGCGTGGAATGCGGAAAATGCGCTAGTCATTGTCCGCAAGGCATTGCTATTCCTGAAGAATTGAAAAAAGTGCGGACGCAATTTGAAGGCTAGAAAGAAGGAACTCCATTCATGACAAACGCAGCAGACTGGCTGATTTATAACGCCCGCATTTGGACGGGTGAAGAGGCGACTTGGGCTCAAGCCTTGGCAGTGAGCGGCGAGCGCATTGTCGCGGTGGGAACAGACGAAGAAATAAAGAACTTGGCCGACGCGAGCACCAACTGCGTAGACGCTGGCGGCAAGCTGGTGCTGCCGGGTTTTATCGACAACCACACGCATTTTTTAATTGGCGGCTTTCAGCTTTTATCGCTGGACCTGCGGACGGTAACATGCAAAGAAGAATTTATTGAGGCTGTGCGGCGGCGGGCGGCGGAGTTGCCGGACGGGGCTGTCTTGGGCGGCGGCGGTTGGAGTAACGACCAGTGGACGCAGACAGACTTGCCGCATCGCTCCTGGGTAGATTCGTTTACGCTGGGAAGACCGGTTTTTTTACATCGCAGCGATTTGCACATCGCTTTTGCCAACAGTGTGGCACTGCGGCTGGCTGGCATTGATCGGAACACGCCGGATCCCGTAGGCGGGCAAATTCTGCGGGACGGGAACACGGGGGAACCTACAGGCATTCTTAAAGATAATGCGGTGAAATTACTGCAGGAGAAACTGCCTGCGCCGTCGCCGGAAGAATACGATCAGGCGCTGCAAGCGGCCATGGACTGCGCCCTTCGTTCCGGCGTCACCTCGGTGCAGGACGTTACAGCCTGGCGGGATTGGCTTGATTGGGAGTGCATGCTGCGCTTTCAAAAAAAGCAGGCCTTGTCTATGCGCATTTATGCGCGTACGCAGATTCATGAATGGGAAAAACAGCCGCAGCTGCGCCAAGACGGCTTTGTTGATGATGCTTGGCTGCGCTTGGGCGGTCTCAAAGGATTTGTGGACGGCTCTCTTGGTTCTGGTACGGCGTATATGTGCGAACCTTATGACGACGCGCCGGAAACTTGCGGTATGTTGACGGAGCAAATGCTGCCGGAAGGCATTATGAAAGAACGTCTTGTCGCGGCGGATCGTGTCGGTCTGGCGGCGTCGTTGCATGCTATTGGAGACAAGGCCAATCAGCTGCTCTTAGATATTTTTGAAGAAGTCGAGGCGGAAAACGGGCCGCGGGATCGCCGTTTTCGCATTGAACATGCGCAGCATTTGCGCCGCGAGGATATTAAACGTATGGCGCGGTTGGGCGTGTTGGCATCGGTGCAGCCGGGGCATGTGGCGGATGACGGCTGCTGGGCGGAAAAACGCATCGGGGCAGCGCGCTGCCGTACGACCTACGCCTTTCGTTCGCTTTTGGAGGCCGGCGTGCCCCTTTCTTTTGGCACGGATTGGCCGGTCGTGCCCTTGGACCCTTTTCAGGGGATATACACGGCCATTACGCGGCGGACGCTGGATGGCCGCTATCCAGAAGGCTGGGTGCCGGAAGAAAAGCTGACGCTGGAAGACGCTTTGCGCGCGTATACTTTGGGTGGCGCCTATGCGGAGTTCAGCGAGCAGGAAAAAGGCTCTTTAAAAGCAGGGAAACTGGCCGATTTAGTCATGGTGTCGCAGGATGTTTTCCAGGTTCCTGTGGACGAGCTTCCGAAGACGAAGGCGCTGCTGACCATGGTCGGCGGCCAGGTTCGCTACTGCGCCGAGGAGTAAGTGGCGTATGACTTGAACAAGAGAGTTTGAGTAGTCGACGGAGGCAGGGGTTTTGGGCATTGAACTGCCTAAAGGTCCCCCTTGTTAAAGGGGGATGGCCCGCAGGGGCAGGGGAATTGTAATAGTTGACATATCTAAAGTAGAGTGTTATGCTGATTCAAACAAACGATTGTTTGAATCGGGAGGCGGATAAAAGATGGAAGATAAAGACAGCCGCGCCAAGCTGCTGGCGATAGCGACGGATTTATTTGCATGCAAAGGCTTTGCCGCTGTATCGGTGCGAGAGCTGACACAGCAGGCTAAGCTCAATGTGTCGGCGGTATCCTATCATTTTGGCGGCAAAGAAGGCTTATACCAAGCGGTGCTGGAAGAGCAGTTTCGGCCTATTCGAGAGAGTTTGGAGACGATGCAGGCGCAGACTCCGTCAACGCCAATTGCCAAGCTGGAGATGTATGCGAAACGAGTAACTTATATTCATGGGCAGAGGCCTTATTTGTCGCGCTTTATCATGCGAGAACTGCTGAAGCCGACTGCCTACGGCGGACCGATCGTGGAGCGGCATTTAGGAGATGTGTATCAATTTGTCATGGAGACGCTACGCGAAGGCATGGAGCAGGGCCTGTTTCGACAAGGTCTAGATGTGTCTCATGCGGCAGTATCCATGGCGGGCATTCTTAATTTTTATTTCATCACCAAACCGCTGGCAGAAAAAGTGGTGCCCTTTGCGGAGGATTCGGACAGTAAGTATGCGATGCAGGCGTTTCAACTGTATTTATACGGCATTGTAGATTCGAAGACAAAAGGAAACGAGAATGGGTGAGTGCCATGAAGGATAAAAAGAAACTGTTTCGCATCGCCTTGTTTTTTCTACTGGCGGCGGCTGTTGGTGGCGGCTGGTATCTTTGGCAAGACGGCAAGGTTACGACGGATAATGCGGCCATTGAAGGCACGATCGTGACGTTGAGTCCCAAAGTACAGGGCTATGTCAAAGCGGTGCATATTAAAGATAATCAAGTCGTGAAAGCTGGCGACGTACTGGTAGAAATTGACCCGTCAGACTATCAGATTAAACGGGATCGGGCGGCGGCGTCCTTGACGGCAGCTAAAGCGGCTGCTAGCGCAGCGCAAAACAGTTTAGCCACGACGTCCATTTCTGCTCCGTCTGGCCTAGAAGGGGCTAGAGCACAGGTGGCATCTGCGCAGGCGAACTGGGAAAAAGCGGCGGCTGACCGGCAGCGCATGGAAAGTCTTTTTCGTGAAGGCGCCTGCTCGCAGCAACAGTGGGATCAAGCGGTAGCAACGGAAGCATCTTTGCGGGCGGCGTTGGAGAAAAGCCAAGCCGATGCTCGCTCGGCGTCAACAGCGCCCAGTGTGATTGCCACGGCGCAAAGCACGACAGAGCAACTGGCGGCTCAGGTAAGGCAAGCGGAAGTGGAGCTTGCTCAAGCGGAGCAGGATTTGGCGAATACGAAAATTATTGCTCCTGTAGATGGTCGGATTACCAAACGCAGCGTGGAACTGGGGAACTACGTCCAGGCTGGGCAGCAATTAGGTTCTTTAGTAGGAACGGACTTGTGGGTTGTGGCTAATTTTAAGGAAACCCAGCTCAAGCACATGCGTCCGGGACAAGCGGCGGAAATCCGAATTGACGCTTATCCCGGCGTTACTCTCCGAGGACGCGTGGACAGCTTGCAGGCGGGAACCGGAGCGCATTTTTCTTTGTTCCCTGCGGAAAATGCCACAGGCAATTTTGTAAAAGTGGTGCAGCGAGTACCGGTCAAGATCGTTTTGGAGGCGCAGCCAGAAAGCTCCATTCATTTGGGTCCCGGCATGTCGGTAGAGCCTACGGTCTTTACGGAAGGAACGGTTCTTTAACATGGAAGAGGCCATGCATCGTCCCGAACGGCCCTTTCTGATTTCTGTAGTGGTCAGCCTGGCGGCATTTATGGAAGTGTTGGATACGACGATTGCCAATGTGGCTTTAGCGTATATTGCAGGCTCGTTGGGAGCTAGTTCTGAGGAGAGCACCTGGATTTTAACGTCGTATCTTGTTGCGAATGGCATTGTGCTGCCCTTGTCTGGCTGGCTATCGTCGCTGATGGGGCGCAAGAATTTTTTTGTTTTTTGCATTCTGGGGTTTACGGCAGCATCGTTTTTATGCGGCATTGCTACGTCTCTAGCCATGCTGATCGTATGCCGTCTGCTGCAAGGCTTGGCCGGAGGGGGCTTGCAGCCAGCGCAGCAAGCAATTATTAAGGATAGCTTTCCGCCGGAGAAGCTGGGCCTGGCCTTTGCCATTACCGGTGTTACTACGGTGCTGGCGCCGATTATCGGCCCGGTGTTGGGCGGCTATATTACGGATCAGTTCAATTGGCGCTGGATTTTTTTTATGAATGTTCCAGTGGGAATTTTAGCGGCTTTTTTAGTGCGTATGTTGGTAGAAGATCCGCCGACGGCACGCAAGCAGACTGTGCCGTCCATCGACTATATGGGCTTGGGATTGATTGCCTTAGGACTGGGGGCATTACAGATTGTTCTGGACAAGGGGCAGCAGGAAGACTGGTTTGACAGTTCCTTTATTCTGCTGTTTGCCGTTATTTCTGCGGTGGCGTTGGTCTTGGCTGTTATGTGGCTGTTGAAGCAGGAGAAGCCGGTGGTGGAACTGCGTTTACTCTCCATGCCCAGCTTTGGCTTGCCTTGTATTATGATGTTTTTTGTGGGGTTTGCCTTGTACTCTGGGACGGCGCTGCTGCCCATGCTGGTGCAGACCTATTACGGCTATGACGCTACCTTGGCAGGTTTGCTGTTATCTCCAGGCGGGCTTGTGGTATTTTTCCTTATGCCGTTGGTGGGCAAGCTGGTGAACCTCGTACAAGCAAGGTACTTAGTGGCTTTCGGCATGGCGGCTATGGCAGGGGGCATGTGGGCTACAAGCCTACTTACGCCGCAAAGCGATTATGAAATGTTTGTGATGGTTCGTATCCTGCAAACGATTGGCTTGCCATTCTTGTTTATACCGGTAACGACGCTGGCTTTTTCTCGTATTCCTCCTGCGCAGAGCAGCAATGCTTCGGCCATTATTTCCCTCATGCGCAATCTAGGGGGCAGCGTAGGGATCGCCTTGGTGACGAACGAAATGATTCACAGTCAGCAACGGGAGCAGGCGTATTTGGTACAGCATTTGAGCGCAGCAGAGCCGGTGTATAATCAGGCTCTGGCAGCGGCGAAACAGGCGCTTTTGCAGTTAGGCGTTTCTCCTAACGATGCCGGTCCGATGGCGATGGGGAAGCTCTATCAGGAAATGCTGCATCAAGCAGGCATTCTGGCGTACCGGGACGCTTTTCTGTTCTTGGCGACCTTGCTCTGCATTATGGCAGTGGGGGCTCTTTTCATGCCGAATAACCTGAAAAAGAAAGAAGTTGAAGCAGGTAAAACTGCGGCGATTAGTGAAGCGTAGACCGGCGGCGCAACAGCAAGTGGCAAACTATATAATGTGACTTCAAAATGGGTCAAACCTAGCGCAGTAATTTTCCTAACGAAAATGTCATAAAATGGTTTTGTGTATGGGGAAAAGTGTTATACTAAAACCAAAGTTCTTCTTGTTTTTGTTTGGTTATCCCAGAAGGCCGCGCAGCGGTTGTTCTTTAAAAAGGTGGTGCAGCAAATGCAAGTCAGCAGCTCCTATTCATCGGCGCTTCGCTCCTATCAGCAAAGCTCCCATAAAATTAATAATGACATGACGCAGATTGCTAGTGGCAAGAAAATCAACAGTGCCGCCGACAATCCTGCATATTTGGTTATCCTGCAGAATATGGAAGGTCAGTCGCGAGGCTATGAGCAGGCGATTCGCAATACGCAGGACACGACATCAATGCTCTATACAGCCGAAGGCGCGGCAGGAGATTCGGCAGCGGTGCTCCAGGATATGCGCGCCTTGAGTGTGCAAGCAGGAGACGGGACCCTGACCGCGGAAGATCGTTCCTATCTTCAGACGCAAATGACGCAGTTAAGCAGCCAGCTCACGACAAATGCCAATGGAGCCAACTTTAACGGCATGGCGACCAATAATGGTTCTTTAGCCGGATTCCAGGCGCAGATCGGCGCTAATTCCGGACAGACCATGAGCGTCGGGCTGCCGGACTTGACGGCCAATGCTTTGGGCGTTAGCGGCGTGGATGTTTCTACGCAAACCTCGGCGCAAAGCGCGATTGCTTCTCTGGACGCGGCGACTCAACAGCTTTCTTCCAGCCGCAGCGGCATTGGGGCGCAGACTAACGCTTTGGAGTATACAGTCAGCGTGTTGACGCAGGCGGATGAAAATACCCAGGCGGCCACTTCGCAAATCGGCGACACTAATACGGCGAAAGCCCTTATGGATTTACGAAACGAACAAGTAAAACAATATGCCAATATTTATGCGATGAAGCAGAATATGACACAACAAAAAAGCAGCATTTCTCTATTGGCTTAAAGAAAAGAAAATGTAAGAGACCGCAACCCATAAGGGCTGCGGTCTTTTTGTATGTATTCAATAACGAGGGGCGTTATAAAAACATCAATTATCTAGCATTTTGTATACTTGTTTTAAATTGCGCAAAAATTAAAAAAGGAAATATCCGTAATGTAGCGAATAACGTACTGTGGTTGCAAATGTGCGTGTAGACAAAACATTTTATAAAGGAGGCGGATCGGTAGATGATTTGGGTGGGAGCTATTATTGTCTTACTTACTTTCGTTGCTATTGTGAAACGCTATGAAACCAGGCTGGTGCTGTTTTTAGGTGGCTTAGCCATGGCTGCTGCTGCTGGGAACCCGTTGGCGGCGATGGATGCCTTTGCTAAGGCCATGGTGAATGAGGGTTTAGTGACGACGATTTGTACGGTTATGGGTTTTTCCTATGTCATGAGCGTGACCAACTGCGATAAGCATTTGGTGCATTTGCTGGCAGGGGGGCTCAAACGGGTGAAACCGATATTGGTGCCTGGTGCTGTCGTGGTGACTTGGGTGCTGAACATTGCCCTGCCTAGTACGGCTGGCTGCGCCGCCGCCGTAGGGGCGGTGCTGATTCCCACTCTGATTCGCTCCGGTGTGCATCCGGCCATGGCTGCGGCCTGCGTTATGTCGGGGACCTTCGGCAGTACTATGAGCCCGGGCCTCAGTCATAATCCATTTGTGGCGAAACTGGCCCAAGTGGACGTTATGACGGTCATAGCCAATCACGCGCCGGCGGTGCTGGTGGTACTGGCCATTGCTGCGCCGATGCTGGCGATTGTGGCTTATTGGCGTAAAGAAGGACCGGACGCAGAGCGTGCCGCTGCCTTTCAGGAAGATGGTCAGAATTTCAAGGTCAATCTGTTGAAGGCGCTTATTCCGGCGCTGCCGTTGCTGCTATTGGTGTTAGGCAGCAAGCAGCTTGGCGTGATTCCAACCGTTACCGTGCCGCAGGCCATGATTATTGGGGCTATGTTAGGATTTTTGGCTACCTTCCAGAATCCCCAAGAACTTTCCAAAGGCTTTTTTAAAGGTATGGGCGATTCGTATGGAGATATTATGGGCATTATCATCGCCGCCGCTGTGTTCACCCAAGGGATGCAGATTATTGGTCTGACCGGCGCGATGATTGAGAAAATGAAAGCCTCCCAGGATATTGCTATTTATGCGGCGACTTTTGGACCGTACTTCTTGGCGATTCTCAGTGGATCCGGCGATGCGGCGGCTCTGGCGTTCAACGGTGCAGTAACGCCCCATGCGGCACAATTTGGCTGGGCTATTAGTGACATGGGTTCTCTAGCTACCATTTCCGGCGCCTTGGGACGCACCATGTCTCCAGTAGCGGGCGGGCTAATTGTCTGTGCCACGATTGCTAAGGTCAATCCTTTTGAGATTGCTAAACGGACAGCGCCAGGCATGGTGCTGGGCGTGATCGCGGTGCTCCTGGTTTTTTCGACGCGTTAAGCATTAAATTTCAAAAAGGATTTCGAAGTGGTAGATTTTTGTTCTTTAATAGGATAGCGCTGATGCGTTGCCGCCTCCTGGATTTACAGGGGGCGGCTTTGCTTTTACCATAAAGATAAAGAAGTATGATGCAGGAAGAAGGCGGACTATGGAGGCCTACTCAATCTTGACCCCGGTTGAAGCGGCAGAATACGTACGGCAGGCGCTGCCCGCGTTTGTCGGCAACAGTCTTTTGACGTTTAAGCGTCTGGCTGGCGATAGCCGCAGCGTAGACGGGCATGTAAACGAAATTACTCGTGTGGCAACGTCGGACGGCCGCTCGCTGATCGTTAAGCAGCTCATGCCGCATGTAAAACTGACGTCTCAAGGAGAAAACTATGAGCTGCCGTTGGGGCGCATGGCTGTTGAGGTGCATGCTTTGCGTTTTTGGGAGCGTCTTTGTCCGGGGACGGTGCCGCAAATTTATCTTTGGGATAATGAGCGAAAACTGTTGCTCTTGGAGGACTTGGGTCGGCTTCGTTTGCTAAGCGAGAGTATTCTTGAGCGCAGGCGTTTTCCGGAAGTGGGGAAGCAGCTAGGAAGGTTTTTGGGGCAAACGGCCTTTTATACATCCGAGCTTTTTCTTAATTTCGAAGAAAAACAGCTACTTCAAACCACCTTTGCCGATGGACAGACCAAGCCGTTTTGGAATCGTTTGTTTTTTCGCAACGCTATACTGAAACCGTCTTTGGAGCAGGTTAATCCGCTCATACGAAAGGAATTAGCGGAATTGTGCGCCTTGTCGCCGGTGCGAAGGGAGGTGGAACGCCTGCAGGAACGCTATGCTTGGCAACGGCAATGTTTGATTCATTCGGATTTGCATACGTCTAATATTTTTGCAGACGAGCGAGAAATCAAGGTCTTTGATGCGGAGTATGCCACCTATGGGCCGGTGGCTTTTGATTTGGGGCGGCTTTTGAGTAGTCTGGTTTTAAGCTATGCCGCCTTGCAGGCTCGTGAGGATGTGGCGGAAGCCGAAAAAAAAGAGTATCAAGAATACCTTTTGAGTTTAATAGAAGAGATTTATCAAGAATTTGGCACTTCCTTTCAAAACGCTTGGGAAGATCATTTAGCCCGAAACAACCCATTTCAAAATCACTACAATCGTTTTTACCGTCAAGTGCGCTTTACCGATACCTTAGGCTTTATTGCCTGTGCTTCTGTAGGGCGCTTGTGTGATGCGGGGCTGCCTTTTGATTTTAAAGAGCTTGTTTGTTCGCAGCGGCAAGCGGTAGGGCAAAGGCTGGTGCTGCGGTTGGCTAAAGAACTGCTGTTAAAGGGAAAGAAGATGACCGAGATAAGTGAGTTGACTGCTTGTTTGCGGCGGCTGGCGGCTAAAGCGGACTAAGCAATATGCTTGTTGAAACAATAAAAGCTTCTTTGACCAAGCCTTTAAGACGGTGCGGCAGAGGAGCTTTGTTGTATCTTTCTCCGCTTGTTGTTCTTGTCCATCGCAGCCCTCCGAATACTCCCTCTACTCCTTGTTGAATAGTTGCTTCTCTGTCGTACCCTCTGATCACTCTGGTTTTTATTTGCAGGATTTTGCTCGCCAGAGCGGAAGTATTGCAAGAGGAAACGCTTTGAGAGGGCGTGAAGAAATTGCAGTTGGAGACGTTGCGGCAGGAATGGAAAACAGAAGGGGACTGGAAGAAAACCCAAGAATTTTGGGATTTACGAGCGGCGGAGTTTGCCGGGAAGGAGCGAGACAGCAGCCGGATGCGTTCTACCCTGTCTTACTTAGAAGGGAAAGGCCTAGTGTGTGCAGGCGCTGCCGTGCTTGACATCGGCTGCGGTCCGGGCGCGTATGCCTTGGAGTTTGCCAGACGCGGCGCCAGCGTGGTAGGAACGGACATATCCGGCAATATGCTGCACTATGCTAGGAATCGTGCCGAGGAAGAAGGCGTGTTGGGAAAAACTGAATTTGTGCAGGCGGTTTGGGAAGCGATTGATTTAAAAATGCAAGGCTGGCAAGGCGCTTTTGATCTGACCTTTGCTTCGATGTGCCCGGGGATCAGCAGTGTGGAGGCGCTGCTGGCGCTTTGCCGCGCCAGTCGCAAAGCGTGTTTCTTAACAACCTTTGCCAGGCGGCGTGATATCATCCGTGAGCAGTTGGGCCGGCAGTTTTTCGGTGAGGCCTACCAAGCTCCTTGGGGGAAAACGCTTTCCTACACTGTGGCGACATTGTTTGCCGCCGGCTACTATCCGGAAGTAACCTATCAGCAAGAAAACTGGCAGTGGGAAATGTCTCTAGGTGATGCGGTTCGGACGTATGCACCATTTTTTAAGGAGGTGTGTTCGTCAGAAGAGGAGCTGGTATCCAGGCTGCAGGCAAGCTTATTGGCGCTGGCGCAGGACGGCAAAGTGGAAGAACGTTCCGAGTCGCTGATTGCGAGAGTGTATTGGCGAGTGGACGAAAAATGAAAATAGCATGGGATATCCTCATAGCGGTAGCTTAAACAAGGAGGATCTGCTACAATTTCTAAGGGACTACCTTGTGAATAAAACAAAGATTTTCTAAGGAGTGTTACTATATATGCAATGGATACATAAAGCTTTGGGTTTGGCAGCGGTCTGCTTTTTTTTGACGACCTGTGCGGTTGAGGCCGCTCCTGTAGTGGAGCCGCCGTTAGTTGTGATTACGC
Organism: uncultured Anaeromusa sp.; assembly: GCF_963676855.1. Taxonomy (NCBI): domain Bacteria; kingdom Bacillati; phylum Bacillota; class Negativicutes; order Selenomonadales; family Sporomusaceae; genus Anaeromusa; species uncultured Anaeromusa sp. The sequence goes on from NZ_OY781460.1 coordinate 789,764, forward strand.
ATAATCGTATTATTGGGGATTCGCCAGCCATTCTCTTTTCCGGCGGTGCGTATATGAAACCGCTGGCGTCGGTAGATCTTCATTTGCGAGCCAATGAGGAGAGCGAAAAGGTGACCTCGCTGGCAGCCGGTGAAGGGGCGAAGATCGTTGGCTTTGAAGTGCATTCATTTCCCGCTAAAGGACGCATTCAAATTACCAGCGAGCTGCCGTTGGCGCCGAATTTGGCGGCTAATAAGGGGAAAGAGCTCCCCAAACCGGGAGATACTGCCTATATCCTCTTTTATGCCGGTGAAGGCTATTTTTATGCTTGGTTTAAAAACAATTTGATCTATCTTCCTGGCTCCGGTATTTCTTCACTGCCCTTTAACGGTGACTTGGGAATTGCTCGCTTGTGGGCTGGTTATAAAGGCGTAGAAAACCGCGAAGAAGAAATGTGGTTTTGCTTGCAAAAAAGCACCGGCGAAGAGGGCTGGGTTAAATTTGCAGATCGTAATCAGTGGCAGCCGGGGACGGCAGGCAATGGCGTTTTCTTAGCGCAGCCGTAAGGTATAACTCAAAGCAGCTAGAATAGAAGGGAGGCGCGGGCATGTCGCAGCAGCCGGCCGTGGTAAAGTCAGCAGCCAGAGCGCTGGAACTTTTGGAATACGTGGTGAATGCGCCTAAAGCGCCGACCTTTCGGGTGCTTCAAGATACGCTGGATATTCCTAAAAGCTCCCTGTCCTATTTGCTGCAAGAACTGGCGGGACGCGAGTACCTGCAATACGATTCGGAACGGCGCGTTTACTCGCCCGGCTTAAAGCTTATTCGGTTAAGCGCTTCTTGCATCAATAATACCGATATGTCTCAGGAAATTTGGCAAGGCATTAAAGGCCTCAGCGAAGAATTCGGAGAAACCACTCATGCTGGTATTTTAGACGGAAGGCATATAATCTATATTTCCAAATGCGAAGGGAAAAAAGACGTCAGCATTGTGCCAACGATCGGTTATCGGATTCCGGCCCATGCCACGGCTATCGGTAAGGTTTTGTTGGCTGATTTATCGTCGGAGGAGCTGGAGGGGCGGTTGCAAAATGTAGTTTTAGAAAAATATACGGAGCAAACCATTACTAACTATGCGCACCTGGCGAAAGAACTGCGCCAGGTACGGCAAAACGGCTATGCCTTTGACAATCAGGAAATCATTGTCGGCGGCGTTTGTCTGGCGGCTCCGGTATATGACAAACACCGTAAGGTTATTGCTGCTGTCAGCCTGACTATGCCGGTACTACAGACAGAAGAGCCGTTGTTTCAAAAGGCCCTTGTTCGTGTCAAGGAAGTTGCCAACTACATCTCCATGCGTATTGGAAAAATATAAACGCCAAGGCGGCAGGAGAAGTCTTGGCGATGTAGTATATTGATAAACCATAGGACTAGTGTAAGCGGCGTACCAGTAGGTACGCTATCTGATTGTTCTTGTTTGTGAACAGTGTTCTAGTAAAAGAACAATCGGAAATAAAAGGAGGGAATTTCATGTTTAAAGGAGCCATTACTCCGGTTATTACGGTGTTTGACAAGCAGGGGAAAATCGATGCCGCCGGCAATACGCAGCACATCAACCGCCTGATCAAAGAAGGTATTAACGGCCTACTGTTCTTGGGCAGCATCGGTGAATTTTTTGCTCTTACGATGGACGAGAAAAAAGAATTTATTGATTTGGTTGTACGCGTTGTGGATAAACGCGTGCCGGTATTGATCGGCACCGGCGGCACCATCTTGACGGAAGTTATCGAGCTGACCAATTACGCGCAGCAGGCTGGCGCTGACGCGGTAGTCGTCATTTCTCCCTACTATTTTCAGCTGAACAATGAAGTCTTGTATCGCTACTATGCAGAGCTGGCGAAAAACACCACTATGCCGATTATGATTTATAACTTTCCCGACCGGACGTCGGTCAATCTGGACCCGCAGCTGGTGTTGCGCTTAGCCAAGGAATTTTCTCATATTATCGGGATCAAAGACACGGTAGACGGTATCAGTCATACGCGCAAACTCATTCAGATTGTCAAAAAAGAACGGCCTGATTTTTGCGTCATGTCCGGTTATGATGAATATATGGTGCCTAATTTGTTGGCAGGTGGCGATGGGGTTATTGGCGGCCTGACTAATGTAATTCCAGGCGTTTTTCGAGAATTGCTGGCAGCGTACGAGAAGCAGGATTTTGCCGGCGTAGCCGCAGGGCAGGCCAAAATTTCCGTGCTGATGAACCTCTACGACTTGTCGTCCCCTTTTGTGGCGGCCATTAAAGGCGGCGTAGCCGCTCAGGGCGTGAAGATCGAGACCGTTACCCAAGAGCCGTCTCTAGCGCTGCAGTCTGAACAGGTGGCGGCTATTGAAAAATTGGTGAAAAGCGTCAATGCTATGTAATACGCATCTCGCGACAAAGTAGCTTTTTCCCAGCAGCCTTTGGCAGAAAGCCTCGGCATATTTACAGAAAAACCCGGCAGGCTTTCATGCTTGCCGGGTTTTTCTGTAACGAATCTTGTTCTTTAGCACTTCCCTATTGTTCTTTAGGCTGTACTCCATTTTTCTCTTTTTTCTTCGGCATGGTACAATAGAGCAGTACATAACGAACGAGAGGAGCCGGTAATTGATGCGGCAAAAGTTGAATTTAGTGACCTTGGGAGTGCGCGATTTAGCGAAATCCCGGGACTTTTACCAAAACGGATTGGGCTGGAAACAGTCTTCGGCCAGCCAAGAGAGCATCGCTTTTTTTGATTTGGGCGGTGTAGCGCTGGCTTTGTATGCGCGAGAAGAATTGGCAGCCGATGCGACCATTTCTGCGGCGGGGACTGGCTTTTCCGGCTTGACGCTGGCCTATAATGCCAAAAGCGAAAAAGAAGTAGATGCGGTGCTGAAAGAAGCTAAAGCTGCCGGAGCCGTCTTGATTAAAGCACCTCAGAAAGTATCGTGGGGAGGCTATAGCGGTTATTTTGCCGATCCGGACGGCCATTTGTGGGAAGTGGCCTGGAATCCATACTTGAAATTGGATAAAAAAGATGCGCTGGTGCTTCCCTAAGAAAGCATTGTTTCACTTACTTTTCATCTTGGAGCGCCTTTTTTGTGTTCGCTTTTTCAACGTTCGCATTAGTGATTTTTCATAAGGCGTATGTTTTTCTCCATATCGCCTTCAAAACGTTGAAAATCCTCGTGCAGCTGCTGTTCCAAAACGGCTTTGGCGGAACCTTGGGGCGGTGCGGTTTTGAGGCGGTTGAAGTCGCCGTTCATAAAGAGACTTTCTCCTGGCAGGTAGGAATATTCCAGGCTGCTGAAGGCCAGCCACTTGAGATTGCCGTAGCTGAGGCCGAACCATTGCGTTGCCTTGGTGTACTCCATAGTCAGATTGCTGCGAGAGATGCCTTCGTCGTCAGTGCATAGCGCCACAGGGACATCGGCGTCCCAATATAAGCGGAAGGGATGCTTATCACCGCCAGTGACGTTCAAGATGCCGTCGTTGCTGGTAAGGCAAATCTCCACCGCGGTTTTATGGTCGCGCATTTGACGCAGCAGGCCATAGACATCGTTTTCCCACTGAATGCTAATGCCGTGGCCGATGCGTGAAGCGTGCCCCAAGGAAATGCTTTGGCTAATGCGGTTGCGCATGGGCTCGTAGGGAGAGTAGGCTAGGGTCAGTTCCCCTGCGTGGAGATTGACCTTGAGCTTGGCGGCATTGGCCGGATTTTCCGCAGCTATACGGCGCCACTCGCGGTCTAAAATACGCATTTGGGTGTCAAATTGAGTGCGGGAGATCCAGGAATCTTCAGGATCTAAGAAAGTGAGACTGCGAATGCCTTGGTCAGAAAAACGAATAATGGTGGTAAGCGCTTGACGTATTTCTTGCGTGAAAAATTCTTCGTAGGCTTCTTGATTCCAGGGACCGCTTTTTAGGGATTCCGGCAAGGCGTTGCGATTGATGGGAACGATATAAGCTACATCCACATTCCAGGTGCCGCCGGCTTGGGCGATGGTCTCACGGCGCGCTGCCTCCATCTGCTGCAGCCAGGTACGAATAGCTTCTTCTTCACGCGGCGGTTCGGTCATGAGTTCCAAGTAGCGGATTTTTTGGCTTATCGCCCGTCCTACTTGTTCGCGCAGCATGTCTTCCTCGTTGGGAACGGCGGCGGCAAAGCGGCCAAAAGAGTCGAAGAAATGGTCATGGCCGTTCTCCTTTTCTTTCGGTTGGTTGCGCAGGGAAAGAGCGGAGAGCACTTCGCCCATTTTAGAGTTGTTCTGCTTTAATTCTTGTGCGGTATAGCAGGGGTTTGTGGTTTCTTTGACAAAAGACCGGGTTGTGCGGTCAAAAACGAGGTTTTGCGCAATGGCCGAGTCTAAGAGGGTTTCCGTATAGACGGCGCCCCAAGGGTGATTATGCAGATCGGCGCCTTTGGGCATTTTATGCAAAAAGGCGACAAGTTCGGCTTCGTTTTTTTTAGCGGTTTCAAAGTATTGAGCAACTTGCGGGCTGGTATCTTTCTCAACGGAACCGCCGGCGAATGCGCTGGCGCTATAAAAGAGCAGCAAACCTGTAAGAAGAAAAAAATGGCGTAGGATGCGTAAGAGCTTTGCAGTAGAATCAAATTGTTTTCGCAAGCAGATTCCTTCTTTCTCGAGAAACCACTGTTTTATGCATAACACAGTGGAACTCTATACGTAATTTGTTGAGATAACATATTCTGTGAAAATGCAGAAAATCCTGTACAAGGAGCTGGACATGAAGCTGATTATTGATGCCGACGCCTGTCCCAAAGCGGTACTTGCTTGCTGTTTGCAAGAAGGAAAACGTTATGGCCTGGCGGTTGTAACGGTGGCAAGTTTTAACCATCAGATTGTTTCCGATCAGCATATCACGGTAGGTAACGCTTCTCAAGAAGCGGACCTGAAGATCGTGAATTTGACAGAAACGAATGACGTGGTTGTTACCCAAGACTGGGGTTTGGCGGCGCTGGTGCTGGCCAAGAAAGCCCGCTGTTTGAGCCCGAGCGGGAGTGAATACAAGCCAGAGAAAATGGAATTTTTGCTGGAGGAGAGGGAGGTAAAAGCGAAAGTGCGCCGAGGTGGCGGACGGACGAAGGGACCGCGCAAACGCCAAGCGGAAGATGACGCTCATTTTGCAGAGGCATTGGAACGATTGTTGCTGCAGCTGACGAGTGATGTGAATTCGTAAAGGCTCTGCGGTTATTGGACGAAAAAGACGAAAGTCCTAGAGTTGCACAAAAAGAGTGAAAATTTAATTGAAAGTCAGGGTAAAAACCTTGACGGAAGAGAGTTGCGGCGGTATAGTAAAAGTAAAAATATAACAATCATCTTGATTATCAGTTTGCGATGCACTACATATCCACTAAGAAACAGGACTTTTGTGAATAGTCCTTTCTTTGTGGATTTTTTCATAGCATGCAACGCTCTTTGATAGGAGGGATGATTATGAAACGAGTTTGGCTGATTACTCTTTTGGTTTTTTTCTTAGGCGGAGGCTTGGCGTGGGCTGCGGAAAGTGAAGGTGAAGGAACAAGCATTTCTGAAAGAACTGCGGCGATTTTGACGGAGCGTGACAGCAAGCTGCCTCGGGTAGCCATTCTGTACACGAATAATGCTAAGACAGAATATGATGGGGAAATTGACGCTAAAATCTTGAGTCATCTGAAAAAGCTGGCCATTAATCGCTGGGTATTGGTCCCCGGAGAAATTTACAAAGACCGCTTAGCGGCCAAAGGCATTCGCAATGTGTCTATGGCGGAGCGCAGCGATATTATGGCGGTAGGGCAGACAGGAGAGGCCGACGTTTTGTTGCTGATTGAAGTCGAACCTTTTTCCATTCAAGACCGGATGGGTTTTTTAGCGGTGGCTAAGGTGGTGACAACGTCGATTCCTGTGAAAGCGGTAGACCGGAATACGGGAGACTATCTTTACAATGGAAAGTTTAATGAGACCTCGCAGGATGTAGAATTTCTCGGCGGTCCTGGTGTTAAAACAGTGACGATGAAGGCTTTGGAGTTGTTTTTTAGCAAATTTGATTATGTAATTCCGCCTGCATTGTCTAATGTAAAACATAAGGAAGCTCCATAGAATTTTGTTGTTTTAAGCAGTGAAAAAAGACAGGGAGGCAAGAGCATGTGTAAAGGCTGTGGGTGCTCCGCGCCGGGAGAGGCGCGCCTGGTGTTGCGAATTACGGGAATTCCCAAAGGAAGCAAGCAGGCGTTGGAACAATATTTGATGGATTTGCCGGGAGTAAACCAGGTACATCTGCATATGCCGCTTTTCGGGCATAACGGACAGGTGAAGCTGGACTATTTGCCGGAAAAGACAACGCCGGAGCAGATTACATCCGCCATGGAGTCTTGGGAGCCCTGGAGATGGTGAAAGATAGGCCTGATAAGCAGAGTTGCTTTATCGGGCCTATTTTTTTGCGCTATACTTGTAGGCGAGTTAAAAGTCAAAGGAGAACGTGCAGCAGAAGTTCTATAAAATATAAAAATTCCGGCAATTTTGTTTTTTCAAAAATAAAATTATATGGTATTATATAAATGTTAGTAAAAACTATCGAAAGGGGTAGGGAATGATGAGAAAAAGAGGGATTGCCATAGTAGCCATGATTTGCATGGTTCTGTTAAGTGCGACTGTGGTTTTTGCAGCGGAGGCGCCGCAAAAGCTGCCGAATATTAAGATCTTGGCAACAGGAGGAACCATCGCCGGTAGCGCGGCTTCAAACACGCAGATGACAGGATATACGGCAGGCGCTATTGGTATTCAGGTATTGATGGACGCGGTTCCGCAGATGAAAGACTATGCCAACGTTAGTGGAGAACAAGTCTGTAAGATTAGCAGCAACAACATGACAGACGCGATTTGGCTGCAAATAGGCAAACGAATCAATATACTGTTGGCGCAAGATGATGTAGATGGTATTGTACTTACCCATGGTACGGATACGTTGGAAGAAACAGCGTATTTCTTGAATTTGGTGGTCAAGAGCGATAAGCCTGTGGTGATTGTGGGCTCGATGCGTCCGGCTACTGCAATTAGTGCGGACGGACCGGTTAATTTACTGAATGCGGTGCGGTTAGCTGCGTCGAAGGAAGCTCGAGGCAAAGGTGTCTTGATTGCTATGAATGATGAAATCAATGGAGCTAGAGATGCAACCAAAACAAATACCACTCATGTGGAAACTTTTAAATCTCCTGAGTTGGGCTATATGGGCTATATGAATAATGGCAAACCTTGTTTTTATCGGGAAAGCACACGGAAGCACACAAGCCAAACGGAGTTTGATCTAACTGGAATTACAAAATTGCCGTATGTTAAAATTGTCTACAGCCATGCTGGTGATGATAGGGTATTAGTGGATGCAGCGGTGGCGGCAGGGGCGCAAGGAATTATTCATGCAGGCACTGGCAATGGCAGCATTCATGAAGCGGCGGAAGCTGGCCTAGTGGATGCCCAGAAAAACGGTGTGGTAATTGTTAGAAGCTCTCGCACTGGTAATGGTACTGTCACCAATTCTATACCCAGATGGGATAGTGAACATTTTTTGAAGTCGGACAGCTTGAATCCGCAAAAGGCCAGAATTTTACTTATGCTAGCCTTGACTAAGACGCAGGATTTGGGCGAGATCCAAAGAATGTTTGATGAATATTAAAGAGTAAGCAAAGAGCCTTCAGCAGAATTGTTGAAGGCTCTTTTATTGCACATATTGGTTGACAGTTCAACTTGTTTTTGTTATTTTTAATATAGTTGAAAGTTCAACCACAAAGGAGGGAATCATGCTAACTCATCAATTTTTGCGGGAAGTCGGCGCTGTCGCCCGGTGCGTGCAGTCTCTCAGCGATGTAACCTTTAAAAAGCTTACGTTGCAGCGAGGGCAATTTGTTTTCTTGACTCGCATCTGCGAAAATCCGGGCATTCACCTGCTGGAGCTGTCTCATCTTTTAAAAGTAGATAAAGCCACTACGACGAAGGCAGTGCAGAAGCTGGAGGCGGAGGGGTATGTGCGCAAGGTGCAAAACCTGGAAGATAAACGAATGTATCAGTTATTCCCGACCGTACGGGCGGAGGAGGCGTATCCGGAGCTGATTGCCGAGGAAAATCGCTATCTTGCCTGTTGCTTTGCGGGAATGACTAAGGAAGAACAGGTGTTAGCAGAAACGCTTCTGCGGCGTATCCGTGAAAATATCGAAGCCGAGTGGCTGGAATGGAAGACAGGCAAAGGAGGAAAGGCACATGAAAATTCGTGAATATCAGCTAGAGGACCAGCAAGGGGTACTGGATTTGATTTTGCCCATTCAACAGAAAGAGTTTGATATTGCCATTACCAAGGAAGACCAACCAGATTTGTGCCAAGTGAGTTCCTTTTATCAAACAGGGAAAGGGAATTTTTGGGTGGCTGAAGATAACGGCGTTGTAGTGGGAACCATCGCGCTGATCGACATTGGCGAAGGGCAAGGGGCGCTGCGTAAGATGTTCGTGCACAAAGACTATCGAGGTGCTAAGCAAACGGCAAAAAAGCTGTTGGATGTCCTGTTGAACTGGTCGAGAGGGCAAGGTTTGCAGGAAATCTATCTAGGCACAACTGACAAATTTTTGGCGGCGCACCGTTTTTATGAGAAAAATGGTTTTGCAGAGTTGTGCAAAGAACAACTTCCTGCTGCGTTTCCGGTAATGAAGGTGGACAGTCGGTTTTATCGATATACCGTATAAGTTGTATAGGCAGAGACGTCGCTTACTCTGAGTTTCTTATGCGCTCTTTTATCGCCTGCGCCAAGCGGCGCACTCCTTCGCGGATCTGCTCTTCAGAAGTGTTGGAGTAATTGAGGCGCAGAGTGTTAGTGACACCGCCGTTCGGGAAGAACGAATCGCCTGGGACAAACGCGACATTTTGGGCTAAACAATCATGCAAAAGTTCCATGGCCTTGATCGACGCCGGCAACTGCAACCAAAGGAACAGACCTCCTTCGGGGCGGGTAAAGGTGACTCCGGCGGGCAAAAAGTCGTCCAGCGCCAGGAGCATGGCGTTGCGTCGCTGGCGGTACACCGCGACAATCTTTTGAATGCGAGCTTCAAAATCATACTGATCGATAAAGCGGGAAATTTCCATTTGCGTTTTTAAAGAGGTGCACAAATCAACGCCTTGTTTAAGAAGTACGCACTTGTTTCTAATTTCCGGATGGGCGGCAATCCAACCGATGCGCATGCCAGGGCAGAAGATTTTGGAGAACGTGCCTAAGCAGATAACCAGACCCTGCTGATCCAGGGTTTGCAAGGACGGCGGGATTGCGTTTTCGAAGCGCAGTTCCCCGTAAGGGTTGTCTTCAATGACCGGCAGACGATATTTATTGACAAGCTTCATGAAAGCCTGGCGCCGTGAAGGCGACCAGGTTTTTCCCGTTGGGTTTTGAAAATCTGGAATGACGTACGCAAATTTAATGCGCTCGGTAGTTTTTAAGATGCGTTCCAAGGCTTCAGGAACCATGCCTTCTTCATCAGTGGGGACTTCAATAAAACGGGGGCGATAGGCGCGAAAGGCGCTGAGAGCCGCCAAATAAGTCGGGCTTTCGCAGAGTACGACGTCGTCCTCATCGAGGAATACCTTTCCTAATAAATCCAAGGCTTGTTGCGAGCCGGAGGTAATCAGAATATCGTCGCTTTGGAAGGAAGTACGAAATTTCTGCTGCATGCGTTGGGCGATCTGGCGGCGCAGCGGCTCATAGCCTTCGGTGGTGGAATACTGCAATGCCTTTTGCCCGGCCTCTTCTAATACCTGTATTGATACCTTTTTTAATTCTTCCACGGGAAATAGTTCCGGCGCCGGCAGGCCGCCGGCAAAAGAAATGACTTCTTCTCGTTCTGTGATTTTTAGAATTTCTCGGATTTCGGATGCTTTTAAGGCGTCAGTGCGTTTAGAAAAAGAAAATGATGTCGGGGAACAGGGATCGGTCATGGCGTTCATGCAAAAACCTCCTCATTGTTTATATCAGAATAAAAGGGCAACTATAGAGTACTTTGTATTCATAATAAACACCAAAATGTGAGTCGTAAATATCCAATTAAAATTTACAAAAAGAGTCCAATTTTAAAATAAACAGAGGAAAAGTTTAACTTATTTTCTTGGAAATAGACAATGATCTATTCGGAATGGTGGGTTTAGTGGATGTTAGGAGTGATACGATGTTGCTTTCTGCTAGCGAAGCTTGAAGTTGCGTTCTTTGCGAGTATCTTGTCTTGGCAGGCTTTTCAGGAGAGGCGGAGAATTTATTTAAGAGAAATAGAATGATACGACAGATAAGGGTGTGGCGTTTATGGATAAAAAAATAGCAATGTTAGCGGAGTTCTTGGAAGAAAAGACGATACAGCGGCGGAGGGATTTGCACAAATACCCCGAAACAGGCTGGACGGAATACCGTACAGCTTCCTTGGTGATTCAGGAACTGCGCGCATTAGGGTATGAGGTAGCGGTTGGCAAGGACGTGCTGCATGAGGAAAGCCGCATGGGCGTGCCGGATGTCGATGCGTTGGCGGCGCATGCTAAACGGGCGGTGGCGGAAGGCGCGGATCCCAACCTTGTAGCGCAAATGGAAGGCGGGCATACAGCGGTAGTGGGAACGCTGCGTTTTTCCAGGCCCGGGCCGGTTGTGGCGTTGCGTTTTGACATGGATTGCAATGACGTCGCGGAAACGGCGGCGACAGAACATCGCCCCTGTCAAAAAGGATTTTCCTCTATTCATCCGGGCTTGATGCACGCCTGCGGTCATGACGTGCATACGTCTGTAGGGCTGGGAGTGGCGGAAATCTTGGCGTCCTTGCAAGAAGAGCTGGCGGGGACGGTGAAATTGATTTTTCAGCCGGCCGAAGAAGGAACGCGTGGCGCTAAAGCGATTGTGGATAAAGGCGTAGTAGATGACGTGGACTATATGCTGGGAGCACATACCGGAGAAGCGTCGGTGGGCAGTATTGCCTGTCATGTAGGGCATTTCTTGGCGACAAGCAAATTTGATGCGGTCTTTACCGGCGTACCGTCTCATGCAGGAGGCGCGCCGGAGTGCGGTAAGAACGCCATGATGGCGGCGGCGACGGCGGCTTTGAACATCCAGGGCATCTCCCGGCATAGCCAAGGAGTATCGCGGGTGAATGTAGGTGTTTTGACGGCTGGGAGCGGCCGTAATGTTATTCCCGGGCAGGCGTTGCTTAAGGTGGAGACGCGAGGAGAAACATCTGAGATCGACGATTTTGTGCGCACGGCGGCGTACCGCATTTTGCAGGGAGCAGCGCAAATGTATGATATTGACGTTGCCATTACCAAAGCTGGCGGTGCGGCCAGTGCAGAAAATTCCCCGGCGCTGTCAGAACGGCTGGAGCGCTTAGGGCGCAAACTGAGTATCTTTGATAAAATTGTGCCGTCTCATGCGCTCAATGGTAGTGAGGATTTTTCTTACTATATGCAGCGCGTACAGCAAAAAGGAGGCCAAGCGGCTTTTGTCATTTACGGCGCGGCCGCGGCGGCAGCGTATCATAATTCAGCCTTCGACGTCGACGAAGCGTGCCTAAGAAAAGCGATGCAGTTCATGGCCAACGCGGCGGCGGAATTGCTGTGCGAAAAAGAAAAAACGCTTTTGAAGTAGTTTGTGATAATTGAGTGCAGCGAGAGTTGAAAATCTGAAAAAGTATTTGATAATGGTGTAGATATATTTGTTTTTTAAGGACCTGCAATTAGCCTTTTGAGGCTGAGGGTAGGTTCTTTTGGTTATATGACATCTAGTGCGAGGGAAAAATGCTTGCGATTTATTAAACTATAAATCGTGCTAGTATAATGCGAATGTTTCGTGTATAATACGCATTGGAGATATAATTCATAAAATTAAATAAACACGGAGAAAATCTCCAAAAAATGGAGGCGATATAATGGCTCTCTTTTCTCGTATTCGGTTACAAAGTAATCAATTTACCTCGGCACAGGAGAGAATTGTTCGTTATCTTAAAGAAAACGACAAGGAAGCATTAACCTTGCCTATCAATGAATTAGCAAAGCGTTGCCAGGTGGGGGATGCTACGGTTATTCGTTTTTATAGGCTTCTCGGTTATGAAAATTATGCTATGTTTCGAATCGCTTTGGCGCAAGAGCTGTCGGAAACAGACGTGCGGCCAATCTATGAAGAAGTGGAAACAAAAGATGGAGTTTCGGATGTAATTCGAAAAGTTATTGACTCTACGAATCAAGGTATTTCTGATTTAGAAAAACAAATTTCTGAAGTCAAATTAGAAGAGTTTGCTAATATTTTGCTTCAGGCATCTGCGATTCATGTTTTGGGGTTAGGCGCATCGGGCGTTGTTGCACAAGATGCTATGCATAAGCTGATGCGTTTAGGGTGTAAGATTATTGCCTACTCAGACTCGCATCTCATGACGATTGCTGCATCCATTGCAAAGCCAGATGAAGTTTTTTTTGCCATTTCTCACTCAGGGGAGACAACCGATATTGTTCGTGCTATTGAGCTGGCTAAACAACGCGGATGCAAAACTTGCGCCTTAACAAGTTCGATTGGTTCGAGTATTACCCAATTAGTGGATGTTTATTTGTTGAGTTGCACCCGAGAGACAAAAATGCGTTCTGATGCTATGATTTCTCGTATTGTTCAACTAGTTGTTATTGATATGCTTTATGTCTTATTGGCATTGCAAATAGGAGATTCGGCGATGGAAGGAGTTAATCAGTCTCGTTTGGCGCTGAAACAATGCCGGAATGCAACTTCGTAAGAAGCTTTATTGTAATTGGAGAAAGAGGAGGAGTTGGGGTTGAATAGTTCTCGTAGATATATGATAGTCATTGCTGATGATCTAACCGGCGCTAATGATACGGGCGTGCAGTTCACACGGCAAGGATTGCAGACAGAAGTTCTATTAGATGGGACAGCTCTTCATGAAGGCATTGATGCGGCTGTTATTGTTCTTGATACGAACAGCCGTGCTATTCCAGCGGATGAAGCATATCGGAAAGTGCAAAGCGCTGCTAAAATAGCCGATTCGCTAGGCTTCTCTCACTATTATAAAAAGATGGACTCCACTTTGCGGGGGAATATTGGTGTTGAAATCAAGGCTATTCTTGATTTGAAATTGCATGATTTTGCACTTGTGATGCCCGCGTTTCCGCAAAATGGACGTACAACGGTAGGCGGGTATTATCTGCTTAATGGTGCGCCGATTTCAACCACGGAAATCGCTCGTGATCCTAAATGTCCAGTGACTGAAGCGGTATTGCCGAAATTGTTGGAACAGCAGACCGGCTTTCCGGTTGGACATATAAACTTTGCGGATATTGCACAAGGCCAGGAAGCGGTTAGCCAAGCTATTCGGCGTCATGTGGCTGACGGTTGCCGTATTATCAGCTGCGATGCATGGAGTGAAGAGCACTTTGCGCTTGCCGCTAAAGCTGCAAACGAAGTATCAGATAAAGTGCTGTGGGCAGGTTCGGCAGGGTTAGCTGAATGTTTGCCACTACTCTTTGGCTGGAAGGAAGAACGAGAAGAACATCAACCCGCATTTGTAATTGCGGGAAGTGTTAGTGCAGTTACGCGCGGGCAAGTAGAAAAGTTGTTGGCTTTTGGGTATGAATTAATTGAATTGGATGTTGCGGGCTATTTGCCATGGCAAGAAGGCCAGATACATCCGGCTTTACAACAAGTTCAAGATGCGTTAGCGCAAGGGAAACGGATTGTTCTTGCATCCGGATATCAAGTTGGTGCGGTTGCATCTGCCCAAAAAACAGCGGAGCAGCTTGGCTTGTCTTCTATGCAAGTCAGTGAACATGTTGCGCAAATTCTTGGATGGATAGGGGCTGAAATTTTGCAAAACCAAGATGTTTCTGGCGCTGTATTGACCGGCGGAGATACTGCGGTAGCGGTATGTAAAGCACTGGGTGTTACGGGTATCCGAGTGTTGGAAGAAATAGCCCCAGCTATACCGCTTGGTGAAATGACCACCAAAGAAGGAAAAAAAATATTAGTTGTTACTAAAGCTGGAGCTTTTGGCGCTCCTGACGCACTTGTAAAAGCAGTAAAAAAATTAGAACGAAGCAGGTGAACGAAAGCATGGAAAATAAACAACTTCCTATTCTTGCTATCACAATGGGCGACGCAGCAGGGTGCGGTCCGGAAATTATCGTAAAAGCCTTGGCGGACCAACGGATTTATCAGATGTGTCGGCCGTTAGTATTTGGTGATGCAAAACGCATGACGTTTGTGAGAGATCGGCTAAAGAGTTCTGTGAAGATCCATTGCGTGGACGATGCACAAAGCGGGTTATATCAATATGGAACAATTGATGTATTGGATTTTGATAATGTTCCTGCAGATTTGCCGTTTGGGCAGGTAGACAGCCGGGCTGGGCACGCAGCGTATACGTATATTGAAGCCGCGGTGCAACAGGCGTTGGATAAACAAGTTGCAGCGATTGTTACAGCACCTATCAATAAAGAAGCATTACACAAAGGTGGACATAAGTTTCCTGGGCACACGGAAATTCTTGGCGAACTCAGCCAAACGAAAGACTATGCCATGATGCTTTCCAGCGATGATTTAAAGGTTATTCATGTTACAACGCATGTATCTATGCGACAAGCGGCAGACTTGATCAAAAAAGAGAGAGTTCTGAGAATTATTCGTCTGGCTGATCGGACATTGCGTCTGTTGGGGCTTGAGAAGCCTCGGATTGCTGTGGCGGGGTTTAACGCCCATGCTGGCGAAAATGGCTTGTTTGGTAGGGAAGAACTGGATGATATTTTACCGGCAGTCGAAGCTGCGCAGAAAGAAGGGATTCATGCGAGTGGTCCGATTCCACCGGATACAGTTTTCTTTCGGACAGTAAAGCGCAAAGAATTTGACATTGTTGTTGTTATGTATCATGACCAAGGCCATATTCCCATAAAAGTATTAGGTTTCGAAGAAGGAATTAATGTGACCGTAGGGTTGCCTTTTTTGCGAACCTCTGTTGATCACGGCACAGCCTTTGATATCGCCGGGAAAGGCATTGCTGATAGTGCCAGTATGACAGCGGCTATCGATTTTGCTGCAAAAGTAGCGCAAGGTGCGGCACAACAAGCGGATCGTTAATTAACAGGAGGAGGGACTATTATGCAAATCAAGAAATCTATCGAACGAATTCCTGGGGGGATGATGTTAGTTCCATTGCTGCTGGGGGCGCTTATCAACACTTTTTTTCCAACAATCGGCAAAACGCTTGGCTCGTTTACTAATGCGTGGATGACTGGTGCATTACCTATCTTATCTGTTTTTTTCATTTGCATGGGCGCTACGATTGATATCAAATCAACTCCTTATATTTTGAAAAAAGGCGGAGCGTTGTTAGGGTCTAAACTTTTGACCGGAGCGACGTTAGGTATTATTGCCGCTTGGCTGATTCCAGAAGGAATGGTAGAGTACGGCATGTTTGCAGGATTATCGGTGTTAGCTATTGTAGCTGCTATGAATGATACAAATGGCGGTCTTTATATGGCTCTTATTGGTCAATTTGGCAAATCGGAAGATGCGGCGGCATATTCGCTTATGAGCTTGGAATCAGGACCGTTTTTTACTATGATCACATTGGGCATGGCTGGTGTAGCGGCTTTTCCGCTGCCGGCTCTAATTGGTACGATTTTACCGCTTGTGTTAGGTATGGTGATTGGTAATTTAGACCGTGATATGCGTAAATTTCTTGCCCAGGCAGTGCCGGTGTTAATTCCCTTTTTCGCGTTTGGGTTAGGAAATTCGCTTAACTTGACAACCGTGTGGAAGGCGGGGCTACTGGGAATTCTTATGGGTGTTGGAGTTGTAGTGATTACAGGTACCGTCTTAATTATTGTAGATCGCTTGACTGGCGGTAATGGAGTGGCGGGAATTGCTGCTGCCACTACTGCGGGGAATGCAGCAGCGGTACCGGCGGCAATTGCCGCGATTGACCCGGCGTATGCTCCTATTGCTCCGTCGGCCACTATGCTGGTAGCTACCTGTGTTATTGTGACGGCTATACTTGTGCCAATTGCAACGGCCTGGTGGGCTAAAGTGGTACAAGCTAAACCGGTTGAAGCGAACTAAAGTGTAATAGGCTAGTGTATGTTTAGTTTATAATCAGTGTGCGATCCTTTTTTAGCAGAATGCCAATAAATCCGATAAATAAGAAACGTGATGAGGTAAAAAACAGCAGTTGCACATTAATAAGTGCAACTGCTGTTTTGCTATAGTATGCATAATAAGTGGAAGGGGTACGGCAAAGTGAAAGCCGACGTACTTGTGCGGTGGTTTAGCTTTCCTAATGCGCGTAAATAGCTGTATTACCTCGGAGAATGACGCGGACATAGGCGTGGTATGTGGAACCATTAGGGGCTTTTTCGGTGCTGAAGAAGGTGAAGTGAATAATACGGCCGATTTCTTTGTGGTGACTGCGGCGATTCTCAATATCGTAAATCGGTATCTTATCATGAACCTGCGCCGGTAAAAAACGATAGAAAAAGCGGCCATTGACGACCGGCAGGCTACCTTGTTCAATAACGGCACCTGGGGTGATCATGGTGTATTCCACGTTCTCGCTGGTGCTGGTTCCTTCAATAAGCAGGCCTTCGGCAATGGGGAAGGCCTGTTGATTTTTCAAAAGCAGATTTAGCGAAGAAGCGGCGGGGCGGTTCTTTTCCAGCACAAAGATAGAGCCTACACCGGGAGTAAGTCCTGGCACGCGTCCTTCATTGCCTTCCCAAGAAGCCTGAACGGCGTAGCGATATACACCAGGCTGAGTGAGGGGCCAGCGTTCCCTGCCGATGTAATAGCCAAAGGAGTCGCCTGTGCCGGAAGAAACTTTTTTTGTGCCGTCTGGGCAATGCAGGGTAAAGACAATCTGCGCAGGCACCAAGGGATCAATTTGCAGTACCGGTACAAAGAGGGAACCTTCCTCGTAGACCATGCCGGGACGAATAGGGACCAAAAAGAAGCGGGCAGGCGTGCCATCCGCTCCGATAATATCTTCTGAGCCAGGGGCGATGATACGGTTGTTGTTGCTGCCCTGCGGCAGAATGAAGGCATTAGCCATATAGCCGGCGTATAAAGGCGTCTGTCCTTTCTGCCGCACCACGGCGCCGCCGATGAGGCGATAGATGTCGCCGGGAAAGTCACCGTTATTAGAAGCGCCGATTTGGCCGCCGAAGCTGGACGTACTGGTGGGCCAGTACGGAGCGCGTACGCCGTCTTCGCCGACAAGAAAGCGAGAAGATAAACCGGGGCGTGGCGCGGCGGCGTAATAGTAGCAAAAATCGGTGATGAACTCAGGATAAAGATGCGGCGAAAGACCGTTGCTGGTGGCAATGCGCAGATTAGTATTGCCGATGCCCTGCATATAACGATCTTCCGGCGGAGGCGTGTTTTTTAGTGTATACGTCAAGACTGGCTCGATTTTGTTGGCGCCCTGTCCTTCGCTGGCAATGAGTAGCACATCTCCGTTTTGGTAGGGGAAATTAAGATGCTCCAGATGGCGGAAGTTTGTATCATTGGCATCTAGGTAGCCTTCTCGATGTGTTTCGCCGCGGGCGGTGAACTGATCGCCGGATTTAATTTTCTTGCCATGTGCTTCTAACGGTGTATCAGCTGGGTAGACTACGCCGGCGTGGCGCATGCTGCAAACCCAAAGGTGCCCGTCGCTGTCTGTGTAAGTTGCCGAAATTTGGGAGTGATATTCCCCGGGAGTATCAAGGATAAAAGGCTTCATCCCCTGGGCAGGTGAAAAAATGCCGCCTGGGGAAGCTTTACCGCTATAGCTGAGAGATTTTACTTTGGCGGCGTCAGAGAAAGGGTATAAGTTGATTTGGACGCTGACGTCGGCAGGCATGGCGGGAGAAAAACCCAGAGCTTGCCCGTAGGAGGTGCCTACAGGGAAGGACATGCCCTGGAACGTGGCTGTACCCATGGTCATGCGTTTGGCGATCCAAAAATGGTAGGTGCCGCCGCCTTCATAGTGCCGCCCCCAGCGGTCCGTTAGCCAGCCTTTAGCGATTACGGTGTAATGACCGTATTTTTCAGGCTGCCAGGCGGTAAACGAAGGCTTGTTGGTTGTGGGCCAGCCGTTCTTTTCGGTGATGAACGGCGCGGTGCCCAAGTCGATTTTGACTCCCGACGGATCGATAATTTGCAAAGACAGCTCGCCAGAGGCGTAGTTAAGCGGCAGGCTACGCTGTTTGTCGATATTCTGTGTGGGAATGGTCGGCTCCAGGTTGTAAGCGGCTTTAGCGCCGTTGCCTTGGTAGAGCGGTAAAATAACTTCATCAGGGATGATGTTGCGCCCCGAAAGCGCAAACTGCCGTTTGTCCTCATCAGCAACAACGCCTTGATATCCATTGGAGTTGTAGCGTTCCAGCAGCACCCAGTACAGACGGGGCTTGATAGCAGCGGCATCAACGCCTTGGCCCAGGTGATTTACGTTGCTGCAAAGTAAAAGTGGCGAATAGAGCAGCGAGAATGTGCCGGTATCCTTAGGGCGCTGGGCAAAGCCTTCGTTATTCAGGCTGCGCCACTGTTTTTTGACAATCATGCCGAAGTCTAGGCGCAGACGGTAGAGTCCTGGCGGTAGGTCGGCGGGAAGCTGTGCCTGGGTGCTAAAATGGAGTTGCCCGGCGTTGTTTAACGATTGGGCCGGTAGCTTTAGCAACAGGTCCAGGGGGCTTTTATAGCGGCTACCGGCGCTTTTGCTGACTGCGCCGCTATTGCCGCCCTCGATGGCCAGGCTGGTCGGCGTGAGCAAGGTAGACATGCGTTCGTCTCCAGGCAAGCGCAGACGGCCTTGGGGATCAAAGCAGCGCTCGCTCGTTAAAAGCAGCATATATTCGCTAGGCGCTTCCTCCAGTTTGGCGGCGGTTGCCAGCCAGGTGGCGGACAGCGTAAGCTCCACCGCGAGCTGGAGCGTAGAGCCGGGCTGTAGGCGGTTTTGGGAAAGGTGCACCGCAGTCGACCATTCACCAAGAGCGCTTTTTTCTTGCACGCTGAAGGTTTGTCCGGTGTTTACCTCGGCGGTTTCGCCCAAAGACGGCCAGGGAGTAGGTAGCAAGGAAGCTGCGCCCAAGATAGATAAAGTGCGGATAAATTGACGGCGGTTAAGGGTATGGGAAGACATCGGCATTCGCCCTTTCTATTTTAAGAAACTTCAGTTGTGCTCCTATAAGGCGATAGAGAGAAGACCTCGGAAAAGCATTGCTATTCCGAGGTCTTTAAATTATTTTTTGTGTCAAATAAAAACTTTGTTTCAAAAAATAATTAAGCCTTATTGAAAATAGTAAATACGCCGTCGATTGCGTAAATCCTTTGTTGCAAACAAGGCTGTTTCGCTACTTTTCATTAGAGCTTTTTAGCGCAGTCCCGTGTTCCAGGCTAAGGTGCGCGCCAGATGCGGACGGTTCATGGTGTAGAGATGAATGCCTTCGATGCCGTGCTGCAAGAGGTCTTCGATTTGCTGGCTGGCGTATTCTAGGCCTGCTTCTTCCATGGATTCCTTCTGGTGGCCGTATTTATCCAGGATGAGAAGCAGCGCCGGCGGCAGGGACGCGCCGCAGAGCGAACAGATGCGTTCTACCTGGGAGCGACTGAAGACCGGCATAATACCGGCGGTAACGGGAACGGCGATGCCGTGGGCGCGAGCGCCGTCTAAAAAGCGGTAGAGCATGGCGTTGTCAAAAAAGATCTGGGTGATCAGAAAATCAGCGCCGCTGTCTACTTTTTTCTTGAGGTGTTTTAAATCTTCTTCGCGGCTAGGGCTTTCTAAGTGGCCCTCTGGATAAGCAGCCGCAGCGATGCTGCAGGGTTGCTTGCGGCTGCGGATAAGACGGACGAGGTCTTGGGCATAGCAGTTTAAGGGGCCGGGCGGTGCGTCTTTCGGTTTATCTCCCCGCAGGGCCAGGATGTTCTCGATGCCATGGGCGGCGAAGTCGTCCAAAACCGCTTGGCTTTGGGCGGGCGTGGCGCCGACGCAGGTAAGATGGCCCAAAGCCGGGATGCCGTGGTCGTCTTGGATATGACGGGCCACTTCCAAAGTGCGTCCCTGGGTGGAACCGCCAGCGCCATAGGTGACGCTGATAAAGTCCGGCTTGATTTGCTGCAGCTCTTCGATGCACTGGAAAATGGATTCCAGCGGCGAATCCGGTTTAGGCGGGAAAATCTCAAAGGAAACAACCGGTTTTTTTTGTTGAAACAGTTCGTGTATCAGCATAAGAAAGTCCTTTCTATAAGAAAATAATGGCGAGAGTACGGAATTAGACAGGAGTAAAGGGAGTAGAGTGAGGGCACGAATGAGAAGCTAATAATTTGAAGGCCTCAAAACATAACTTTTTGCAATTCTTGTTCGTTCGATAAGGAGCTGCTGATTTAATGAACGCTCCGCTAGAACAAGAAGTTTTTTCGACAAACGAGAAAGAAAACGTAGGAATAGCGGTGTTCTGCCGAGGTTTTCTGATGATGGTTGGCGTAAAAAGAGCTGTTTTGGAGTGAGATGTGAATAAATTAGTGGCTCCTTATATAGGAGCTAGCTTTACTTGGCCGATAGCGCCGATGCGGTCGCCAATGACGATAATGCAGCCCAAAATGTCTTTCTGGGCGTCGGCGTAGGCTAAGGCAGCTTCAATGTCGGCGGCGGAGCGTACTTGATTGCCGACGGCGGTAGCGTAGGCATCAGCGACCGCGCCGCTTTTAGCAAGGATGGTGACCGCGTCGGCTTGGCCTAAGCTGAGGGAAGGGCCGACAGTAGCCGAAGAAGTGCAGAGACTTAGCGGTGACTGGGCTGGTTCTAGCTCTAAGGCCAGCTTGCCGGAAAGCGGTGAAGCGCCGGCCCAGATGGCAATGCGCCGAAGCTGGGTAGCGGCCAGATAGATGTCGCCGCCATTTTCAACAATAATATCTTGGACTTTGAATTTTTGCATCAACTGCTGCGCTATTTCTTCAGCAAAGGCCCCGGCCACAGCGGCCATAGGACCTACACCGGCTTTGTCCGCAGCGGTTGCCATTTTTAACGCCACTGGCGGCGCGCCAAAATGAGGTGTATGGGGAGTCAGAGAATGCAAAAAAACCGGATCTCTTAAAATATAGGCGTGCAGTTCCTCCCAAAGAGAGGCGGCTATTTTTTCACAGTATTGGCGTAGCGTCGCTGTGTTTTGACGCGGCGGCACGGCTACCCAGAGATCGGTTTCACGGAAGCGTACGGCAAACGGCGCAAGGCTGGACCGATGAAGCTCTTTGCGGTACCAGCGCGGCTCAAAGGAACTCATGCTTCCGGTGTTTCTTGCGCTGCCGGAGCGATAACCCCCTGGCGAATGGCCCGCATGGGACAGGCTTGTAGGCAGAGGCCGCAGGCAATGCATTTTTCAGGGCGGAAGGCTAGTTCCCAAGAAGGCTGTTCTAAGACTAGCGCCTTGGAGAAGCAGACTGCCGTGCAGGAGCCGCAATGGGTGCAGCGGTCAGTATCTACGCGAATCTGGCGGCGTACCGAGGTGGTTTCAATGCCTTCGGACGTAAGAAATTCTAGGGCGGAGGCGATTTGCGCCTCTTCGCCCTCCAGATCCAGCAGTAGATGACCCTCTTCGCCGGGGGTGACTTCAGCGCGGAGAATGTTGATTTTTAGCTCGAAATCTTTGACCAAATGGTAGGCAATGGCTTTGTCATACGACTCAGCAGTGAAATTAAGCAAAATTCGTTCGGTGGCCGGCATGTTATTCACCCTCCTTGCGGATTTCCAGGCTGTTCAGTTTGGCTGTTTCCGGCAGCGGCGCTACCGGGCGGCTGACTTCAAAACACCCGGCGGTAATCCACTCCTTGAGCCGTCCGGCAATTTGCCGCGCTTTGGGCAGGCTGGACATGGGCGCTGTACGCAAAGTGCGGCCCTTGAAGGTGATGCTGCCGCTGCGCAACTGCTCGTAATTGTAGACGCCTAAAGAGGGGCGGTTGCGCGACGGTACGCTGTAATCAAAAAGCGAGGTTTCAATGTCGGCGTTGGTAACCGAAACCGCCCTGGCTACGTCTTCGTCCAGCACCGGAATGGGAATGCCGACGCCTACGGAGAGGCTGATGCCGTATTTTTCAAAGACCGCGGCGCGGATGAATTCGGGGCTCATGGCTTTCAGGTCCCCCACAAGCGACAAGGTAGCTGCGCCGCCAGTGGGGATGCCACAGGAATTGCGGGGACGCGAGGGGTTGTGCTGTGTGCCGTTCCAGGCGATGTAGCCTTCAGTGCCGCCCAAAAAGATGCGCGTCCCTAAGCCGATGGTGCGTAGGTAGGGATCATTGAGCAGCGGACTAAGTTCGCCGGCGGTGGAATACGTGACGTTGCCGCAGCGAGGCAGCAGCATGCCCATATAGGTATAGAGAATGCGCTCGGATGTATTGGTGGCGGCGCCATAATTCTGGTAAGCGTTGCGGGGATTAAAGAGAAAGCACTCGTTTAAGTCGTCTTTGGAGATCCAGGTGTCGATACTGCGCCGGGGATAGCAGTCTGTGCCGGGAGATGTAGCTCGCAGATGCACTTTTTTGCCGGCGATGAGGTCTTCGATAACATGGGCGCCGCCGTAGTGCTCGTCGTTGTCGGACACTTCTGTAGCGCCGATATAGGCGTCCACGGCGGCAACGCCTGCATAAGCCGGGACATCGTTAAGCCAGACGCGCTTCATGCGGATGGGCGGTTCGCTGTGGCCGAAATTCAAAAATGCGCCGGAGGAGCACATAGGGCCAAAGGTGCCGGTGGTGACGACGTCAACCTTGCGGGCCACGGCGGCTACGCCTTGCTCCTGGGCCATTTGGCTGACTTCTTCTGCAGTGAGCACAACCGCCTGGCCTTTGCGGATGCGTTCGTTGATTTCTTCATAGCTTTTTTGCGTGGACATAGTAGGCCTCCTTTTCGTATTATGCAAAAACGTCTCTTTTCAGAAGAAAAGAGACGCGTAATGGCGGTAATACTCTCCCTCATCTGCCGGAACGCATGCATTCCGCTGGATTTAGCACCGGACGCCTCGGGAGGCCGGTTGCCGCGGTTTCAAAGGGCCAGTCCCTCCACCGCTCTTGATAAGAGTTACTCTATACAGTTTTTTGTAACTAAAACTAATAATACGGCGCGAATGTATTGTTTGTCAAGGCTTTTTAGGACGATTTTCCGTCTTGGCCGGCTTGGGGAGGGGGAGATCTTGTGCCCAGTCGGATAGCTGGGCCGGATTTTCACCGGCGTCTAGGCGGTCTTGCAAACGCTGTACGCTGCCAGAAACTTGGCGAGCTTGATTGGTGAGCGCTTCCAAGGGTTGAATAAATTGATTGGCCAGACGGTGAATGAAAAAGAGAGTTAAAACTTGAGCCAGGCAAGTTAAAAGGAGATAGCGCAGCAAGAGTTCTTGCAACGGCTCGTCAAGATAGCTCCGCGGCAAAGTAATAACCAAAGTCCAGCCTGTGCTGGGGAGCTTGCCGAAATAGGCCAGGCGTTCTTCGCTTTGGAAGGTGTATTCAAGAAAGCCTTCGCTTTGTTGCAGCAAGTCGCTACGCATTTGCGACGGCAGCGAACGCATGGGTTCCGCTTGGTTGATATCCAGCGACTGCAAGGTAGGGTCTGGATGCGCTAGAATAATGCCGTTTTGATCCAGTAAAAATGCATAGCCGCCGGTAAAAGGCTGAATATGACGAATGCGTTCCAAAAAGCGTAGTAGGGGGACATCTTGGCTGAGTACGCCAGCCAGCTCTTGATTATCAAGGCGAATTTGTTTGGCAATGGAAATGGCGTATTGGTTGGTAACCAAATCCAGATAAGGATCACTGAAGACCAGGCCGGACGATAAAAGTGCTTGGCGATACCAGGGGCGTTGCCGGGGATCGTAGCTTGCCGGCGGCTGCCACTTAGAGCCATCAATCATTGCGCCATCTTCCGTGCCAAAATAGATATCGGTGATGTCAGAGTCTAGACTCATTTGACGCGCCAATAGTGGCTGCAGGTTTTCCGGCGAACGCGAAAGAAGTGGCAATAGGCTAGCGGTTTGCTCTAAGGCTAAGGCTTTGCGCTGCAGCCAGAAATCAAGGCGGGCTACTTCTGCTTGGGTAACGGCGTTGCTTTCCTTTTGCAGGTTCAGCAGCAATTGTTGGCGGGCAAACTGGTATTCTACAAAACTGGCTAATAGCAAGCTGATTGTAAGGAGTAGGGAAAACGTGAGGGTTAGCTTGATGCGAATGCCCATGCTAGCTTCCTCCTTGCAACGGCATCAATGGTGTTGCTTCTTCTTTTAGGGGGAAGGAGAAAAGAAAGCGAGCGCCTTGCCCTGGTTCACTTTGGCAGGTGACGCTGCCGCGAAAGCTTTTAGTTGTCAAAGAATATAAGATATACAGGCCTAACCCGGTGCCTCCTTGACCGCGTTTGGTAGTGAAGAAGGGATCGAAAATTTTAGCCAGCACCTCCGGCGTCATGCCGACGCCGTTGTCGCTATAGATAAGTTCCAACGAGGTTTCGGAAGGGCGAACTTCTATGGCTAGTTCGCCTGCTTTTTTATTTGGAAAAGCATGCTGCAGGGAATTGCGGATGAGGTTGGTGATGATTTGGGAAAAGGCGGTAGGGGGACCGAAGAGCTGCACCTGATCCGGGCAGGAGATAGACAAGTGATGCGGCGTGTAGTTCAATTCGTTTTCCAGGCTGTAGGCGATGGCATAGAGGTATTGCTTGACACCAAACCATTGAGAGGCGCTGCTGTTTTCCACATCCACCGTGCGAAAAAGGCGTACTAAATCGGCGCTGCGTTCCAGATTGTCTTCTAAAAGCTGCAGGCTTTGGGTCAGCAGCTCGAAGTGGCTCTGGAGCTGCTGGCGGCTGACGGCGGGCGCGTTCAGAATTTCCTGGGCTTCCTGCAGCACTTGCTGGGCATGGGACGACGCGGTAATGCTGATGCCTAACGGCGTGTTGAGCTCATGGGCGATGCCGCTGACCAAAATGCCCAGAGCAGCCTGCTTTTCCGCCTGCAGTACATGCTCTTGCGCACTACGCAGATGTTCCAGTGTCTGCGTTAGCTGCTGGTTGCTTTGCGCCAGTGCCTGGGTGCGTTCTTGGACTTTGCTTTCCAACTTTTCATTAGCTTCATGTAGCTGTCGCTCGGCATTCTTGCGGTATTGGATATTGGATAGCGAACCGACCATGCGTAAAGGGCGGCAGCCTTCTTCTGTGCGCAGGCTGTCTCCTTTGAGAAGACGCCAAGAAGGGCCTTCGGCGGTAGCGACACGAAATTCAGCCCGCAGCAAAGGGTATTTTCCCTTGAGATGACGACGAATTAATAAGGAGATCTGTTTGCGATCCTCCGGGATGACCTGATGCAGGCAATGTCGCAGGGGGATAAGCGTATCTGTTGGTTCCAAGCTCAGCAGATGCTGCGCTCGAAACGACAGAAAAACAAGACCGGTGGGGATGTCCCAGTCCCATAGGCCGTCGCTGCTGCCCTCCAGCGCCAACTGCCAGCGTTCTTCGCTGAGCTTTAAGCTTTGGTTAACTTGCTGCAAACGGCTGATGACGCTGGTAATTCCAGACAACATGACTTGGTGGGCTTCCGCCAATTGTCCGATTTCGTCCTTGGACATGTTGCCTCACGCCTTTCTCTGCTAGAGATACGGGGAGAACGAGGTTTTGAACAAGAGTCGCGGGAGTCACGGGAGGATACGAATGAGGAAAAATCAAATTTATGAGGAACCGGTGCTGTAATGAACGCTCCGCCCAAACAAGGAGTTTTTTTGGCGGACGAGAAAGAAAACGCAGGAATAGCGGCGCTCTTCCGATGCTTTCTGACAACGTCCAGCGGAAAAATTACTGTTTTGGCATGAGATGTGAGTACAACAGAGGTTCCTTTACTCAGCTAGCTGTGCTTCGGTAATGCCTTCGAGCTGGCTCAAATCTTTAAGAGCGGTCTTGGTGACGGAGGGGTCCGGCGATTTGATGGCAACAAAAAAGGTTGTGTGGCCTTTGTCGCCTTTTTCCAGACGCATATCCGTTACGGTCAAGCCAGCGCTGCTGAGACAGGAAGCGACTTTGCCGATTTGTCCGGGTTTGTCCAAAGAATGAATGACCAGTACGGCTTCGCTCGGCCCAGTGGCGCGATGCGATTCAACGCGGTACAGCCAAGTCAGAGTCACCACGGACAGGACGGTAGTGACAATAGCGCCCAAATAGTAGCCGCTGCCTACGGCTAGGCCGACGCAGGCCACCACCCAAAGGCTGGCTGCGGTTGTCAGACCTTTGATGGTAGCGCCTTCCTTCATGATAGTGCCGGCGCCGAGAAAGCCGATGCCGCTGACTACTTGTGCAGCCAG
Source organism: uncultured Anaeromusa sp. (assembly GCF_963676855.1). Taxonomy (NCBI): domain Bacteria; kingdom Bacillati; phylum Bacillota; class Negativicutes; order Selenomonadales; family Sporomusaceae; genus Anaeromusa; species uncultured Anaeromusa sp. Next base: position 816,115 of record NZ_OY781460.1, read on the forward strand.
GCGGGCGGGGTCGGCATTGGTTTTGCCTTCAACGCCGCCGTAAAGATTCATAGATAAAATCATAATTAAGCAAGAGCCGAGAGAGACAAGAATATGCGTGCGCAAGCCGGCTGCTTTATGGAAGTAGCTGCGCTCGTAGCCGATGACACCAGCTAGCACCAAGGAGAGGACTAAGCGCAGCGTGGCGGTTACGTCATCAATGATCATGAGCCGGTTGCCTCCTTTTCAAAGCGTTGACCGCAAGCGGCGTAGTGGAGCCATTCGGCGATGTTGGTAGTGCGGTCGGCTACGCGCTCGATGAAGCGAACGACGATTTGCAGATCAATAGCTGCTTCTAGCGTCCAGGGATGGACCATGGCGGCCATAATGATTTCTTTGTAAATGTCGCGGCACAGCTGGTCGACAATATTATCTTTTTCGTGCAAGGCGGAAACCAAAAGGATTTCGGCGTCCGCTTGGCCGTAGGCTTGCATTATATCTTGGAGCATGGACAAAGCGTGCTCCATCATCAAACGAATCAAGGCCAGTACATTTTCAAAAGGCGCCATGTCGTAGCAGCAAAAACGCCGACGCACCATTTTAGCGATGTTGTTGGCATAATCGCCCAATCGTTCTAGCTCAGCGACGATTTTGACGCTGGCGACAGCGCGGGATACTTCAGACGACGATGGGTGCTCGTTCAGCCAAGCGATGCAGGCTTCGTCGAGACGAACCGAGGTGCGATCAATTTCTTTTTCTTTTTCCCGAACCTCTTGGGCGAGAGTGATATCAAGGGTAAGCAACGCAGTCAAGGCGTCGCGCAATGCGGTATGTACCATATTGTGAAGTTGGCAAACGTCTGCCGTAAGTTGGAGTTGGTCGGTCATGGCGCGGGCCTCCTTTTTATTTTCTTTATTCTTTAGTTCGACACAGGAGGCAGGCATCCTGCCTGAAAAGACAAAAGACGCCTGCGTCTTGAAAGACAGCGGCGTCTTTTTGCCCGGGGTGCGCGGGAGAAGATAAAGGCTTGAACAAGAGTCTCTTAAAACCCTTGCTTCTCCAGGATTTTCGCAGCTTGGCGGCTGACATAGGTGCGGCCGGTGTTAGGTGCATAGACGGTGATACCGTCGAGTTGGAAGGTTTTGCCGTCGTAAAGCAGCAAGTCGGTGCTGCAGGGCAGTCGTGCTTCTTTAGCGCCGCGGCGGATCACCAAGGTGGGATCGGGCGTTTCGTTGGTTTCCAGAGAAATCGCAGCGCCTAAAGGGGCAAAGAGAGAAGTCGCTTCTACATAGAGGCGTTGATCGACTTCCTCCAAGCTGAAGCCCATGCTTTCGGCGCATAACGTGGCCAAGCGAGTATTGTCAATAAGGCCGCTTGGTTTGTTAGGGCCGTAGGCGTAGAGCATGACATCTTCGCCGGTATGGCCAGTTGTGGTCCAGGCCAAGATAGAGCGTTCGCTGAGAAGGTGTCCTAGCACCGTATTGAAACGGATGCCAGGAGCCTGCTGCAGGCGAGTGATTTCTTCATCGCTTAAATCATCTACGCCGTAGTAGCGTTGAATGTATTCGCGCAAGGAAGCGGTGGAGCGGTCACCGTTAAGCAGTGTAGCGACTCCTTCGGCGGTCAGTGTGGCGCGGCGCAGAGGGGCGACAAGGTTTTCATAGGGCATGTGATCATAGCCTTTGTCGCTTTTCTTGCTGCCGATGGCAAGACCGCCGTTGCTGTGGTCGGCAAAGCAGAGCACCAGGGTTTGGCCGTCTTTTTGGGCAAAGTCTAACGCCGTACGGATGGCTTTAGCGTAAGCAATGGAGTCGCTGATGACGCCGATGGGATCATTGGCATGGGAGGCCCAGTCCACCTTGCTGGCTTCCACGAAAAGGAAAAAGCCTTTAGGGTTTTGGGACAGTGTTTCAATGGCTTTGGCAGTCATTTCCGCTAACGATGGCTGTTCTGGATGCAAGGTCGTGCGGTCCATATCGTAGTCCAAATCATTCGACGCAAAAAGGCCCCAAAGACGAGGGCTTTTGGCGATTTGCATTTCCTTACTAGTGGCAGCAATGGCGTAGCCGCGTTGTTTCAACACATCAAACAGGTTGGCGCCGTCTTTGCGGCTGCCGCCAGCGGTTGAGGGCAGTAGATATTGGCTGCCGCCGGAGAGGACGACGTCAATATCCAAATAAACTTGCTGTTTGCCGATTTCTTCGTAATTGCTGCGATCCGGCCAGTGCGCCGAAAAAGCGGCAGGACTGGCGTGCTGGATGTTGGAAGTAGCTACAAGGCCGACGGCTTTGCCTTGCAGCTTGGCGCCTTCCAAAATAGTGGCTACCGGTTTATACTGCCTGGCTAGCGGCGTCGCTTCTACGCCGGGAATCGTGCTTTTAGGAGGCAGTACGCTGATGAACTTGTCATCGGTCTTATGACCGGTGGCAAAAGCGCTGGCGGCCGGGGCCGAATCGGTAATAATCGAATCGGCGCCATAGGTGCGCACGGCTCCGACTATATACGGGTCCTGGGGTAGAAGTTGACCACCTAGGTACCAACGGGTGAGGGTAGTGTGGGTGGTGCCTGTGCCGTCCGTCATAAGGACAATGACATTTTTGACCGGCGCTGCCCAGACCAAAGCGGGCAGCCATAAGAAAAGGGCAAGAGCGAGTGAAACGGTCTTGCAGGAAAAACGATCATTCATTACACGTTCGACTCCTTCCAAGGTAGACTGTATGTCCGTTAAGTCCTATTTCGCTGCGGAGCGTAAGGCTCCTGCTGAAAAAGAGAAAGACGCCCGTCTTAAAGACAGCGGCGTCGTAATCTCCATGCTTGGTTTTATGCTAGCACAGGCGTTTTGGCTAAGGCTGCGTCGGCTGTTCGTAACGCGTTGGCCAGTTCGCCGACGTTTTCAAAGATGAAATTAGGTTTAGCGTTGCTGGTTGCTACGTCGCTGCGGGTAGATTCGCCGCTGAGGACCAGCACGCCGCAGACGCCGCTGTTGGCAGCTAGCTGAATATCCGTATAGAGACGGTCGCCGACCATGGCGGTTTCTTCTTTCGTGCAATGTAAGGTAGACATAAGGACATTAATAATTTCCTGGTGAGGTTTGCCGATAATCAACTGCGGCGTTACGCCGGTAGACGCTTCAATGAGCTTGAGCATAGCGCCCGTGTCCGGCAGATAGCCGGAACGCTCGTTGGTAGGGCAGTTGATATCCGGATGCGTGGCGATGAAAGGGACGCCTTCTCGCAACAGATGGCAGGCTTCAGTGAGTTTGGCGTACGTTAGGGTCTGATCAAAGCCGAGGACGACGCAAGCCGGCTTGTCGCAGGTCAGCGTCAGGTCGTGTTGACGGAATTCCTCCTCTAGATCAGGCGTTCCCAAGAGATAGACTCGCTTCATGTTTTTAGCCTGCAAGTAGAGCGCGGTCGCCTCGCCCGAGGTCATAACTTCTTTGTCGGTAGCGTTAATGCCCAGCTTTTGCAGCTTTTCTACATAGCTGTGCTTATGTTTGGAAGAATTATTGGTTAAAAATAGATGCTTACGTCCGCTGGTTTTTAGGTATTGCAAAAAATCCAAGGCGCCTGGGAGCAGCTTTTGTCCCAAGTAAATAGTACCGTCCATGTCTAAGGCAAAGTACTTTAAGTTGTGTAAGCGTTCCATGTCGTTCATCATAGCCACATATCTCCATTCTCTGTGGTTTCCTAGGAAAAGCGGCGCGCGTTCCACCGTCCTATAAATGAGTAAAAATAAACAACTTCAAGAAGCTCTTTATTTTATTGTACGACAGAACTTTCTGAAGTCAACATGAATGTGATAAGAAACGACAAAAATCAGAAATAAACCGACATAAAAGTAGGCAAAAAATAAAAGCCCGCACAGGCGGGCCGCAAAAGCCATAAAAAATAATAATTTTAAAGAAATACGTTAACACTCGCAGGTGATCTGCCTTTCGGGTTTCGCATTTTCAGACACCGACACAGGGAATCTACGCAAAAGCAGCACTTCATTTCCTTTGGCGTTGTAAGCTACGCGGTCGCAGGAGGCATGCATCAATAAAATGCCGCGCCCATGGTCATCAAGACCTAAGTCGTCGTACCAGTTTTCAGGCTTGGTGTTTTTTAGTTTGAGCAGCAGGCTGTGAGCGTCAAATCCAGGCCCGTCGTCTTTGACGCGAATGCTCAAACGATTGCCATAGCGGCGCATGCGCAAAGACGTTTTTTTGCTGGCAAAAAAGCTATTGTTTAACGCCTCATTGACGGCTACTTCTAGCAGGTCCGCTTCGCCTTCAGGAGAGTGGTTCATCAAGAATTCATGAATAGCTGTCTGTGCTCGTGCCAGATCCTGCTGATGTTGGATACACGGCAAGCGCAACTGGTGTGGTAATTGATTAATTTCCAAGATGACGGCGGAAAAATCGTCGCAGCGTTCCGGTTGCTGCGACAAGGTCTCCAGCCAGCGAGTGTAGCCGGATAGGCCGGTTTGCGCCTCTAAGCCGTAGATCTCCAACAGATCAGAAACGCCATCGCTCATGATGCAGTAGACCTCGCCTGCTTTTAAAGGGCGGGTGATGGTCTGCATGTCAATATCGTCAAAAATGCCCAGAAAGCGGCTGCTGACAGGAACTAGAGAGCAATGACGTTCATTGGCGGTAAGATAAAAATTAATGCCCCCGGAAATAAAGGTCAACAAAGACTTTTGCAGATCGAATTCGAAGTAGGCGATACCGGCGAAGGAGTCTTCCTGCAGATATTGCTGGATACGTTGGTTGATGAGCTGGAAATGAGCTTCCGTAATAGTGTCGCCGTTGAGAAGCTGAACATCCAGCAGCATTTTTAAGGAGGCCGTCTGCAAGGCGGTAGCTACGCCATGGCCGCTGACGTCAACCATGTAGCCGCGCAACGTCTTTTCGGCAGCGAACCATTTATAGTTGAAAAGGTCGCCGCTTACCGTATGATATGGCAGAAAGAGAGTATCCACACGCATTTCGGGCAAGGATACGATGCCCGGCAGCGTGTCCTGTTGTACTTGCGCGGCCAGGTGCAGCTCTCGTTGTGTTTGCTGTTCGCGGCAGCGCAGTTCCTCTTCGTATCGTTTGCGTTCGGTAATGTCCCGGGAGATGGCGATTAGGCCGGTGACATAGCCTTCTTTGTCATGGTAGGGCGTTTTGACGGTTTCCACGTCAATAACGCTGCCGTTGACTAAGGTATACTGTTCTTCCACTTTGACCGGTTGATTCAGCAACAGTGCCTCATAGTCTTTCTTAAGGCAGTTTTCCGCCAGATGGGTATCTTTAAGGATGTCCCAAGTAGTTTTGCCAATGACTTCTTGTTCCTCTTCCACGCCGTAAAGAAGCTCGCGGCAAGATTTGTTGCACCCCAGAACCTGGCACTGCAGGTCTTTAAAAACAAGCATGTCAGGGATGCTGTCCATCATGGTTCGTAGAAATTGCTGTTGATTTTCCAGCTTTAGCTCCAGTTGCTTGCGACGGGAGATTTTACGGGAAAAGCCGATGGTGCCGGACAGGCTGCCATTTCGATGGAAAATAGGAATGATTTGGGTGTCAAACCAATTGCTGCCGGCGCGGTTTTCTCGATACACATGATCGCGACTTTTTGGCATGTGGGACTGTAGTACTGCCGCATCAAGCTCTTCGTAAACGGTGCTTAAAAAGGCAGGCATGATTTCCTGAACGGTTTTGCCGAGAATTTCTGCAGGGCTTTTGTGGCAGAAACGGGTAAAGGAGGTGCTGATCTCTAAAAACCGACCCTCGCGATCTTTCATCCAAGATAATGTAGGCATGTGTTGAAAGATGATTTGCAATGGGCTAAGTTCTCCGTGGTTCATGAACAAGGACTCCTTTTGTGTAAGAAAGTGCGAAGCAAGCAAGGAATGGTTTAGCCTTCTAAATGAAGCACCTTATCAAGGCGAGTCCGCTGCAGCAGCTCCTTGACCATGCCTTGTACTCCTACAAGGGAAAGAGAGCCATTCTTTTCCTGGGTCATTTTGTGAAGGGTGACAAGCACGCCCAGGCCGGAGCTGTCGATATAGGTTACGCCGGCAAGATTCATGAGAATATGATAGTGGCCGGTTTCGATTTTTTCGATCATTTCATCGCGAATAATACCGGCGTCATGTACGTATAGTTTGCCGGTTAACGTTAGAATTGCTTGATTGCCGTTAGTTGTTAAGGTGTGTTCCATAGCGGGAATCTTCCTTTCGTTTTCAAATTAAATCTGGAAAACAACAATGTCGTTCTGGAGACTCTGGGCCATGGCGCTTGTTTCTTCGGAAGTGGCGGCAATGGTTTCGACAGTGGCCGTAACTTCCTGGATCGCGGCGGCCACAGACTGCGTCTCGCGTTCTGTGCTTTCGATATCATTAGCAACGTTTTCAATGAGTTGAATGATTTTATCGGACGAAGCAATTTCTGCATTGGTGATTTTGGCAATGCCGTCTACGTCTTCGACGGTTTCCGTTACTGCAGTCATGATATGTTCTAGAGAGCGTTCCGCCGCCGTTACGGCGGTAACGCCGGATTCCACTTCCTGCAAACTTTCTTTCATAGCGAAAACGGCGTTTTGCGTATTGTCTGTGATTTTGGCAATGAGATGGGAAATATTATCGGCCTCGGTGTTGGATTGTTCCGCCAGCTTGCGTACTTCTTCGGCGACAACGGCGAAACCGCGGCCAGATTCGCCGGCCCGGGCCGCTTCGATGGCGGCGTTGAGCGCCAGCAGATTGGTCTGTTTGGCAATGCCGGTGATGGTTTCGTTAATGCTGCCGATTTGCTGAGAGTAATCATTGAGCAGCGTAATGACTCGCTCGGCCTCGATGGTTTTGGTATGAATGGTGTTCATGCTTTGCATGGCGTTATTGATGGTGTCTTTGCCGTCTTTAGCGACAGACATGGTAACCTCCGATTTGCCGCTGGCCGAATGCGCTTTATCTTTGGCGATTTGAATCAGCGAGGACAATTCCACAAGTACCTGGGACGTTTCTGTACTGGTTTTGGCAGCGTCGCTCATAGAGGAGGCTACGCGCTGGATATCATTGGCGATGCTATTAGAGGCGCTGGAAACTTGTTCTGACGAAGCCGCCAATTCTTCTGAGGCGGCGGAAAGCTCGACAGCGCTGGTCGAAACATCTTTAACAATGCGCAACTGGCCTTCAATCATGGTGTTGAAAGCTTGGCTGAGCTGGCCGATTTCATCGGCTGCCTGGTTAGAGGAGCGGATAGTCAGATTGCCTTTGCTGGCTTCCGCCATCAAGCGTTGCAGCTCTTTGACGGGAGTGGCTAAGAGACGGCTGTACCAAGCGCCCAGAGCCAGGGAAAATAAAAGAATGACAACGGTGACTAAAAGCGCGTTGTTGGAGCGAGATTGGACGTCGCTCTTCATGGCGGCTGTCTGGGTTAGAAGTTCTTTCTTTTGGACCTCCGACAAGTCTACAAAGCCTTTGTCGATGGCGGCTACAAGATTTCGTCCTTGCGTTGTCAGCTGTGTCATATTAGCTGCGTTGCTGCGCTTGGCGGCAATAACTTGATCGCCTAGCTTGAGATAATCGCCAATCAGCTTTTGTACCTCCGCGCCTTTGCTTTGCAGAGCCGGATTCTGCACCTTCGCGGTGTAGTCGGTCATGATTTGATAGCTTGTCTGGATGTTGGCACGATAGCCTTTTTCGTAGGTATCCATGCCGTCTACATACGTCAAAAAGCCGCGCATGTCCAGCAGGGCCCTGGTAAATTGGGTATGGGCGTCTTTGGCGGACACCATGTCCATAGCGTCGGTTTCGATGACCTGCTGCGCTTCTGCGCCAACAGAACGGAGATGATAGTAAGTGTAGCTCACAACGCCGGTCATCAACGCTACAATTAAAACGATGATGCCGATAATTTGCGCTACGAGAGGAAAACGATTCATTATGTAGTGCCTCCCTTTTTCTCTTTGGTAACCACTGATTTATGCGCAACCCCTAGCAAAGCGGCTCTTTTCCCGTCATACATCGTCAGAAAGCCTCGGCAGAGCGCCGCTATGCCTACGTTTTCTTTCTTGTCTGACGAAAAAAGCTCTCTCTTTGCTTGGAGCGCTCATTAAACCAGCGGTTCCCATGGTTTTACGAGAAATGTTGATTCTAGGCGCTTTCTGCGTTAAGCTGCAGCAAAGCGTCAACCACTTGCGGATCGAATTGGCTGCCGCTGCCGTCACGGATGATATCCAGCGCTTTTACGCGAGGAAGCGCCGGGCGGTAAACGCGTTCTGCCGTCAAAGCTTCAAAGACGTCAGCGACGCTGATAATACGCGCTAACCAGGGAATAGCTTCTCCATGTATGCCGTTAGGATAGCCTTGGCCGTTAAACCATTCATGGTGGCAGAGGATGCTATTGGCGATTTGTTGAAAGCGGTTGATTTTGCAAAGTACGTCGTGACCCAGTTGAGAGTGTGTTTCGATTTGCTGTCGTTCTTCGGCGGTAAGAGGGCCTTTTTTCAGCAGAATCGTTTCAGGAATGCCGACCTTGCCGATATCATGAAGCAGCGAGAGGGTGGATAAATCATCTAATTGCGTTGTATCCAACCCGAGGGCGGTTCCTAGTTTGAGTGCTACGGCACGAGTGTTTTCCGAATGGCGTCCTGTGTAGATGTCTCGTTTTTCAATTAACTCGGCAAAAGCAAACATGGTTTGGACGAAATCGACTTCATAGTCCCATTGGAGTGTCATTAACGGCGTGGTATCCAGGTCGATTTCTAAAACATATTCAATATCGCCTTGGGAATCGAAAATAGGAATGGCGGTCTGTTCAATGCGAATCAAGCGGTGGTCGGAAGTCACAGAACACTTTTGATTCGTGGAGGGCTGACCGTTTTGAAACGCTTGCTCAACAGGGCATTGCGGGCAGCGCTGGCTTAACTTAAGCCACTCATAACAATGCGGCGCCGGCGTCGTTTCCGGTACAGGACCGTGCAAGCGGCAAGCGGCAGGGTTGTGATACAGCAGGCGGAAATTACGGTCTATTTTAATAATGGGGCAGGGAAATCCATCTAAGATGCTGTCAGGCAGCATCTTATGTGATATAGGATACGGGAGCATATGAAAGCCTCCTTTGTACGAAACTTACAATTGAATACTATTATCGTAACACAAAATTTGCCTAGGGCGTGTTTGTAAAAAGAATTTAATATACAAAACAAACAATATATGAACAAAAAAAGAAAAGCCAATGACTAGAGTCTGCATTGGCCCTAATTATATAAGTATATTATGAAATTCGAAACAAAGGAGTTAAATCAAAAACATGGTATAAAAATAAATGACGAAAGTCAAGCAAGGAAGGGGATGTGTTTTGTATGCATAAATTGTTTTTCTTGTAAGGAAACCATATTGTTTTTGTGCGAAACAAGAGGACGTTGTTTTGCGAAGGCATACAAAAATCAAAGTGGAGAAGAAGGAATAAAAGTAGAAAATGATCATTGACCAATAATAGCTTGCAGTATTGTAAAGAATGTCGAGAGTTAGACAAAAAGGCAGACGTAAAAGCCCTCCTTAGTCCGAACCGTACAGGCCTGGATTAAGGAGGGCTTTTGCGTTTGCTTTTATAGAATGGTGATGCCGTTGATTTGGCAGTAAGTGCGGTAGCTTTCGGGCAGCTTATCGTCGGCGATGATGGCGTCGAAAAAAGATAGGTCGGCAATATGCTGTAGCGAGACGCCGTCAAACTTGCTGGAGTCGCACACCAAATAGCGTTTGGCGGCAATATCCAAAATCAGACGGTTGGTAGTGACTTCCTCTGGTACGGGATGGGTGACGCCGCGTTTGAGATGGACCGCCGCTGCGCCAAAAAAAACCTTATCCACGTTAAATTGGCGCAGAAACCGTTCGGTTTCGCTGCCGCACATCTCCGTGGATTCCGGACGAACCTTGCCGCCTGGAAGAAACAGCGTGGCTTGTGGCAGAGAGCTAGTCTTGACGGCGACTCCTAAAGAGAGGGTTAGCACATTGAGATGCTGTACCGGTGTCGGCAGGTAATCTAGAATGTATTCCACCGTACTGCCGGCGTTGAGGGCGATGGTATCGCCATTTTCGATGAGCGCCGCCGCTTTGCGGGCAATAAGTTGCTTTTCTTCGTACTGTTGGCGACGTTTGGCCGCTAGTGTCAGCTCAGCGATAGGGTACGTGAGGGAAGGTTTGTCGATAAAAGCGCCACCGTACGTGAGCGTGACACCGTGTTTTTCCGCCAAGTACTTGAGATCCCGGCGAATGGTGACCTCATTGACGGCAAAGCGTTCTGCCAGCATGGATACCTTGACAGAGCCGCTTTGATGGAGAAGGTTGAGGATTTCTTTGCGGCGGTTGATGTTCATGACCTACAGCTCCGGCGGTGACAACAAAAAGCCGATTTTTGGATTATTGTCTTCAGACCAGCGCAGAGCCCAATCGCTTTGGAACAGCGCTACTTTGCGGCCTTTCGCGTCACGCACGACCATAGCCCGATCAATGCCTTTGAAGGTGGTGATATCCTGGCTGCCAGCGTCAAGCCAGCGGGCGTGCTCGTAAGGCAGGGAATGCATCAAGATGGTACAGCCGTATTCGTTTTTGAGGCGATATTCCAGCACCTCAAATTGCAGTTGACCGACAGCTCCGACTACATAGCTTTCCGCTAGCGAGTCATCTTGCTGGAAAAGCTGTACAGCGCCCTCTTGGGTAAGCTGGGTAATACCCTTCAAGAATTGTTTGCGTTTCATGGTGTCTTTAGGCTGCACACGGCAAAAGCGTTCCGGGGGAAAAATAGGGAAGTCCGCAAAGGCAAAATCATTGCTGCGGTTGGCGGAAAGGGTATCGCCAATGCCGAAAATGCCCGGGTCAAAGAGGCCGACAATATCGCCTGGCCAGGCTTCTTCAATAATGGTGCGATCTTGGGCTAAAAATTGCTGCGGTTGGGAGAGCTTGACCGGTTTACCGCTGCGGGAATGGTTAACCATCATACCTCGGCCGAAATGGCCCGAAACAATGCGGATAAAGGCCAGACGATCCCGATGGGCGGGATTCATGTTGGCCTGGATTTTGAAAACAAAAGCGGAAAATTCCTCTTCCGTAGGCTGTACGACGCCGTCGGAAGAACGACGCGGCGCGGGCTCGGGAGCTAGGCGCAAGAATTCTTCCAAAAACGGTTGCACGCCGAAATTGCTCATGGCACTGCCGAAGAAGATGGGGGTCAGCTCGCCTTTTTGAACGCGTTCCATGTCAAAGGCTTCGCCGGCGGTATCTAAAAGCTCGATTTCCTCGCAGAGAGTACGATGCGTTTCTTCGCCAATGACTTCGGTAAAGGCCGGATCGTCAACGCTGCCCTTGCTGGACGGCAGCGCCCATTGACCGTGGGTGCCGTCTTCCTGGAACAGTTCAATCTGCCGTTCGCGGCGGTTATAGACGCCTTTGTAGTCGCCTTCAATGCCAATGGGCCAGTTCATGGGATAGCTTTGGATGCCTAGCACTTTTTCGATTTCTTCCATTAAATCCATAGGGTGCTTGCCATGGCGGTCCAACTTGTTGATGAAGGTAAAGATGGGAATGCCTCGCTGGCGGCAGACCTTGAAGAGCTTGATGGTTTGGGGCTCTACGCCCTTAGCCACGTCGATGAGCATGACGGCGCTGTCTACGGCCATCAGCGTGCGGTAAGTATCTTCGCTGAAATCTTGGTGACCAGGAGTATCGAGAATGTTGATGCGGAAGCCGTCGTAGTCAAACTGCATAACACTGGAGGTAACGGAAATACCGCGCTGCTTTTCAATTTCCATCCAGTCCGATACTGCGTGACGCTGGGCCTTGCGGGATTTAACCGAACCGGCCAAGTGAATAGCGCCTCCGTATAAAAGCAGTTTTTCTGTTAAGGTTGTTTTACCGGCATCCGGGTGAGAGATGATGGCGAACGTGCGTCGCCGTTTGCTCTCCGCGGCTAATGCTTGTGTCATAATGTACCTCCATGTATATAAATCAGCAACTACTTGCTATTTGTCGGTCCCTCCATTTTAGCATGAAAACCAATTCATACCAAGAGGGCCGCGGGAGAGGGGAATAGGAAACGGGGAGGCGTAACTCAGAGTAACAGAGTTAACAGAGGAAGGCCAGAGGGAAACGGAAATTTGAACAGGAGAATCGGAGAACCGGAGGGTCTGCAGGAGTAAAAGGAGCCGCAACTTTAATGCTAGCCGGGGCAAGAATGGTGCAGCTCTTCCAGGAGACGATGATTTAACGAACGCTCCGTCAAAGCGAGAACTTTTTTAGCCAGACGAGAAAGAAAACGTAGGAATAGCGGTGCTCTGGCGAGGCTTTCTGACGATGTCTGGAGGAAAAAGGGCTGCTTTGACGTGAGATGTGCGTAAATCAGTGTTTCCGCATATAAAAAAAGTTAGACAAACAGCCTTGCGCTGCTTGTCTAACTCTTCATGGGTCGAACTCGTGAATTGTTGGCGGACAACTCCGAATCGACGATGGCTAAATTGTATCGCAGGGGCGTGCAATCTGTCAACGAAAAGAATACAAAAGACAAAAAACAACAGAAAACAACGAGTGCCTTTATTTGTGTGTAGCAAAAAATAATAAAACAGATCAATTTAAAAATAAAAGTGTAAACATGCTTTAGGAGTGGTAAGAAGCATAATCTGTGCGACTTTTGTTGAAATCTCTGTCATTCTTGCGTACGACAGAGCAAAGCCTGCTTTTGTTGGAGGATGGCTTCGTCGGCAGTGCGCAAAAGCAAACTGGGATTGGTTGTGCCGTTGGAGAAGGCTTGCCCTACAAGAACTGACAAGGCTGGTTCCGGATGCAACTGGTTATACAGTTCAATTTGCGCCAGTACTGCGCTGCGGTACGCTTCCAAGGCAGCGGCGTCGCTTTCCGGCAGAATGGCGGCCAGTTCATCGTCTCCGATGCGTCCCAGGATAAAGTGTTTGCCGCCGACTTGCTTGAGCACATACGCCAGCGCCAACAGCAAATCGTTGCCAGCTTGGTAACCGAAAGCATTATTGATGCTGCGTAAACCATGGATGTCAAAGACAATCAGACTGGTAGGCAAGCCAGGGGCGGTAAGGCGCAGCAGTTCTTTTTCAAAGCGGCTGCGGTTTAAGAGGCCTGTGACGGAATCATGATCCGTCATAAACTGAATGTGCTCCAACGCCTGTTTACGGCTGGTAATATCAATGACTACCATCATGGCCACTCTTTTTTCTTCCACCAGGCGATCAATGGGGGACGTGCGTACTTCGAAGCAGCGGGTGCCGCCAAAGGGAAACTGCGGTGTATATTCCGTAACTTGAGGTTCGCCGCTTTCAATGGTGTGCCGGATGACTTCCAACACCTCCTGTACTTCTCGTGGTGGGTAAAAGTCACCTAAATTTCGTCCGATGGCCTGTTCCGCCGTGAAAATGAATAGCTTGTCCTCCGGGCCGATGATGTCTATATAGGTGCCATCTTCGGCAATAATGAAGCACGGGTCTGGAAGTTTGCTGGCGTACAGCCGTAGCAATTGTTCTTGTTCTTCCTTGGCTTCGGCCAAGAGCAACGCCTGTTTTTTGCTGCGTATCAAGTAAATGGCATAGCTAAGCAGCAGCGCGCTGAATACAGTGGCTGCTATGTAATAAAGGGAACGACGTTCCGAGAAGGCCTCTTTGACAGCTTGACTTTCCTGGTATGTAAAGAAGATGACGCCGGCCCAAATGCCGGACAGAACAAAGACGGTAAAGAGGGTGATGGACTTCTGCTCTTTTTTTAACAAGTCGCAAGTCTCCTTTGCCTAGATCTATCCATATCTATCATAGCAAAAATAGAAGGCTCATAAAAGACTTTGGCGAAAATTTACGGAATTCACAGTCTTTAAATGATCATTGGGCTAGATGTCTAAAGAATAAGCGCAGGAAATTTGTAAAATTTGTGGAAATACTTTGATTAAAGTTAGTTGTTGCAGTGAATTGGAAGAGGAAAAATCATAAAGGCTGAGCGGCTTTGTAAATAAAGGAGGGCGTTCGTATGTCCAAGCAAGAAAAGCTGAAAGTGTTGTTTGTGGACGATGAAGCGAATGTACTTAACGCAATTCGCCGGGCGGTGCAGGAAGAAGAGTATGAATCACTTTTTGCTAAAAGCGGCAAAGAAGCGTTGTCATTATTAGAAGCGGGGAATATTGCCGTGCTGGTTACGGATATGCGCATGCCGGAAATGGATGGACTGCAGCTCTTGAAGCTGGCTAAAGAGAAATTTCCTGCTACGGTGCGCATGGTTTTGTCTGGCTACACGCAGCTAAGCCAGGTTTTAGCGACGGTAAATCATGCAGATGTTTTCAGTTTTATCACGAAACCTTGGGATGACGATTTTTCTCGCTTTATTTATCGTGCGCTGGAATATCATCAATTAAAAAAAATGGAAGCGGACATGAAGGTGACCTTGGAGTCTAGAAATAACGCTTATAAAAAAGTCTTGGACCGGATGGAAGGGAAGATGAAGGATCAGGAGCTTCGCTTGGGGCGTATTCTGGCGTTGAGCTTGCAACTGGAAAAAGCGCGTCAGGTTGGTGCGGGAGAAACGGTGCTGCAAGCGGCAAGCAGGTGGATTCAGGCTTATAGCGCAGGCCTTCCGCCGGAAGAATTTTCCTTGCAAGAAGAAGCGGAGAATATTAAAGAGTGGCTGGTTCAGTATGTTGGAGATAAAAACAAAGTCTTAGAAAATTACGAAGCCGGCGGAATGGTAAGGGGCTTGCGCTTTCTTTCTTTTTTAATAGTGAAGACTTTTTTGAGTGCGAAGCTGGCATTGCTGCAAGGCCAAGTGGTTGTACGAAAGCAAGAAGAAAATAAACGGGTATTGGAAATTATTTTGGTTACTTTGAAGCCGGATGAGAAGCAGCGGCAATTGGAAGCTTTCTTTAAAGAACATTTTCAAGACAGCGATCTATGGTTTGAAGAAGCGGAATTGGCAGACCGACGGATACTGAAAATAGGGCAGCCGTTTTTATTGCAGTAAGAAGCGGCCGTTGCGGCGGCGAAGGGAGGCGGACCGGTTGAAAGCATCCATTCTCTTTGTTGATGATGAAAAGCCGATTTTGCGTTCGTTGCGGAGGGTTTTTCAGGAAACGTCTTATGAATTGTTTTTTGTCGAAAGCAGCGATGCGGCCCTGCGATTTCTGCAACTACAGCGGGTGGATATGGTAGTCAGCGATATGCGTATGCCGGGAATGGACGGACATCAATTGTTGCGGCGCGTAAAAGAACTCTATCCGCAGACCATGCGCTTGATTCTTAGCGGCTTTGCGGAGAAAAATCAGGTGTTTACGTCGCTGCTAGATGGATCAGCGCAAATGTATCTACTTAAACCTTGGAATAATGAAGAGTTATTGAGCTTGGTGGATAAGGTGTTGCGGCTGCAAAACACCTTGCGGGATCGAAAACTGCTGGAACAGATTGAATTTTTGGGACAACTGCCTGCGTTGCCGGAAACGTATGAAAAGCTCTGTCGCTTCATAGAGGAAGAAGCGGACGTAAAAGAGATGGCGACGTTAGTAGAGTCAGACCCAGTTATTGCTGGTAAATTGTTGCAAGTGGCTAACGCTGCGTTCTATGGGGCCAAAATTGGCTCGGTACAGCAGGCTATTTCCTATTTGGGTCTGAATGTCTTGCGGGACCTGGTCTTGGCAAGTGGTCTTTTTGCCGCGCCGTCGGTAGGTCTGGCGGAACGGAAGGTGTTGGATTTGTTTTGGAGCCATTCCGTACAGGTGAATCGTTTTGTACATCGTTTATACCAAACGGTGTATAAAAAAAATATTTTGGAAGAATTTGCTTCCGTCGGGTTGCTGCATGACTTAGGTGTAGTAGCTTTGCTAAAAGGATTTGGCGAAACTTTTTTACCTTGGCCGTGGTATAAGGAACAACTGCTAGATGGTGGGTTAAACGCGTTGCTGACGGCGGAACGGGAAAAATTTGGCGTTGCGCACAATGAGCTGGGCGGGTATTTGTTGCATTGGTGGCAGCTTCCCTATGCGCTGGTGGAAGCGGCACTCTATCATCATGAGCCGTTGGCCGAGCATGTTGTGCACAAAGAGCTTTTGTGTCTGGTTCATATTGCCAACAGTTGTTCTTGGAACCAGTTGCTGAAAAAAGAAAGTTACTGCGTGGATGAATCAATTTGGCGTTTTGTCGGGCTGCAGCCGGACGTGGTAACTAAAATACTGTCGGAACCAGGAACAAAATGAAGAGGTGAGGGCAATGAACGAGCAAAATCAGCCATGGAATATTTTGGTGGTTGACGACGATCGGTTTTCCCGGGCCATACTGATCAATGCGTTAGAGAAAGACGGCTATGTTTGCCGGGAAGCAAAAGACGGTGTGGAAGCGGTTGAAATGTATCAAGAGCAGCCACCGGATTTGATTCTGATGGATGTAGAGATGCCTCGCATGGGCGGGGTAGAGGCCTGTAAGCGTATTCGAGAGATGGAAGACTCGTATCATGTCATGATTTTGTTTATTACGGCTCATGATGAATCGAGCGACACGATCGAGAAGGCCTTTGCCGCCGGCGGTGACGATTATCTCCTTAAACCGGTAAATTTAGTCGTGATGCGCCAGCGCTTGGGCCGTATGCTGGAACATTCCGCCTTGATGCGGCGCATTCTATTTCAAAACGACATGCTGCTGCAAATGCGCCAGATTAGCTTTGATTTTCTGCAGGAGCGCGATGTCCAGGCGACCTTGGGGCGTGTGTTGCAGCAATCGTTGCGGCTGACGGCATCGGCGCTAGGAGCGGTGTATTTATTGAATGAAAAAGAAAACTGCATGCATTTAGCGGTGCAGGAAGGGATTTCCTTGGAGCCGATTGCTGCCTGTATTGCCAAAGGGCGGCATATGGTGGGGCGCGCCTGGGAAAAGGCGGAACCTTTTTTTGTTAATGAATATTCGACCTGGGAAGATCGCTTGCAGGGATCTGCTTGGAGTGACTTGTGCCACATGGCGGCGCTGCCGCTGACGCGGGGCGGCATTGTCTTTGGCGTAATGGTGTTGGGGCGGCTCCGAGAGCAAGGCGAATTTACGGAAGCGCGTAAAAGCGTTCTGACGCAATTGGCGGACTTGCTGGCGTTGGTAGTAGATAATACTCGCATTATGGAAGCATTGGAAGAAGAAGTGAAACGCAGAGAGTACGCACAACGGGAAGTCGAGGAAACGAACGGAGAACTTTCTGCGGCGTTGACCACACTGCAGCAGGCGCAAAGCAAACTGGTGCAGCAGGAGAAATTGGCCGGCGTAGGTCAATTAGCGGCTGGTGTGGCACATGAGATAAACAATCCGCTTGGTTTTGTGAGCAGTAATTTTTCGATGCTGCAGCGATATGTGGAACGTTTGTGCGGGTTGATTGAAGAATACCAAAATGCGTTAGAGCAGCTGGAAGTAGAAGCAGCTGCCCAAGAAATTGTTGCGGAAGTAAGAGGGAAAGAGAAAAACGCTAAATTAGAACTGATGTTGGAAGATTTGCCGGAACTGTTTGAAGAAACAAAGGACGGTCTTGAACGCATTGGAAAAATCGTCAAAGCGTTGCGTACCTTCTCGCGTGTTGATTCCATTGAGCAATTTGGCGAGTATGATCTGAACAGCGGTTTGGATACCACGTTGATTGTGGCGCGTAACGAGATTAAGTATGTAGCTAAGATTGAAAAAAAGCTGGAACCGTTGCCAATGATTCAAGCGATCGGCAGTCAGATCAACCAAGTGTTATTGAATATTTTGGTCAATGCCGCCCAAGCGATACAGTCGGAAGGCAAGGAAGGGCAAGGTGTTATTCGTATTCAGACGTCTCAAGAAGACGGTTGGGTGCGATGCTCTATCTATAATGACGGACCGCCCATTCCTGAAGCAATACGGCATCGTTTGTTTGAACCGTTTTTTACGACGAAACCGATTGGCAAAGGTACGGGGTTGGGTTTAAGCATTTCTTATGAAATTATCGCGCAAAAACATCGGGGCGAGCTGTTTTTTAATAGCGATGAGAACGGTACGGAATTTGTGCTTCGTTTGCCAATCCAGCAAATCGGAGACGCCGGTGAAGTAATCCTATAAGAACCATTATAAATACGAAACGAGCAGCTAAGAAGGAAGGTCTTCTTAGCTGCTCGTTTTTTTCTGTTTAAGATGCTGGGGATATATAGAGATTGGCGCTACTATAGGAAGACCGGTCTTCCGCCATGAGGTGGAAGATATGCAAAGCATAGAAGAATTGGTGCAAGAAGCTCAAGGAGAAAATAAAGACGCTTTCGGCGAGCTGTGCCGCCGTTTTACAGGCTTGGTGCGTTCGCGGGCGGGACAAAGTTTTGTGCGCAGTATTCGCGAAGATATGGAAGGCGTGGCTTGGTTAGCGTTTGCGAAAGCCGTCAAGGACTACCGTTCAGGCAGTGGGCATTTTGAAGGCTATGCGGCGCAGTGCGTGACATATGCTGTCTGGAACGCTTTTCAGAAAGAATGCAAATGTTGGCGGCGGCAGGGGGCTAGCTTAGACGCAGAAGACTCCCAGGAAACGGCTGCGTCGGAAAACGTGGAAGACGAAGTGGAAAAAAAGCTGCTGAAAGAAAAACTGCGGCAGGCATTGGCGTTGCTATCCGTAAGGCAGCGCCAAGTAGTACAGGGGCGGTTGCAGGGACAGACGGTGCAGGAAATGGCGAAACAGTTGGAAGTCAGTCATCAAGCGGTATCTCGTCTTTTGGCTAGAGCCATGGAAAAGATGCGCTGCACTTGGGTGGTAAAAAAATAAAAAAGAAGGGTTGCTAAAAAGGCACCGGTTCAATGTCTCTGAGTGAAAGGGGGTGAGCTTCATGGCAGTAAGCAAAGCAGTGGAATCTAGCAAAATGGTGCTGCGGGTGCAAACCGGTCTTGATGCCGCCGGCAAGGCAGTATACAAGAATGTATCCTTGAGCGGTTTGAATCCTGCCGCCGCCGATGCCGACGTCTACGACGCCGCAACAGCGCTGGGCGGACTTCAGAAAGACACCGTGGCTTCGGTGCTGCGCGTGGACCAGGGACACCTGACTAACGCGTAAGACAGATCTAATGTAGAAAAATAAGGAGGTGAAAACTATGACGAAACGTCTAGAAATGATCTTTCGGGATGAAGCCGGTAAAGAAGCAACTCTTTCTTTGGCCAACCCCAAAGACGATCTGACCAAGGCTGGCGTAATGGCGGTCATGCAGACCGTTGCCACCAAGCGCTTGTTCCAAAACAAGAACGGCGCTTTGGTGACGCCGGTGTCCTGCCAGGTTCATACGCAGGACACGCAGGCTTTAGCCTAATAAAGAACCGGGCGGCGGGGCAACCTGCCGCTCTTTTTTTGAGACCGCTGATTTATTCGCCTGGTGCGTGATACGAATAAATCAGCAGTACCCTGAAAAAGGAGGTGATAGTATATGGAAGCGTTGTTGGCGGCCATGTCGGCCTATGGTTTTCCTATGGTAGTCGCCGCCTATTTGTTGGTGCGGGTAGAAACGCGCCTAGATCGGCTCAGCGAATGCATTCAGGATCTCGCCCGGGCGATTGGCGCAAAAAACGGCGTATAAAAAGACACTAAAAACGAAGACGACGGTAAAATACCGTCGTCTTCGTTTTCTTTACTTAGAACTTCGTCCGAAATCCCAGATTGGCTAGCCAGGAACTGCCTTTGGAATCACCGGTGGTTTTATTCAATTCCAAATAGGCACTAGATAATTTGCCGATACTAGTAGTCCAGCCTACGGCGTATTCCATCCAGTTTCGTTTCAGGTTTTGCTCAGTAGTGATAGGCGTCAGGCCATTGCTGGAAGTGGTGACGGAAGGAGTGGCGCAAAACTCGCGCACAACAGAGGCTTTGACATAGAAGGAGCGGCCTTGCGAATTTCGACCCAATGCAAAACCAAGACGCCCGGTCAGGGTGGTGACGGCGGCGTTATGGACTTGGGTGTTGTCGCTGGCGGCATAGTCCGCGTCGGTGACGCGCCCTGCGGCAATTTCCGCTTGCGGTTCCAGGTACCAATGGTCTTTGTTAAGTTGTTTCCGGTAACCGTATTCGGCGGACAGGCTGCTGCCCCACTGATTATAGCTCCCGTTAACCTTTGTATTGGCGGCGTCATTGAGATAGCTGTCGTAGGAGTTGCGCAGATGGCCGGTTTTGGCAATGAGGTCCAGATAATGACCTTTGTCTCCTAGCCAGGTTTTGTAAGCACCTACCGTCACGCTGGAGGAGGAGCCGCTGCCTCGGGACATAGAAAGGTCGGCGCCCATATATCCGGCGGTCCAGCCGGTGAACCAAACTCCTCCTTGGGTTGTCTGGCGCTTGTCCCAGCCCCATTGAAACGCGGTGTATTGCTGGCTGACTCCTGCCAGCGTTTGGCTGCCTCGATATACGCGGGCCCATTCGCCAGCGGCTTCTGCGTGGTTGCGCAGATCGCCTAAACGTTTGCTTAGGCTGTTGGTTTCCCGTTGCCAGAGATTCAGGCTGCCGGCGGCTATGCCGGCGGCGTTTTTTACGGTTTGGCTGGCTCCGGTGACGCTAAGACTGGTAATGCTCCAAGTTTTTCCGTCTGCGCTGACTGCGAGAGATGGGGTGTAGTGATACGCGCCGAATTCAGTATCTTGAGCGGTAAAGGAGGTATGGCTGTTGGGGACGGAGGCGAAGACGGCACTGCCGTTGATGGTCTTGCCTCTGGCAAAACCGGGATCATAGTTGACTTTTACTGTGTTTTGGGACGTACCGTTTTGAATGATGATTTTGTCGGAGTTTCCGGCTGCCAGATTGGTATTGATGAGAAACGAAGCCGAACCGGTTAAGGAGCCCAGGGTTAAGTTTCGTCCGGCAGTGACGCCGTGCGCCAGCTGGATGATTCCCTGGTCAGCAGCCAAAGTCGAGATGGAATAGTTGCCGCTGTCGCCGTTGAGGGCTACTGTTCCGCCCTGAACGATGACGGTACCAGCGATCGGGGTAGATGATTCTAGCTGTAGCAGTCCGCCGCGACTAATCGTTTGCGTGCCTCCGCTGTTGACAACAACGCCGTCAACAATGCCTCCGTTAGCTATCGTTTGCATACCGCCACTGTCCACCTGCGCGTTAGTGACTATGCCACCGCTAGCTACGGTTTGGCTTCCGCCGCTTTGGATAGTGGTCCTGGCGGCGGAGCCGCCGGAATTCACGCTTTGTGTGCCACCGGACTGCACGATAGTCTGGCTGGTAACGCCGCCGCTAGAAACGCTTTGAAGGCCGCCGCTTTGCACGATGGCTCCTGCGGCGGAGCCGCCGGAGCTGACGCTTTGGGTGCCGCCGATGGAAATCGTCGCGCCGCTTACATTGCCGCCGTAGACATTTTGCACGCCGCCGTTATTGATTTCTGCATTAGAGGCGTCGCCGCCGCTGACATTCTGTGTGCCGCCGATATAGATGGAGGCTCCTATTGCCGAGCCGCCACTGACGTTTTGCACGCCACCGCTTCGAATGTCTGCATAGTTTGCGGTACCACCGCTGACGTTTTGTACGCCGCCGCTAAAGATTAGCGTGGCTTGTCCTCTTCCGCCGCTGACGTTTTGCACGCCGCCGCTGGAGACAAAGAGTGAGTAAGTAGTGCCGCCGCTATAGACATTTTGAACGCCGCCGCTTTTAATGTCTATATTATGTGCATAGCCTCCGTTTAGAACGTCTAAAACGCTGCCGTTGTTTAGGTCTATGAAGGCGGCGGTTCCGCCGGAAATAAAAGGGCTAAGAGAAGTAGGCGCTGCTGTAGTCAAGGTGGCGCTGGTGTTTGCTCGCAGCACATAGCCATCCGCCAAAGTCGCACTGAGGGCGCTTCCGCCTGAACTGATTTGGAGAATGCCGCCGGATTGCACTTGCGAGCAGCTTGCGGTAGCGCCGCTGACGATATTCTGCATGCCGCCATTTTTGATGGTTGCATTGCTTGCGTCGCCACCGCTGACGTTTTGCATGCCGCCGCTGGAGATGGTTGCATAGAGGGCGTCGCCGCCGCTGGAAACGTTTTGCATGCCGCCGCTGGAGATGGTTGCATTGGTTGCGTTGCCGCCGCTGGAAACGTTTTGCATGCCGCCGCTGGAGATGGTTGCATTGGTTGCGTTGCCGCCGCTGACGTTCTGCACGCCGCCAATGGTTGCATTACCTGCGGTGCCGCCAATATATACATTCTGTACGCCGCCGTTGTTGATATGTGAATAGGATGCGCTACCGCCGCTGACGTTTTGTACGCCGCCGTTGGCTACGGTTGCATAGTTTACGTTGCCGTCGCTGACGTTTTGTACGCCGCCGTTGCCTATGGTTACCTGATTTGCAAGCCCCCCCATTATGTTTTGTGTGCCGCCGCTGGAAATGGAGGCCTGGAACGCGTTGCCGCCGCTGGAAACGTTTTGCATGCCGCCGCTGGAGATGGTTGCATAGAGGGCGTCGCCGCCGCTGACGTTCTGCACGCCGCCAATGGTTGCATTATCTGCGTTGCCGCCGTTGCTGACGTTCTGCGTGCCGCCACTACTGATCGTTACGTGGGTGGCAGTGCCGCCCTTTACATTCTGCGTGTCGCCGTTATCAAGGGTAACGCCGCTTGAATCTTGGCCGGCACTTACGTCGGTAGTCGTCCCGGCCCAGGCAGTCGTAAAGAGCAGGGAGTTTAGAATCTGGCCGCCGCGCTGATCGCGAAGAGTCAGGAAATCGAAGGTGCTTCGTTCAGGAAGGTTGTGGCGGTTTGCTTCTATGACCAAAGGCAGCGCCACTGGGGCGGTGCTGTTGAGCGCATTCAGCGCCGCAACGACTGCGGACAAGGTTTTTTGACGGTTATTTTTCTTCATGATTTATCCACGCTCTTTCTTGACGGATGCAAGCCATGATCCTTCAGCAGGCGGTCAATGGCGTTGTTTACGCTTTCGGGGGTAATAAAGCGGCTGCATTCGTACTGTTGGTCCGTATCCTTGTGCCGGGGGCACCAGGCGAAGTCGGAATGAACAAACTCGATGGCGGCGTCATTCCAACAGCCGTTGCAGACATGGTAGTTAATCAAGCGGTACGGGGTGTAGAACTCATTGAAGGGCAGCGTAAAGCCGCTGATTAGGACAACCGGCTTTCCTACGGCCCAGGCCAGCCAGGAAAGGCCGCTGGACAGGCCGATGAAGAAATCGGCATGGTACAGCAGGTTGACTCGTTCTGTTAACGGCTGGTTGCCTGTGAAGTCTTCTGCGCCGTACGGGATGGTATTCCAGCGGCTGCCGGAGCCGTGGCAGTCTTTTTGGTCAATGCACAAAACCCGGTAACCCAGGGATTTTAAATGCTTGATGGTCTTTAGCCAGCCACTGGGGTTGTTCCAGTATTTGGCTTGCGTGGTTGACTGGGCGGCGATGCAGACATAGGGCTCTGCGATGCTTCGCTCCTGGTTGGTTGGCAGAATAACGGGTCGGATTTCGTCCGCTTTTAAGCCCAACAGATAGGGGATGGTTCTTTGCAGGCCTGTAATGCGAAAATCAAGCGGTTGGTGAACCCGATCGCTGCAAGGAAAGAAAATACCCATATAGTAGGTGGCGTATGTATTGTCCGGCCGCTCCTCCGGGCCGATAAAATGCAGCTCCGGATAGGATGGCTGGAAGAGTTCTTTCATTTGGGGATCTATGGCGCAGTATACTTCGCAGTCATGGGCGTGCTTGAAGGCCTGGGCGTAGGGAAACCAGGAAATAACGTCTCCCAAGATGCCGGTGGGAAATTTAATCAAGACGTTTTTGCGGGCCAGGTTCATGTCGTGGGCAAGCACCAGTTTTTCGTCTTTATAAATTTCCAGACGAAAATTGACATAGTATTTCTTGGTGCTTGTCACCTGGGTGGCGGACGCTTTGGCGTCATACAGGGTTAGGCATTGATCGCGGTCGATAAACTTTACCCGCCAGTCGCCGGCGGGGATGTTTACGCGAATGCCGTAGTTAAAGTCAAACTCCAGTCCGGGAATATCGGTTTTGCAGCTCAAGGGGCCGCAGTCAAAGGTCATATAAGGTTTTGGCTTCGAGGCAAGATCACTCTGGTTGGTTATCAAGGTTTCGCTCATGGTTTGTTTCTCCTTGTTTTTACAGGCGTTATCGCAGCGCGGTCTATCGAAAATAGCCGGTGTGTTTTTTCGTATACGAGACATAACTATAACGGAAATCGAGGTGGTTGTCGCGAGGTAATCCTGCTGCGTCTTTATGACAATCCTGCTGTCTTATTGCAAGGCGCTGCAGAATCAGGATAGCCGGAAACGCAAGAAAAGAGGCGTCCCTCAAGGGACGCCTCTCTTCTTACGGTGTTTATTTGACAAACCAGTATTCCAGGTCGCCATCGGTTTGCTGTTGTAAAAGACGGAGTGTTTGTTCCAGCTTTTTTCGCGCCTCCTCCGGGTTATCGCTGCCTCCCACGCGGAGCAACGCATAGATGCCGCCGTCTTTGTCGCGGCTTGCCGCGCTGGGGGGAGCGGCGAGGTCTGTTGGGTCAGGGGTATAAATCAAATCTCGTTTGGAGCCGATGTTTTTCAGCGTAATCGGTGTGATGCTGAGCCGATATTCACTTGTGCGGTTTTCTTGATTTTCCCAATAGTGGATTTTTTCCTTCACCTTGGCGTTGTCGGCTGTGACGGCCCGGATGTCTCTGGCGATTTCCGGCTGGTAGGTTTTGCGGTACGCAGAAGGCTTTTGCCGAAACCACTTTTGGAACGTCCGGTTGAAGTATTTGCTGTCAGAGAAGCCGCATTCCTTGGCGATTAAAGCGAGCGTTTGGTTTGTTTCCAGCAGCAGACGCTCCGATCGAAACACTCGAATATAGCCCAGCATATCCTGAAAGCTAGCGGCGCTGACTTCTCGGAATAAATGGGAGATGTAGGATTCGGAGTAAAACTTACGGCGGGAGATGTCCTGCAGAAGGTTTTTATCCTGATAGTTTTCATAAATATGACGTATTATGGCGTAATAGGTTTCCCTCTTGTCGGCGTCAATGTCCTGGCTGCGATTGTAGTACCGCTCCAGGGAGTATTCCTCTACTAGTACCTGCATAAGCTGGCCGGTTATCTTGGCCGCCTGCTTCACGGTCGAGTCGTCGTCTTGCAGCAGGCTTTCTAAAAGGGTGAGCAGTAAGCGACGAAGCTTGGCGGTCTGGCCTTTATAGTTGGCAAGATCGAAAGATTCGCAGGCGAAAAGAACGTAATCCAGGTGAGGAAAGGCGGTGCGGAAGGGCGGGAGAGGGATATGGAAGACGGCGACCATATTGTCTTCCTCGTTTAGGCTCCAAATTTTATGAGAGTCTTCTTTGTTCACAATCACGTAATCGCCTGCATGGAGGGTAAAATATTCAAAGCTTATTTTTACTTGTACCGTGCCTTGAAGCACAAGGATAATTTCAAGGACATCCTCGTGGCAGTGCAGCGGGCATTCGTCGATATGACGGACCGTTGCCGCAGCCGGCGCTGTATCAGCAAAAGAAACGGGTTTCGTATACATAGTTATACACCTCATAATTAGTGCGTCCGCTTGTCGGACGGGTCCGGGCAGCCTGCGGTTATCGTTTATTCGAGCTTCAAACCGGGCGGCTGTCGCCGGAAGCCGCGGGTTGTAAAGGCTAAGTAGAGGATGCCTGCGCTTAGCCACGATAGACCCAGAAGCTTTACCGAAACAGGAAGAAACCAGAGGAAATATAGACAGCACCCTGCGCCGAGAAGTGGACAAAGGAGGTATTCAAGGATTGCTGCAGGAGAGTTGCACTTTTCTTTGCGATAAAAGTAAAAGATTACTGCTAGGTTAACCATGGCAAATCCTGCTAAAGCGCCGAAACTGATAAGGGCCATGACTTCCAGCAGGCTGTCCGTGAAAATTACGGCGCTCAGCGATAGCAGGGATACGAGTAAAATGGCAGGGATCGGAGTTCGCCAGCGAGGGTGGACATAGGCGAAAATTGATTTAGGCAGCGCGCCGTCTCGGGCCATGCCAAACAGCAGGCGGGCTGCCGCCGCTTGTCCTGCGATGGCGCAAGTCAAGCTGGCCAGGTTGCTGATCCAAGCATATAGGGGTTGCATGTAGTCTGCTTGAAGATGCAAAGCAATCTCGAAAAAGCCGGTGTTCGGATCGGAAATTTCCTTCCAGCCTGAGGGCCAGGCTAATTGGCACAAATACGAGATGAGAATGAAAAAGCCCCCGGCGAGCAGGCAAATCAAAAGCAGGGCGCGCCCTACGGTCTTTTCCGGCTGCAAGGTTTCTTCCGCCAAGGTGGTGACGGCGTCAAAGCCGAGAAACGCGATCGTCAGGGTTCCTACGGACAGGAGGAAGGAATCCCGCTTAAATTCAGCCGGATTGTAGATGGCTTCCCAGGAGAGGAACGATTCGGCTCCGCCGCCGGAGAGCAGCAGGCGAACGGCTACAAACAGAAAGAGAAGGGAAAAAGCCGCTTGCAGCAGGACGGTCCAGGTATTTACGGTAATGGTCGGTTCAATGCCGCGACTGTTGACGAGGGCGATGATGAGCACGCTGAGAAAGATCCAGACCCAGGCGGGGGCTGCGGGAATTTCCTTATGTAAAAACAATCCCAACAGCAGTACGCAAACCATGGGCAGCAGAAGATAATCGAGAAGCAGCATCCATCCGGTTAGAAACCCGGCATGAGGATGGACGGCGCGCTGTACGTATGTGTAGGCGGAGCCGGCGACGGGGAATACGGCGGACAGCTTCGCGTAACTGAGAGCGGTAAGGAGAATGACCGCCATAGCAACGCTATAGGAAAGCGTGGTCATACCATGGGTAACGCCGGTTAAAACGCCAAACTGGGTAAATATGCCGATGGGTGCCAGATAGGATAGGCCGAACCACACTAGCTGGCGCAGCGTAAGCACCCGCTTCAAACCAGGTCTGCTGGTTTGTGACAGAGCCGGCGCGGCGGTTTTAGTAGGTTCCGTCATGATAGAATTCTCCTTTATGTTTCGTGATCCATGCGTCGTCAGCGTAACAGGTTTGTCCGCAGACGACGGTTTCGAGAATCGTAGCTTTATGAATTTCGTTCGCGGGAAGGGACAGGATGTTTTGCTCTAGAATGACTAAGTCGGCTCGCTTGCCGACTTCAAGAGAACCGGTAATTGCCTCCAGCCCTAGGGCGTGTGCGCCGTTGATGGTGCATTGGGCGATGGCCTGACGGCGGGATAGGCGCTCAATCGGGTTGTGCAGAAGACGAGCGTCGGCAGCTCCCGGCGCATTGCGGGTAACCGCTATTTCGACGCCCCAAAGAGGCGAAGGTTTTTCGCTGACGATACCGTCGCTGGCCAGGCAGGTCAGAACGTCTTCCTCCCAAAAACGACGGGCTGGAAAGGCCGCTGACGCTCTGGCGGGGCCTAAGAGCGGCAAGAAAAAGTCTTCATAGTAGAACGGTTCTTGATAATGCCAGTACGAATTGAGCGAAGCGATGATCTTCAAGCGGGCCATGCGGCGAATGTCTTCCGGCTGGGCTAAAAGAAGGTGGGTAAGCGTATGGTGGAGAAACGGCTTTTCACCATATTTTGCGCAGGCTTCTTCCAAGGCGTCAAGACATTTTTTGACCGCGCGATCCCCCATGGCGTGTATATGTACGGGAATGTGTTCGCGGTGCAGCATAGCGATGCATTCGTTGAACTTTTTGGAGGAGACGTTTTGATGTAAACTGCCGATATTGCCGGAGTCGGCAGGGGCGTCAGCAAAAGGCTCCAGAAGGTACATGCCCTTCAAGGTCGCGTCGGCGAATAGTTTTACAGAATGGAATTCGAATTCCGGCGTCTCTTCATAGCGCTGGCGGACTTGCCGAAATTCTTGTACGGTTTGTTCCGGGTTCCAGACGTCGCCCCATAAAGCGGTTCGCCAGAGTAGACGATTGCGGCCGCTTTTTAATGTTTTATAAACGACGTCAACATGCGGATTTTCCGCTAGCGGCGTGATAAGAATATCCTGCAGCGCCGTTACGCCGTAGGCGTACATTTGCTGAATGAAGCGTTGCATCGCCGTTTCTGCTTGCTTTTGTTTTAGCGCTGGGGAAAGCGTTGGCAAAGAAGCGTCGACATAGCGAACGGCGGCTTCTCTAAAAACGCCCCAAGGCTGGCCGCAGAAGAGGGAAAAGTCTGCACCGTGATAAGTCCCAAAGGCATTCTCGGGAACGCGGGTGATCACGTCGCTGCCTTGATTTTCCGTAAGGACCTCGTTGACGTCAAAGCTTTTGCCGCGAGCCAGCTCAATGGCGGCGCTGTTGTACCAGGCGCAGTGCAAGTCACTGGAAGAGAGCTTAACAGGAACGTTAGCCAGAGGGGTTCCGCGGAGGGCTTCGTCAAGCAGGAAGCGGCTTGGACCTAGATGGTTATTGTCTGCAAAGTCGTAAGCCTGGCGGTTGTATTCTTGGAAAATCGCTTGCTCCCAGCCGCCGCCGACCACTAGCGGCAAGTCTGCGGCGTCTTTGCTTTGCGCAAAAGAGCGGATGGCATGTAGATAATCCGGCACGGTTTTGACCTCTCCCAGGTATAGGCCGGTGTATTTGAGAGCTGCCGCGTCAGCATGGGTATGATTTTCGACAAACCCAGGCAGAACGAAACGCCCGTCCAGATCGGTGACGCGCGTGTCTTGGCTGCAAAATGAGACGGCATCGGCATGAGCGCCGACAAATAGAATTTCGCCACTTGGGCCGATGGCAAGAGCTTCCGCCACGGTTTCCGCCGGGTCTACGGTATAGATATAGCCGTTCGTGAGGAGTCTGACTGCAGGGGGCATGAAGCGCGTCTCCTTTGCGTGTAAGATCGTGTTGCGATTTATAGTAAGCGGATAATATACATTCTTATATCGAGCGAACCCTCGCGAAGGCTAAGAGAAAAGGATCTCCTAGAGAATATGCGCTGCGTAAAAGCTCCTACAAAGGAATTGGAGGGAGAAAAGGCGAAATACTTTCAACGCATAATGCGGTATTCAATTTTCTCAGCGAGGTGACTTATGGCGAAACAACGATATCAGGCGTTGGCGGCGCTGGGCGTAGCCGCCGCCGGGATGGCGGCAAGCCTGCCCTACGGGAATACTTTTGGCGGCGCTCTGGCGCAAAGCGCTTTCGGTGCGGCCTTGGTGGGTGGTTTAGCGGACTGGTTTGCGGTGACCGCTCTTTTTGGCAAGCCCTTGGGCTTTATTTCCTGGCGGGCGAATCTGGTGGCCCGCAATAAAGAACGGATTATAACGGATCTGACGGATTTAGTGGAAAAAGAGCTGCTGACGCCGGAAAACATCATGCAGGTGCTGCAACGCTATGATGCGGCGGCGGTATTGCTGGACTATCTACGCCGTCAGGGCGGACGAGATACGCTGCGCCGCGTATTGGAGCGGCTGCTGCAGGACATGACCTTGGCGGTGCGGCCGGAGGAAATGGGGCGGCTGGCGGATCAACTGCTGCGCATGGGGCTGGAACGGACTGAGCTGGCGCCCTTGGCGCTGCGCGCCGGCGCGTGGAGCCTGCGGCAGCGCTATGACGACGTAGTGATAGCTCATATGCTGGAGCAGGTGAGAGAGGCGCTAAAGACAGCGGAGTTTCGGGCGATTTTACTGGAAGTGCTGGAGGCGGCGCTGGCTCGATACGAGGCGGGCGGCATGCTGCGCAGCATGGTCAACCGCGCGGCGGGCCTGACGGCGGAAGAGCGGGTGGATATGGTGCTGCAGTGGTTGGAACGATTTGTGCAGAACCTGGCCGATCCGGAGCATCCCCTGCGCCGTCGTTTGCGAGCTTGGTGCTGGAAAAAGCTGCTGGGACTGCGGCAGCCGGAACGGCGGCAGCAGATGGAAGAGTGGAAAGACGAGTGGCTGCGCCGGCATCCTGGCTTTTTCGCTCAATGGCTGACACCCTGGGTGCAAGAGCTGCAGCAGGAGGTGCTGCAAGGAAAAGATCGCTTGCTGCCGCACCAGGCGGAAGCTCTTACGGCGGCGGTGGAAAAGAGCTTGTCCGCGGAAAAGGACCAGCAAGGGGCTTTGGACCGTTGGATGAAGGAACAACTGCGCCGCTGGCTGCAGCGTCATCCGCTCGATCTGGCTTCCTTTATAGCCGCCAGCGAATTGGGCCGCAAATCCGGCGAAGAGCTGGCCTCCTTTGTACAGGAAAAAGTGGGCGATGATTTGCAGATGATCCGCATTAACGGCTCGGTGGTGGGCGGTTTGGCGGGGGCTTTATTGTTTCTCCTGACGCAGCTTGTGGAATGGGGGGTGGGACAATGAACCCCTTTGTTAAAGCTAACCGCATTTTAGCGGGTGTTGGCGTTTTGTTTCTCGTCTGTTTGGCGTTTAAGCTAGCTTATCCCCAGAGTTTGGCTGCCCGTTGCCTGCTGTTTGCCGCGGAAGCGGCCCTGATTGGGGGCATTGCCGACTGGTTTGCGGTGGAGGCGCTTTTTCGTCGGCCGTTGGGTTTGTCTTGGCATACGGGGCTGATCCCTCGCAACCGACGCCGTCTGATCGACGGCACTGCCAAAATGGTGCAGGATAAGTTTTTCAGTCAAAGTCAGTTGCAAAAGGCCCTGGAAAGCTGGCCGATTGCGGAAACCTTTATTTCCTGGGTGGAAGAAGGCAAAGGCCGCTATATTTTGCTGCTTTTGGCGCGGCAGCTGCTGCGGGACTGGCTGGACAAGCTGGAACCGGAAGCGTTGGCAGGCAAACTGGAAGGCTGGGTTCGCAGTCAGCTCAGTCAACTCGCGGCGGCCCCGGCTGTGGCCTCCTGGGGGCGGCAGGCGCTGGCGGAACAGAGAGAAGCGCCCTTGTGGGAAGCCTTGGCGAAGGTGCTGCTTAAACAGGTGCGGCGGCCGGAAGCGCAAGAGGTGGTGGAGGGCTGGCTGCGCGCCGCTTATGAAGCGGAATTGGCGAAACGAAATCCTCTCATGCAGCTTTTGGGAGGCATGATGGAAGCGGCCGGACAGATTGATACGAAAGATCTGGCTAAAGCGGCGCTGGAAGAAACCGAGAAGTTTTTGGAGGCTTTACGCACAGAAGAGCAGCACCCGTTGCGCCTTTGGCTGCGAGATAAGGCGGAAGAATTTTTACTGGAACTGGAAGCAAGCCCGGACCAGGCGCAGCGTCTGGAAGCTTGGAAAGAAGAGCTGTTTCAGGTGGTTCCGGTGCAGGAGGTGCTTTTGCAGCTGCTGCGTCTGCTTCGTTCGTCGGAGGGGCCAAAAGCCGAGCTGGAAGCGCTGTTGGGCGAGCCGGGACGGGACCTTTCCCTGCGGACCCCCCTGGTTTCCTGGGTGCTCACCCAACTCATGGGCTACTGGGATTATTTCAAAAAGAACCAGTCCCTGCGGCTTTTGTTGGAAGGCTCCTGCAAGGAAGCCCTTAGCCATCTTTTAGCGGGGCATCGCCATTTGATCGGCGAAGTGGCTGTTCATGCGCTGGACCGTCTCAGTGCCGAGCGCCTGAACCGGCTGGTAGAGGAAAAGGTCGGCGAAGATCTGGCCTGGATTCGTATTAACGGCTCCCTGGTGGGCGGCCTTATCGGCTTTTGCCTCTTCTGGGTGCTGGAAGTGCTGCGCTAGGAGAGCCGCGTAGCTAAAAACAGCCGCAAAAAGACGAGAAGCTATGTGCAGGCATAGCTTCTCGTCTTTTATGCATTCTTTAAAATTCGGTTGATTGTAAGTAGAATAGAGTGCTTATACAACCATTACTCGGTAGAAGGCAATCGCTATGGATTGCTTAATTTAAACTACCGTTCTACTTTGCCAATCAAGTTGCAAATCAAAGTGAACTCGAATTTGTCGAGGACGTCAAAGCTGCCAACTGGAGCTGCAAATCTACTAGTTTAGATTCTAATTGAGGTAGGGCGCCTGGGGATGTGTTTCCCAAAGTGATTACTTCTTTTAGCCCATCTATCTCGTTTTTCAACGCGTCTATTTTTGCTTGCAACCCTTGCGGCACCGCGCTAGACAAAGGCTCGGCGGGGATAGCAAGACCTTGTGCTGGCAAAGCGCCCGTCTTGTAAGAGACAGGGCTGGCGAAGGAAGTAATTCCGCCTGCTCCCAAGAACAGCCCCCCTGTGCCGAAGCCGCCTAAAGGACTGACGCCGCCGTTCAGCGTGTTCAGCAAGCCAGGAATGGCTGTCGTAAGAACGGCGTTGCCGGTGTTGCTGGTTGTTGGGTTTATGGCTAACGGATTGGTTTGGCCGTTGGGTAAAGTGGCTGTGCTTATATAAGTGCCTCGCACGTCATCGTAAAACCCGCGTACGCCGCCACGGGGACTGGAGGCGGCCGCTCCCTGGGCTCCGGAGCTGAAGGCATAGGCGGCCGCTGTGGCTTGGGGCGTATCAGAGATCGGGGAGGATGAAGCAGGAAGAGCGGCAACGATGGTTAAAGCGGCGCTGTTGCCGGGGGCCTGATTCAGGGTATAGTTGGGAGTGGCTGCCGCAAAAACCAGGCCGCTGCCGGTTATGGCGTAGGTTCCTGGAGCGCTGGCGGCTGTGGCCGCGGTATTCCAGGAGGCGGGATTGATGTTTATAAAGACGTTGCCGGCGTTGTCGCTGCCCGCATAGCCGGTTATGACACCGCTCAGCCCGGCCGGCGTGGTCCCTTGTAGTCTGGTGGTCGGATTGGCTTGGTAGTATAAGGCGGCTGGCGTGATGTTCGCCATAGGAAACATACCGACAGTGGAAAAGGAATAGTTTGCTAAATCGGTACCGCCTAAAGTTAGGGTAATGGGTTTATTATTGCCGACGTCTTTGGTGTCGAAAGAGCCGCTCAAGGTGAGGTTGTCGCCGGAAATTATATCGGGGGAGGCGAAGTGTGCGATGGTGGCTGCGGCAGTGCCGTCATACACTTTGCCGGAAGTAGTAAATGTGACTGTGTTGAGAGGTTTGGCAACAATGTTGCCAGTGGGGCTTCCGGAGAGTGCTTGCAGCACATAGTTGCCAGCGTCAGCGCCGCCCAAGGACCAGGAGGAAATGGCTTTGGCAGTGCCGACATTTTTATCGGCGAAAGAGCCGTGCAAGGTGAGTGTGTCGCCGCTGACTTTGTCGGCAGAGGTAAAGGCGAAGTCCGGGGTGGCGTTAGTGCCATTGTAGATCTTGTCGGTGAAGGTAATGTTGCTGACAGTAAGAGGCTTAGCCGTGACGGTGGCGGTAGTAGGCAAAGAAGCAAGTTGGTAATTTGCAGAGCCGGCTAAAGTTCCGGAAACAGATTGCGTGCCAACGTTTTTGCTGTTGTAGTGAGTGTTTAATGTAAGCGTGCTGCCATCAAGCAGGGAGGCATAGGCGTAGTTGTTGCTAAACAAGCCGTCATAGGTTTTGTTTAAGGAGGTAAGGCCAAAATCACTCAAGGAAAGTTGCTTGGGGGTGATGGAGGCGGTCGGCTTCGTGGCAGACAGTTTGTATTTGTTATTGGGGTTGCTAGTGAGTGTGGCGGTAACGGTTTTGCCGTTGGCGGCATCGGCATTGGCAAAGGTGCCGGTAATTGTTACGGAGTCGCCGTTTTCCAGGCCGGCAGCGGGCGTTACGTCTGCAGCGGTATTGCCATCGTACACTTTATTCGCGGCACTTAGGGACAATAGAATCTGGTTTAGCACCAGCGTATTGCCGCTATAGTTGTCGCTGACTGAGTAGGTGCCATATTTTTGCGTATAGCCGCCCAGACTGCTTGGGGCGGTTTTCGAGTATACCGTCACCTTGTTTCCGCTTAAAGTTGCGCCGTTGCTTAGGGTTGTGTTGAAGCCTTCGGCTGGAGCGCTGAGAAGCGAGCCGGCGGCAGTTAACGAGGCGTTAATCGCAACGTCTCCGGCAGTTGTTTTTAACGCAAGGCTGCCGCCGGATTTGATGGGCGCGTTAATCACAATGCCATTAGCGGCAAGCAATGTAAGAGAATTGGTAGATGCATTTGGGTCTCCTGTAAATGTGTTGGAGCCAGCGCTGGAGCTCCAATCCAGGGGCGCGGCGACAGTGATCTTGCCAGTGCCGGGTGCTCCCTTGTACGGGTCTGTAATATTTGGTGTTGCGTTTAGACAACTGACGATAGACGCCCCTGGATTGGTGGTTTGAATCGTAACATCCCCATAGGTCAAGAGGTCTAATAAATCCGAAGCGGCCATGCCGTTGATCGAAGGCTGTCCAGTGAATGTTATCGGGCCACCTGGATTCGGATTGTTCATATTCGGATTGCTTGGATCGTTATTGGCCTGAATTGCGGTATTATCAGCTTCGATGGTAAAATCGGCGGGGTCCAGCAGCAGCTTGCCGGCTTTGCCCTTGGGCGCCAGGGTGTTTACTTTTCCTTTGAAAAGCAAGGTTTCCTTGCCTGATGTTTCCACCTTGCCGCCGTTGCCGCTTTGGCTGCCGCCTCGGGCGGAGATAGAGCCGGCAAAGGTCGTGTCGCCTTTGGCCCAAACGACGACCTTGCCGCCGTCGCCGTTGGTCAGGGCGTCCGCTTTCAGGGAAGCTCCGGCAGCGACGCTGGCGCTGGAAGCCTGGGTTTCCGCGCCGGAGCCCTGGTAGTTGCCGCCTACTAGGATGACGCCGCCGCCGGCGTCGCCGGAGGCATTCAAGGCTGCGGTGGACGTCAGGGATACCTTGTCGCCCAGTACCTTGACCGTGCCGCCGCTGACGCCGGCGACCGCGCCGGAAGCGTCCAACGAGCCGCTGTTGGCGGCGCCACCGTTCGTGCCGCCGTCTAAAATAATGACGCCGTTTTCATTGCGCAGGCGCTGCGCCTGGATGCGGCCGCTGTTGTTGACCACCGTTCCGGCTAACGTATCCGCCGCTTTGGCGCTGAGGTATACCCGGCCGCCGTCGGCGGTAATGACGCCGGAATTGGCTACGCTGGCCTGGAGGGCCGCCTGGTCCACCGCCAGGTTCAAGAACCCATCTCCGGCCAGATCCAGCGTGACCGCCTGTCCGGCGCCTAAAGCTACAGTACCTTGCTTGGCGACGATAATGCCGTTGTTTTTAGCCTGCGCTCCCAGGAGAGCGACGTAGCCGCCTTCGGCGGCGGTGATGCTGCCTTGGTTGACAACTGCGGCGCTGGAATCGCCGTTAAAGGCGTACTTGCCTGCCAGGAAATTAGCGTTTGTAATGTCCCGTGTTGACGCTACCAGACCGCCCACGTTGACCTGGGAGCCTGGCGCGAAGAGAACGCCGTTGGGATTGACCAGGAACACCTGGCCGTTGGCGGACAGCGTCCCATAGATGGACGAGGCGTTGTTGCCCACTACGCGGTTTAAGGCCACCGACGAAGCGCCGGGCTGGATGAATTGGACTTTTTCGCCGCTGGCGATGTTGAAGCTCTGCCAGTTGATGGCGGCTTTATCCGTGTATTGGGTGATGGTCATCGTAGCGCCCTTGCTGGCGATGTCCGCCTTGCCGGCTACGACCGAACCGTCCGTGGGATTGGCTAAGACGAGGGTGTTGTTGAGCAGCATGGCTGCCGCAAGGGTCAACGCCAACTGGCGTCCGTTTCGTTTCCATTTTCGTTGCATGAGAATGCCTCCATTAAAATGATTTCGACGCTCTAAACCAGAAGCGGCCGTTTTTATCGGTGTCAGACTGAGCGGTCTCGGAACCCAGTTTCCAGGCGTAATCCAGCCGCAGGCTGTAGTCGCCTGGGCGGCTGAGAATGAGGCCAAGGCCTGCACCGGAAAGAGTACGGGTATTGCCGCCGGCGCCAGTCCAGGTATTTTTGTTGAGGGTCACATGGCCGTGGTCGACAAAGGCGGCCAATTGAACCGCGGGCGTGGGCAGGTTCCAGCACAGCTCGCCCGAAGCTAGATAGCCGGTATCGCCGGCGGCTTCGCCTTGCGGATAGGCGCGTACGCCTGTGGCGCCGCCGAGGAAGAGCTTTTCCGAAGAGTCCAGGTTGTGGCTGGCTAACTGACCGGTAAAGGACAAGCTGTAGCTCAGGCGGCTGTTGAGGTATTTTTGCCGGTACAAGTTCAGGATGCTTTTGGTGTAATTGCCTTCGCTTTGGACATTGGCGTCATTGGTGCGGGCGTCAGCAGAGCCCATCATCAGATGGCCTTGGTATACGGTGAAATCAAAGGTGTTGAGTCCGTTGCCGTCGGCGTCGTAGGCATCGCCAGCCAGGCCCAACGAGACGGCGTTGGCCTGTTTTTGGCTGTTGCTGGTGGAACCCACAAGATCCTCCAGGTCTTTGTGCTCAAAGCCCCAATGAAAGCGAAGATTGTGGGTGCGGGAGCGCGTCAACGGATAGGAGCCGAAAAGGCTGGTGGTTTTGGCTACGCCGTTAGCGTCCAGATTGGTGTAGTTTTCACCCAGGAGGTAATGAACACGGGAATAGCTGATGCCGAGCTTGCCGCC
Organism: uncultured Anaeromusa sp.; assembly: GCF_963676855.1. Classification (NCBI taxonomy): domain Bacteria; kingdom Bacillati; phylum Bacillota; class Negativicutes; order Selenomonadales; family Sporomusaceae; genus Anaeromusa; species uncultured Anaeromusa sp. Next base: position 852,368 of record NZ_OY781460.1, read on the forward strand.
GCCGGAGCCGACAGGCAGCGTATACGAAAAGGAGGCATTATTCATGCCGGAACCGGTGTAAAGACCGCCGAGAGAAAAGGAGTCCCCCAGGCTGCCGGGATTGTCGATGGTGAGGTTCAAGCCGCCGCGAACATCGCCGGTGAAGCGATTGCCCCAGTTGTCGGTGGAGAGCTGGCCATGGATCGGAGGAGCATCCTCGCATTCTAAGATGAGCAGAGAGGTTCCCGGCTCTTGTCCGGGAGCTAAGGTGCTTTTTAAGCGCAGACCACTGATATCACTGATCAGAAGCAGGGCGCGTTCTAACTCCTGTTGGTGTACATAGCTGCCGTTTTTCAACAACGGCTTGGTTAACGCTTCCAGGTAGGAGGTGGGCACGCGGGAGTGGTTGCGAATATCAATTTTTTCGTATTGTCCCAGGACGATGGTGATAGTGACAGTGTTGTCGGAGCTTTCCTGGGGCGGTATGTAGGCTTTGGCTACCAGATAGCCTTTTTGCCGCAGATAGAGACTGATGCGGTCTGCGCGCTGGTAAAGCTCCGCCAGAGTCAGCGGCTTATCCAAGCTGTCCGCTACCAATGCGTTTAGATCGCTGGCAGGGATAGCATCTTGGCCGGTAAAACGGAATTCGTGCACCGTCAAGGTTTCGCCGCCGGCGGCGGGAGCTTGCGTTGCGGCTTCTTCGATGTGAATGCCTGTTGTAGTGGCAGGAGGCAGGACGCGCTGCTGCTCCTGGGTGTTTTTTAATGTGCTGCCTGCATCCGGAGGCGCGGCTGCTGCGGAAGAGGCGAACAGCAAACCAGTGACGACGACAAACGCAGGGACAGAATATAATCGGGTTGTGATTTTCATGAAACAAGATCCTCTCTAATCTAAAATAAAATACGTACAATCGTAAAACAAACAATAATTCTTGGGAAAAATGGGAAATCCTTTTGGTCTTACCTAGGCTGTGAGTTAATGAGGCAAACGTCGTAGAAAAAGAAGAAAAATCGTGTGACTCTAGTCGGGGGTGGGCGATAACATACTACTTAACGCTATTAGCATAGCAGACGGTGCTGGGCTTGCCTATTATCCGAAAGTATAGTCTTTCAATCTTTTTTGCGGTATAAAGCAGGAATTTGTTAGGGAAAATAGAAAAAACTTCACGGTAATTCACATAATCTAGAGAGGGGTTGTTTGTAAAGTGAAGCAAGATGTAGATTGGGATGCGAGAAACAGGGAGCTACTGACACGATACCAGCAAGGAGATAAGGAAGCGTTGAATGAATTTCTAGAATGTAACCAAGGTCTTGTGCGTCATCTGCTGCGCCGATATCGATTGCTGCCTCTGGGGATGGAGGAGGACGATCTGATGCAGCTAGGCTTTGTGGGACTGATTGAAGCGGCAAAGCGGCCACAGGTTCTGGAAAAGGCGTGCTTGTCTAATTATCTTTCCTTCTGCATTCGCAAACGGCTCTACTTGGGAATTTGGCAGGAAGGGTATTTGGTGCACTTGCCGCGGCGGCAGCATGAGGCAGCCGTACAAGTTCGGCGCGTGGAGGGCGAGCGGCTGGTGAGGGGGAAGCCCGAAGACTGGGGCTGGCGGCAGCTGGGTTTGTCCGCAAGCGTTTATCGGGAGCGGTTGCGTTGCTACCAGGTGTTTCTGGGGAATCATGCGTCATTGGATGCTTCCAAACCAGGAGAGGAGCGCTTGTTGGACGTATTGCAAGCGGGGGAGGATTCTTCGCCGGAAGTGCAAACGTTGCGGAGGTGGAGGCGGAAAACGCTGCAAGCGGTGTTGGGCCGTCTGCCTAAGAAGCAGGTTTGGATGGTGCGGGGGTATTTTGGACTGGGGTATCGGCAGCGGCGTTCTTTGCGGGAACTGGGAAAATGCTGCGGCTTGTCGGAAGAACAGGTGCGTCAGCTGATTCAGGAAGCGTTGGAACGCTTGCGAAAAACGTTAGGCAGCTGTTAACGCATTAGCTTATTTTTCTAGGGTGGCTCCTGGCCTCGCCTGGGAAGGAGTTTGCGTAGCCAAGCAAGAATCCGTAAAAGCTAACAAAAGTCTCTTGACGTATGGCGGGCTTTGTAATGGAAAGGCGGATTTTCATGAAAACCATTGCGATTGTGACGAACGGTGCGACTCCGTTGGGATCGTTTTTAAAGGAAAACTTAGAAGAGGTGCTGGCGGGCTATGTAGACATCCGTCTTTATGCGTTAAATGCGCTGATGCCGCCGACGCGGTTGGAAGAGGACGTAGTCCTGGTGATGCTGAAGAGCAAGGTGCTGGAAGTAGAGGGCTATGTGCCGGACACTAGCCGCATTTTAGTAGTGCAGCGGACGGTGCGTGAAGGGGCGGTGGAGCCACTTTTGTCTTTACCCGAGGGCACGAGGGTGCTGGTGGTCAATGATGCGCCGGAGACGACATTGGAGACGGTGGCTTTTTTGTATCAAGTGGGCTTGCGGCATTTGCGCTTGATTCCGTATGATCCGGATAAATCCGTAGACTGCATGCTGGCGACAACTCCCGGGGAGGCCCATTTGGTGCCGCCGCCGATTTCGATGATTGTAGATTTGGGCAATCGGGTGATCGATATATCGACTTTTTTGGAGATTATTAATCGTCTGGGTTTAGAATGTGCGGAAGTCAGCCGGCGTTTGGTTTTGTATGCGGAATCGACCGTCAATGTAGCTGGCGGCATCAAAGAACAGCAGCGGCAGCTGTTTTTGCAGAAGGCGCAGTTGGAGTCGGTAGTGGATTTGGCGAAGGAGGGCCTGTTGCTGCTGGACGTGCAAGGGCGTATTTTAGTGGCCAACGCGGCGATGCGAGAATTGCTAAAGATGGAAGGAGATGCCTGTTTAGGTCGTAAAGCGGCGAAGGTTCTCCCTGCGCCTTTGGCAGCGCTGCTGCCTGGCGGCGATGTGCGGGGCGAAGTGGTGGAAATGGTTGGGCGAGAGCTGCTGGTAGGAAAGCAGACCATTTTGCAGTTTGGCATGCCGGCGGGCTGCTGTCTCAGTGTGCAAGACATTACGTATTTGCGGCAACTGGAAAAAACCAAGGAGCGCCGGTTGCGTTCCCAAGGGCTGACGGCGCGGTATTGTTTTGGAGATATTCGTACTCAAGTACCGCGCATGCGGGAGTGCCTGCAGTTGGCGGAGAGGATGGCAGCTTCCGGGTTGACGGTGTTGATTGCTGGAGAAAGCGGCACAGGAAAGGAACTTTTAGCGCAGTCCATTCATAATGCGTCGCCCCGTAAAAACCAACCGTTTGTAGCGGTAAACTGTGCCGCTGTGCCGGAAGCTCTCTTGGAAAGTGAGCTGTTTGGCTACGAAGGAGGCGCATTTACGGGGGCGCTGCGCGAGGGGAAGCGAGGGTTGTTTGAACAGGCTCATGGCGGGACGGTGTTCTTGGATGAAGTAGGGGATATGCCACTGGCGCTGCAGGCACGTCTGCTGCGGGTGCTCCAGGAAAAACAGCTGACTCGGCTGGGTTCAAGTCAGGTGCTTAATGTAGACATCCGTGTCGTGGCGGCGACGCATCTGGATTTGCGTCAACTCTTAGAGGCGGGGCGTTTTCGGCAAGATTTATATTATCGGTTGCATGTGCTGCCGCTAGTGGTGCCGCCCCTGCGGGAGCGGCGCGAAGACGTTTTGCCGTTGCTTTCGTTTTTCATAGGTGAACAAGGGAGACCTCAGCTTGAAGTAGATGCGGAGGCGAAAGCGGCACTGCTGGCCTACTCTTGGCCTGGAAACATTCGGGAGCTACAAAACGTGGCGGCCTATGCGGCTTTTGCCGCAGGGGAACATCTTAGTGAAGCAGATTTGCCGTATTATGTGAGGGAGACGCTGCGAGAAGAGGAGCCTTTTCGGCGGCACAACGCCTGGCCGTTTGCGCAAAAAGTGCTTGCTTGTTTGGAAGCGGGACCGGCGGGCAGAAAGGCTATTAACGATCGATTAAAGGTGCAAGGCTGCAGTGCCGGTGAAGGAGAGGTGCGCCGCGCATTGGAATGGCTGCAAAGCTGGGGACTGGTGGAGGCGCAAGCTGGGCGCAGTGGCAGCCGCTTGACGGAGCAAGGCAGGGTTGTGGCGAATGATCTTGAATTGCGTTGAGGCGGCATTTGGTTCGGAGGCGTGTGTTGGTTGTCGCAAGAGCGAAGGATATCTTGATTTTTAAATAGGTTGAAAACGGGATCGTAATAGGTTTGGAACTAACCTGTTTTGGAGAAGGGAAAATAAATTTGTCTATACACAAAGGACTTAGGCGCAGGAATTCTTCTTCTAGGAGAAAAGGCGGTCTAAGTCCTTTGTTTTTGACTCCATAGTGCTTGAAGATAGTTGGCACCAACTTTGCTATTGTTAAGTTAATAGCATTTAGCAGTAAGTGAGGAGGCGTTTTACATGAAAGAACCGATTGTCGGGTTGCTAGGCAGCCGGTTGGTTATGCCGGGAGCTCCTTTTCCCGGTTTGGAGAGGGATTATATCAACCATGATTATGTGGAGGCGCTGCGGGCAGCGGGGGCGGTGCCTCTGTTACTGCCGGTGTTGGATACGGCAGCGATCGCGGCGCAGTTGGCTTGTGTAGATGCAGTGGTCTTTCCAGGCGGGTATGATGTGGATCCCTTCAGCTACGGCCAGCAGCCACGGCGAGGGCTGGGAGAAATTCTGCCGGATAGAGACGTTTATGAGTTGGCAGTGTTTCATGAGGCGCGGCGTATGGGGTTGCCTGTTTTGGGGGTCTGCCGAGGAATGCAGCTTATTAATGTGGCTTGCGGCGGTACGCTGCACCAGGACGTGGCGTTGGCCGCTCCGGAGGTGGGGAATCATTGGCAAGGCTATCCCCGGCACATTGCCAGCCATACCGTAGAGGTGGAGGAAAACTCGTTGCTGGCGGAAGCGATTGGCGCAAGCGGCGAGGTGCGCGTGAATAGCCATCACCACCAAGTGGTGGACAAGGCAGGAGAAGGCTTGCGCGTTAGCGCCAGGGCCTTGGACGGAGTGGTGGAAGCGCTGGAAGGCACAAGCGGGGCTTGGCTGCTGGCGGTGCAGTGGCATCCGGAGATGATGGCGGCAACGTCAGCGCCGATGGCGCAGCTGTTTGAGAAGTTTATAGCTATCATTAAAAAGAATTCTTGCTAATTTATAGTTTTCTTAGGGAATTAAGGAGGAGGCGAGCCCATGACTAACGAAACAAAAAGTAAGTTCGGTTTTTGGAGCATTGTGCTCTTGGGGATCAACGCGGTTATCGGGTCCGGCATTTTTCTATTGCCTGGCAAAGCCATGGCCTTAATTGGGCCGGGCAGCGTATTTGTGTATCTTTTTATGACGCTGGTTGTGCTGACCATCGCTCTTTGCTTTGCCGAGTGCGCCGGTAAATTCAGCCGCAATGGTGCGGCCTATGTCTATGCTAGGGAAGCCTTCGGCGAGTTTGTCGGGTTTGAAGTGGGGATCATGCGTTGGGCCATCGGTATTATTGCCTGGGCGGCGATGGCGGTTGGTTTTGTGACGGCTTTAAGCGCCGTATGGCCGCCGGCACTCGAAGAACCCTATAAAACGACGATCATTTTAACGATTCTCTGCGGCTTAGGTCTGCTTAATTATCTGGGCGTGCAGCTGGCTAAAGTGGTCAACAACCTGATTACCGTAGGCAAGGTGCTACCGCTATTGTTCTTTGTGGTCCTGGGCGCATTCTTTATCGACTTCGGGAACTTTACGCCGCTATATCCTAAGGGCTTTGACTTGGACGCTTTTGGCGCAGCAGCGTTGCTCATTTTTTACGCGTTTACCGGCTTTGAAGCGTTGGCCGTAGCGGCGGAAGACATGGAAAACCCGCGGCGCAACCTGCCTTTGGCGTTGATGCTGGTCATGGGTTTTTGCTCGGTAGTCTATTTCATGGTGCAGGCAGTGGCGGTGGGTACGCTGGGTGCCGATTTGGCCAAAAGCGTAGCGCCTGTGGCGGATTCGGCCAACGCTATTTTCGGACCGGCAGGTAAGTGGCTGGTGACCATCGGTACGTTGATTTCCATCGGCGGCATCAATGTAGCGGCCTCGTTTCTAACGCCCCGCAGCGGCGTGGCGCTGGCGCAAGATGGTTTGGTGCCTCGTAAAATTGCGGAAACCGGACGCTTTAACACGCCTACTTGGGCGATTTTCATTACCGTATTGTTGGCCATTCCAGTGGCTCTTTCGGGGAGCTTCGTCAAGCTGGCGGCGATTAGCGTGGTGTCGCGTTTCGCTCAATATGTGCCGACTTGTTTGGCGGTTATTGTATTGCGCAAGAAGCGTCCGGATTTGGAAGGCTTTTTCCGGCTGCCGTTGGTTCCCTTTATTCCTATCGCGGCGGTGGTGGTCAGCCTTTGGCTGGTGTCCAAGGCGTCAACCGAACAGATTCTCTGGGGTCTGGGGGCGATGGCCCTGGGCGTGCCTCTTTACTTTTTCATGAAAAAACAAGGAAACGCCTGACGAGCAAGTTAGGCCGGGAGGTTGTAAGGTGAAGCAAGAAGATATTTTGGAATTGCTCCATGCTGAGGTTCTGCCGACGATGGGCTGCACCGAGCCGGGGGCGGTGGCGCTGGCGGCGGCCCATGCAGCGAAGGTTTTAGAGGGCAAGGTACAAAGCGTGGAAGTCACGGTGAACAGCAATGTCTATAAAAACGGCGTGGCTGTAGGCATTCCAGGTACCGGGGAAACCGGCATGGAAATCGCCGCGGCTTTGGGAGCGCTGGTGGCGCAGCCGGAAAAGCAGCTTTCGGTGTTGTCGGAACTTCCGCCGGAGGTTCTGGCGGCGGCGCGGCTGCTGCTGGCGGACCAGGCGGTAACGGTGCGGGTGCATCCAGATAAGACCTCCTTGTGGATCGAAGTCATTTTGCGCAGTGGAGAACACTGGAGCCGCGCGGTGATTGAGGAAAAGCATACACGGTTGGTGCTGCTGGAAACCGATAAAGAAACGGTATTCGCTTTAGCGCAAGACGAACGGGAAGCGGCCATTCATACGGACAGCCGCAGCTTTCTGCGGGAGCCGCAGGTGACGGTGGCCAAGCTGATTGAAGCGGTAACCAAGATTCCCGCAGCGGAGTTGGAATTTTTACAAGAAGGCATCGATATGAACGTCGCCGCCGCCGAGACGGGGATTGAAAAGCGTCTGGGCATGGGGATCGGCGCTTTCTATCGAGAACTGCAAGTTAAAGGTCTGGCTGGCGAAGACATCATTTACGAAGCGAAGACGCTGACGGCAGCAGCAGCGGACGCCCGTATGTCCGGCGAGCCGGTGCCTGTCATGTCCAGTGCGGGCAGCGGCAATCATGGCATTACCGCCATCTTGCCGGTGTATGTGACAGCCAAGGCGTTACAAAAGAGCCATGAAGAATTGTTGCGGGCCGTAGCGATCAGTCATTTGCTGAACGTCTACGTTAAGATCCATACGGGCAATCTCTCCGCTCTTTGTGGCTGTGCCGTAGCGGCAGCTACCGGAGCGACGGCGGCAGTTACCTGGCTGATGGATCCAGATCAGTCGAAAACGGTGGAAATGGCGATTAAGAATGTCGTCGCCAATCTGACCGGCATGATCTGCGACGGCGGCAAGGTAGGCTGTGCGCTGAAGCTTTCCACAGCTGCGGCAACGGCTCTGGAAAGCTCGCTGATGGCGGTGCGGGGCATTGTGGTCCCTGACAGCAACGGAATAATCGCACCAACCGTGGAAGACACCATTCGCAACCTGGGCCGCGTTAGCGCGCCAGGCATGCTGGAAACGGATAAGGTCATCACCGGCGTAATGCTGGAAAAACAAGAAAAATCCCGCCAGCAGCGCGAGAACTGAAGAATAGGAAGAACCGCCTCCGGACAACGTCCGGGGGCGGTTCTTTGCGTTGTTCACGCTTTTTTGCACGTCGTACTGGATTTAGGCAACTCGTAGCCCAATAAGGCAATTGGTGTCCTTTTTATTTATTATTATTTTTTGATAATTTACAATTTACTAGAAGATGCAGAGAAATGAACAGCGTTTCTCAAAAAGCAATTAAGGAGTGTTTGTAAATGGCTAATGTTGGGTTGCGTGTCAAAAAGAATATTGTTCGGCCTTCGAAGGAGTTGATTCAAAGCTTTGCGGGTTTGCCGGTCGCGAATATTGCGGATATGATGAATCGCATGTTTTGTGTTGACGCCAAAATCCGTCCGATGAATGCCGCACCATTAGTAGGGCCTGCTTTTACGATTAAAGCTAGACCGGGAGATAATCTCTTGCTGCATAAAGCGTTGGATTTGGCGCAGCCTGGAGATATTTTAGTTGTGGATGCACAAGGCGACATGAGCAACTCCATTATGGGCGAATTGATGGTTATGTGGGCGATAAAAAAAGGCCTGGGAGGTTTTGTAATTGACGGCGCCATTCGTGATATCGGCGCCATTAAAAACATGGACATTCCGATTTATGCGGCAGGCTTGAATCCGGCTGGTCCTTATAAAGACGGCCCGGGAGAAATCAATTTCCCCGTATCTTGCGGCGGTGTCGTTATTAATCCCGGCGACATTCTGGTAGGCGATGAAGATGGCGTGGTTGTGATTAAGCCGGAAGATGCGCCGGAAGTATTGAAAAAAACACAGGCCAAAAATCAAGCGGAGCAACAGACTATGAAGGACATTGAAAAATTAGCGTGGGATCGCACCTGGGTAGACAAGGCGCTTGCCGAACGCGGCTGCGAATATATTGATTAGTCTTTAATCCTGCAAACAGCAACTGCGCTAATGACAACGTTGGTACGGTTGCTGTTTGTCTTCTGTAATGAATTAAGTAAGGGGTGTGTTGTATGCAACAACAAGTAGAACAAAAAGTTCAGGAGATGATAGAAAAAAAGTCAAAATTTCGTTGGGTGGTTATGGCGCTGATTTTTTGCGTTTACATGATTGCTGGCGCCGACCGGGCTAATATTGGCGTAGTTGTTCCTTATATAAAAGAAAGCTTTCAAATGTCGAATACTGATATTGGCGCCATGGCCAGTCTGTTTTATATTGGATATGCTCTAATTCAAATTCCGTCTGGTTTTCTTTTTAGCAAATATGGTGTAAAGAAGATTTTATCTATATCGATGATTCTCACTTCCTTGGCTACGGCCATTATGGGGACAGCGTCGAATGTTTTTCATCTGAAAGCGGCACGAGTTTTGCTTGGCTTTTCTGAAGGACCGCTTAATATTGGTAGCTTAACTACGATTAATAAATGGTTTCCAGCTCAAGAAAAAGGGACGGCAACGGGTATTTTTATGGCATCCATCAAGTTTGCTCCAGCCGTGGTGCCGCCGTTGTGCGCTTATATTATTTATGCCTATGGATGGAGAGAAGTATTCTACTTGTTTGCGATTCCTGGATTTATCTTTTCAGCGCTTTGGTGGTGGATGGTTAAAGATGATCCCAAAGATAGTCAATATTGCAATACAGCAGAACTGGCATATATTACAGCCGGGAAAAAGACTAGTGCTAAAATAAATGAGGGACTAACTACAAAGAAAACTCAGCGGCTTCAATGGCTGGATAAACTTATTCGGGTACGAAAGATACGGATGTTAGACACAAATCGCCAAGTATTGTCTTCGCGGAGTTTATGGGGCTGCGCGCTGGGGTACTTTCTAATGGTAGGTATTACGTATGCCATTATGACTTGGGTTCCCACTTACTTAGTTACTGTAAAAAAATTTTCCATTATGAAAATGGGCTTTGTAGCTGCCGCACCGTGGATTGGAGCCATGTTGGGAAATTTAATTGGAGGCTGGTTGTCTGATCGAGTGTTTGATAAGAGACGCAAGCCAGTTATGTTGTTGACTGCTGCTTCAACCGTAATTATGATGTACTCTCTACTTTATTCTCCGAACGACCCCTTTGTTTTGGGTGTGGTATTGCTGTTGGCCGGGATACTCCTTAACTTGGGATATTCTACGTTTTTAGCGTATCCAATGGGACTGGTTACAAAAGAAAAGGTGCCTTTTGCAGCGTCTATTGTCAATACAGCGGGATCTTTAGGCGGGGCGTTTGCTCCGTTTGTGGTGGGCGTATTGCTTGACAAGTTTAACTGGGATGTAGTTTTTGCCTTTTTGTCTGTTAGCTCTCTCATTACTTTTTTCATCTTGTTAACTATGATTGAGCCAATGGAGGAAGATACTAGCAGCAACGCCTAGCGTGCAGTTGATTTTAATTACGTAGATGTGGAGGCGAAAATCCATGAAAACATATATTTTTGATCCGATATCAGATCAAGCGCTAGCGTATGCGCAGAAAAACCTGGATGTAGTAACCTGGGATAGCGATAAAATTAGAAGTTATGCGGAAGCGGAAGCGGTAATTGTCAGGACCTTTAAGATGTCGCAGAAAGTTATTGATCAGATGCCGAAGCTGAAGATCATTGCCAAACATGGTGTAGGGGTGGACAATATAGACATTTCGTATGCAAAAAACAAAAATATTGTGGTAACCAATACGCCGGAAGCCAACATGAATTCTGTTGCCGAATTGGCTATCGGTCTTGCCTTTAGCTGTGTGCGGAAAATTACTCAGAGCCATTTGGCCGCCTTAGACGGTCTCGAAAAAAATTCACCTATGTATTTAAGCGGTTATGAAATGGCGGGGAAGACGCTAGGGCTAATCGGCCTGGGGAAAATCGGCATGTCTGTTGGCAAGAAACTTCGTGACGCATTTGCTGTAAATGTTATTGTATATGATCCTTTTGCTGCTGCAGAACAGTGTAGTTCACTAGGTTTTGCAAAAGTAGCTACTCTTGAAGAATTATGCCGAACTAGTGATATTATCTCTATTTCGGTACCGTTGACGGAAAAAACGAGAAACATGATTTCGGCGCAAGAGCTGTCGTGGATGAAGAAAACGGCTGTGCTTGTTAATACATCTCGCGGTGGTATCGTAAGTGAAGATGATCTATATGAGGCATTGGAAAGTAATAAACTGTTCGGAGCCGCATTAGATGTGTTTGTGGAAGAACCTATCAAAATTGATCATCCTTTATTAACTTGTGAAAACTTTATTGCTACTCCTCACAATGGCGCCAATACAGCAGATGCTCTCATTCGGATGGGAATTGGCGCTGTCGATGAAATTGTACGGGCTAAAAATGGTGACGAAGTCCACGCTAAATTATGAGTATCTGCAAACGGGATGGTTGTGAAGCAAAAAGTGTTTTTGTAATATAGCCGAGTTAATTAATGGTAAAGCAAAATGACGGTATGTTAGTATACCGTCATTTTGTTTATACTAAGTGTTTCTAAGAAGACGATAGAGCAGTGCAAAAATCAAAGGTAGTAGTATATAATGCTAATAAGATTAGAACTGAAAAATCTGAAAGTATAGTAAACGTTGATGCAGAATCTACAGTCAAGCTTGGCGAAAGCAAGGATCGAATTAGAAAGGGATCAGACAAGGGGAAAAAGAGCTTTGTTATGCAGGGGAGCCGCAATATTGCATAAGCACAAGGCAGTCGGTTGTGAAGCTAAATTAAAATTTCAAGGAAAGGGGATTGAAAAGTGGACGTTAGCATAGAAAGCATTAAAAATGTTGGTCTTATAGTTCTTTTAGCATATCCACTTACACATTATGCTGTTTTGCAGCGTTCACTTGTGATGATTTCCAATTCTTTGGATAAGGTGAATTTAATAGTTATCTTCAGTATTTTGTCGATCGTGACCAATATAGCTGGAACAGAGGTTTTTAATGGAGCGTTACTGTCCAGCCGGATCATTTGCCCTGCTATTGCGGGGTTAATTTCAGGCCCTATTGTTGGAACCATAGTGGGTGTAATGGGCGGGCTTCATCGTTATACATTGGGCGGCTTCACTGCATTACCTGATTTTTTATCCATGATAGCAAGTGGTATTATAGGCGGCTTCTTCTATAAGCACTATCGGGAAAAGAGAATTAGTTTTGGGAAAGCGTTTTTTTTGGGCGCTATTGCAGGAACTCTTGAGTTGCTTCTTGTTGTTCTTTTAGCCAAACCTTCGGTTTTAGCATTTGCGTTGGTAAGCTGGCTTGGGCCGGCCAATGTAATTATAAATGCAATTGGCGGAGGTCTATTTGTTAGCATTTTGAAAAAAGTTCAGCATAGTCAGTATTCTATTGGCGCCAGTTATGCGGAAATAGCAACCGTAATTGCTCAAAAAACATTGCCTGTGGTGAGAGGTGAACTTGATCTCAAAAGTGCACAAAAAATAGCAAGTATTCTTTTAGCTGAAGCCGGCTTTGGCGCGGTTTCTATTAATGACGGAAAAAAAGTATTAGCCTTTTGTGGTGCTGGAGATGAACACCACAAAGTGGGAGATGTAGTTTTGCCGCAGATGGCGATGCTTACTAAACATGAAATTGGAATTGCCAATTCGCATGCGGAAATTGGCTGTGCGTATAAAGCATGTCCGCTTGATTCAGCTATTGTTGTTGCTTTGAATTGTGGAGATGAACGGATTGGAAATCTTGAAGTGTATAAAGTTAGAGATGTTTTTCATCCTCCGGATGTTAAATTAGTAACCGGAATTGCGGAGCTGATTAGCTCGCAAATTTATATAGCGCGATTAAGGCAAAAGGAGCAAATGTTGTCAAAAGCAGAATATGATACGTTGCGATCGCAAATAAATCCGCATTTTTTATTTAATACGTTAAGTGTAATAAAATTTCTTGTTCGTACTGAACCTGAAAAAGCGCAGCATTTAATATTGACCTTAGCTTCTTTTCTTAGAAAAAATTTGAAAACGACGGAAGATCTGATTCCGTTTGCTGAAGAGATGAAATGTATTGAGTTCTACTTAACGATTCAACAAGCTAGGTTTGGTGAACGCCTTGCCGTAGAGAATGTGATTGAATCTAAGTGTTTAGATATCGCTTTCCCTGCATTTACCTTGCAGCCACTAGTTGAAAACTCATTAAATCATGGTTTGGCGTCAGTAGACGGAGCCTTGAAAGTAGTAGTGACAGCTCAAATCGTTGAAAACAGGATGATTGTTAGAGTAGAAGATAATGGGGTGGGAATCCCGGAAGAAGTAATAGAAGCTGTTAGAAATAACAAAGTCCTAGGGTCTATGGGGGTCGGACTTACGAATGTGAACCGGAGACTAAAAAGCATTTTTGGGAAAGAATATTCGTTTACTATACAAAATAAAAATCCTGGTGCAACGGCTGAAATTCAGATACCAATGGCAGCTAAGAAAGGTGGGCAATAAAGTGCGTGTTCTAATAGTCGATGATGAGAGCCATATTGTTATGGAGTTAGAATATATTCTTAGTCATATGCAAGACGTGGAAGTTTTAAAATCGTGTATTTCTGGAAATGCGGCGTTAGAAGCGATTGTTAAGCTTGAACCGGATGTAGTGTTTTTAGATATTGAGATGCCTGGATTGTCAGGAATTCAACTTGGGCATATTCTTAAGACCATTCAAAAACCACCCTATATTATCTACGTTACAGCACATGAAAAATTTGCTCTTGAGGCATTTAAGGTTGGGGCGAGAGGGTATATTCTAAAACCTTTTTCAGAAGAGGATATAAAAGAGCAAATTCGCTTAGCGGCAATTAACTTTGCTGAAGTTGAAAAACAAATACCCGAAGAGGAAAAAAGGAAATTTGCTAGCATTCCTAAGGTTGGGGTAGAAATCAACGGACGATTTTCTTTGTTGGACCAACAAGATATTATGATGGCTTATGCGAGCGATAGATCTGTTTATATACGGGCGGAGGGGCGCGATTACCTTTGTCAATTTTCTCTTTCAGAATTGGAAAATAGACTTCAAAAAGAAACGTTTTTTCGGTGTCATCGGAACTACATCGTAAATCTTTATCGGGTTATAGAAGTGAGACCGTGGTTTAATAATACCTATGTATTGCTAATGGATGATAATAAAACCGAAGTGCCTGTAAGTCGTTCGCAGCGCATTGCGATAAAAAATATGTTCAACTTGTAAAGAGTAATAGCCTTTTAATGGAGGGCGCTATGTATTTGCCAATAAAGTTGGTCAAGTGGCTAGTCAGTATTAGTTGTTTAATCGTATTGGCTGGGTGTGGCAATGAACTAACATCAGAACCATATCCGTCCCAAGCGCTTACGATCATTGTTAGCTTTGCTCCTGGCGGCGGGACTGCAGAATCGGCTCGTGCTTTGCTTCCTTATGTGGAAAAAAATCTAGGAATGCCAATAACGATTAGTTTTAAAACAGGTGAGGGCGGTTGGAGCGGCTGGAAAGAACTGCTGGAGGAAGAGGCGGATGGTTATACGCTGGCCTATATTAATACGCCTAATATAATTACTGGATATATGGATCCGGCAAGTAAAAGACCGGCAACTTTGGATGATTTTGAATTAATAGCCAATCATGTAATGGATTATGGGGTTATTGCTATTCGTCATGATGAGGCGCGGTTTGAAAATTTGGCTGAGTTAATGGCTTACGCTCAGACAAGAGAAGTTACGGCAGCAGCGACTGGTTATGCGAGTGATGATAATATTGCTCAATTAAAAATTAATCAACAGTATGGAAGTAAGTTTGTAGGTACGCACTTTCGCGGAACGGCACAAGGAATAGATGCGGTAGTTAAAGGGCGTATTGATGTTCTTTTTGCCAATGTAGGTGAACTTTGCCAATTGCATAAAGACCAAAAATTGAAGATCGTTGCCATTATGTCTCCGGTGCGGTCTGAAATAATTCCAGATGTTCCAACCATGGATGAACTTGGCTATCCAGGCATATACTCTTACTCTGCTCGTGGAATTGCGATGAAAAAAGGAGTAGATTCTAGTAAAGTTAAGAAGGTAGCCGATGCATTTGCAGCAGGAATTAACCATCCTGAACATGTAAAAAAAATGCAGGATGCAGGACTGCAAGTACAGTATATGGATGGAGAAGAGTACAAGCGATTTCTTCTTTCAGAAGAAAATAATATTAGAGACATATTTGGATTGCTTGGATGGGAATAAAAGTAAAAACACTATAGGGTTCGATTGCTCGTTGTTTCGCCAAGCGTATCCCAGGAAAGTTCTGCTAATCGCCTTATTTGCAGGAGCCTGGAGAAGAGTGTAGAATTTACTATGGCTACAGGAAATGATAGGAGGGGATGCTTCGTGGTGAAGCTGACTCAGTTTACAAATAGCGGCGGCTGCGCCGCAAAGGTGCCGCCGGGCTCGTTGTCGCAAGTGCTGCGGCAGCTCAAAGCGCCCAGTGATCCGCGCCTTTTGGTAGGAACGGACACGTCGGATGACGCCGGGGTGTTCTTATTAAATGAAGAAACAGCGCTCATTCAGACGGTTGATTTTTTCCCTCCCATGGTGGATGATCCGTATTTGTTCGGGCAGATTGCGGCAGCCAACAGCCTAAGCGATGTCTATGCTATGGGCGGCAAGCCGCTGACGGCGTTGAATGTCGTGGCCTGGCCTCTTTGCAAGCTGCCGGCGGAAGTGCTGCTGCAGGTGCTCCAAGGCGGCATGGACAAGGTGGCCGAAGCCGGGGCGGTTTTGGCCGGAGGCCATACAATTGCCGATAATGAGCCCAAATACGGTCTCAGCGTCACCGGTGTTTGCCATCCTTCGCGGGTGCGTACCAACGCCGGAGCGCGGCCGGGCGATGCGTTGGTGTTGACCAAGGCGTTGGGCACAGGAATTTTGACAACCGCGGCGCGGCTGGAGCTGTTTGGCACAGGCGTGGCGGCGGCGGGAAAATCCATGTCTACGCTGAACAAGGCGGCGGCGCAAGTTATGGAAGGCTTTGACGTGCACGGCTGTACGGATATTACGGGCTTTGGCCTGTTGGGTCATACGGCGGAAGTGGCCGCTGGCAGCGGCGTTAAGATTTGCTTGGATGCCAATGCCTTGCCGCTGTTGCCGGAGGTGCTGGAAGCGGCGGCGATGGGGCTGATCCCTGCAGGGGCCTATACCAATCGGGATTATTTGGGCGCACGGGTGCGCTTTGGAGACTCGGTGCCGGAAGCGCTGCGAGATGTATGCTATGATCCGCAGACGTCCGGCGGCTTGTTGATTGCTTTGAGTGAAGACGAGGCGCCGAAGCTGCTGCAGGAATTGCAGGCGGCGGGCGTGACGGCGGCAGCCATTATTGGCCGCGTAACAGACGGCGAAGGAGGAACGATTGATGTCAAATGAAATAGATGCCAGAGGGCTTCTTTGCCCGCAGCCGGTCATTTTGACCAAACGGGCGTTGGATGCCATGAATGCTGGCGTGCTGACAGTGCGGGTGGATAATGAAATTGCCAAGGAAAATGTGCGCAAACTGGCAACTTCATTGGGCTGTGTCGTAGACGTGGTCGCCGAAGCCGGGGGCTTTGCCTTGCGTTTGACCAAGGGAGCGGCAACGGAGCTGCCAACGTTTCTGGGTGAATGCGTAAGTTGTCGGGAAGAAGCGCCTGCGGAAGAGGGGCTAGTCTATTTGGTTACCAAGGATACCTTGGGCCACGGCAGCGACGAGCTGGGTGCGGTGCTGATGCGTTCGTTCTTGCATACGCTTTTGGAAGGACCTGTACCGAAGGCGTTGCTTTTCCTTAACAGCGGCGTCAAGCTGACGGTAGAGGCATCGGCTTTGTTGGAGCCCATCCGAGCACTGGCTGAGGCGGGCTGCCAGGTGTTGTCCTGCGGTACGTGCCTTTCCTATTACCACTTGGAAGACAAGCTGGCGGTAGGAGAAGTGACAAATATGTATACCATTCTGGAACTGGCTCGTTCTGGGCGGACGCTGACGCTGTGATGTTGGCGAAACTCTATCCAAAGCTTAACTGCTTGGTGACGCTGGTTTCGGTGCATGATGCGCTGTTGGCGGAACGGGAGCTTGGCCAACGGAACATTCGCATTGTGCCGACGCCGCAAGAGCTGGATCTTAGCTGCGGCCAAAGTCTGCTTTGTGTTCTAGAGGAAGCGGCGGAGATTCGGGGTTTGCTGGAGCGCGCTGGCGTGCGCTGCGGCTTTTGGCATCGTCGAAGCCAGAGTGGTTGGGTGAAGATAGACGAGGATTGAACAGGAGTAAAGGGAGGTACGCGGGATATGAATATCGTCAAGGTGGACATGGGAGATATAGTGAAAATGAAGAAAGCGCATCCTTGTGGCAGTGACCGTTGGGAGATTGTGCGCACAGGCATGGATATCGGTCTGAAGTGCCTGGGCTGCGGCCATCGAGTACTTATTCCGCGTCCTAAGTTTGAAAAATCGTTCCGAGGTATCGTCGGCAAAGTCGGCGATACGGAATAAAGAAGTACGGACCACAGAGTAACTGAATAATAGAGGCAAACATAGAATGGAAAAAGAGAGCAACATCCGGCGAATTCGGGTGTTGCTCTCTTTTTCTATATCTGTTACGCGGTGTAACGTTTTTTCATAGGATCTATTTTACAGCCGGAACTTACTGACGGCTTCCTGCATTTTTTGCGCCATGCCTTCGAGGCCCTGGCTGGAAGCAGCGATTTCTTCGGCGGCGGCGGACTGTTCCTCGGTGATGGCAGCGACGTTTTCCGACTCGCTGGAAGCATGTTTACTCAGTCGGTCAATTTCGGCCACCGCGGTAACGATTTCCTGGCTGCCTTGGGCCATATGCTCGATGACGGTGGACATTTCTTTCATCTGATCCGCCACATGAAGCACGATGGTTTCAATACTATTAAAGGCGGCGCCGGTGCTGTTGACAACTTCCACGCCAGTTTCCACCTCGCGGGTGCCGGCTTGCATGGAGGAGACCGCCTTGGCGGTGTCGCCTTGAATTTCGGAAATAAGGGTGGTGATTTTTTTGGCGGCATCCTGGGATTGTTCGGCCAGGTGGCGTACTTCCTCGGCGACGACAGCAAAGCCTCGTCCTTGTTCGCCGGCGCGGGCAGCTTCAATGGCGGCGTTCAGTGCTAAGAGATTGGTCTGCGCGGCGATACCTGAAATGGTGTCGACGATTTGACCGATTTCCTGGGAGCTTTCACCAAGTTTGGCGACGACATTAGCGGAGAAGCTAACGGTTTCTTGGATGCTTTGCATTTGCTTAACCGCCTGGGCGACTGTTTGAGCGCCGTCAACGGCTGTGCGCGAGGCGCGAGAAGACTGGTCGCTGACTTCGTGGGCACTGGCGGCGGCTTCCTCTAGTCCGGCGGACAGAGTCTGGACCGTAGCAGAAGCATTTTCTATAGCTTGGAGCTGTCCTGCGGCGCCTTGGGCTACGGAGGTAATGGACTCAGCTACTTGGGTCGAGGCGATAGCGGATTGTTCCGCGCTGGCCGTAAGTTCTTCCGATGAAGTAGTGACTTGCTCGGCGGAAGACTGGATAGTCTGCATGACTTGGCGCAGATTGCTTTTCATCGTATTGAAGGAATGGCCCAATTCGCCGATTTCGTCATTTGTGGTAACGGCTACGTTCGGACCGGACAGATCGCCAGCGGCAATACTAGCTGCGGCAGTGCTGACTTCCTGGGCGGGGCGCGAAATGCGGCCGCTGATGAAGCGGCTGATGAAGATGGCGATAATGGCGACCAAAAGGTTGGTGAAAAGCAATGTTTTGCGCATGGACGACGCTTTTTCGTCGGAAGCGATTTCATCGGCTTTGACAAAATCGTCAACATTGCGCACCATCTCTAGCGCTGCATTCATAGACGCCTTATAGGGGGTGCCGGCTTCGTCCATAAGGCTGCCGACGGTTGCTACATCGTTGGCTTTTTTTGCGGCAAAGGACTTTTCCGCGATGCTTTCGTACTTGGTTTTTTCTTGCAGGATTTTTTGGATAAGGTCTTTATTCTTTTGCAGCGACAGCGTAGCATCTAGCTGTTGCAGCTTTTCGCTTCCTTGGGTGCGGTATGTATTGAATACGGTAATGTCGTTGGCGTCGCCGGTAAAGTTGAAGCGACGCATGGCCACGGCTTCATTGGCAATATCCAACGCGATGCCTTGGGAAAGATACATTTTCTCCAAATTGCTTTTAGCAGAGGTAATATGCATGTCGTTGAGCTGCCCTACTTCGTAATAGGTGAAGGCGCTCATAATAGCGACAAGAGCAATGACGGCGAGAAACGCTGCAGTGATTTTTTTGCTGATATTCCAGGACATTCTAACAATCCTCCTTGTAGTACATACAGATAGTGACTTTTTTTAGATATTTATACGGAAAAGATAACATTTGATAGTTATGGAAAACATAATTTATAATACCTTTATTTACATGGAATTACAAATGAAATGAGGTCCTATTTTTACACTGTTTCCTATAAATGTGGTTAGGCTATGTGAACTTGTGAAGCGATTATGGGACTGTAGTTGGGAAAACGCTCTTTGAAATCACAATGAATAATGTTTATTAAAAAATAAAAAGATGAAAAAGCTTTAGTAGCCTCTTGACGATGCCTCTCTGCGGTGAGTATAATAAAGATGCGACACACCGCTGTGTCAGACAACCGAACCCCTGCAGAACTGGCGGATCAGTGGAGAATACCACGTGGACTGCAAATAGGGGATGTAAAAGCCGACCGCCTGGGCAAAGCTTGTGTGCTGCCTGGGCGGTTTTTTGTCGCTTCTGACCGGGGCTATTAAAGCGCCGGCTTAACGAGAGGAGCAATGACGATGATGAACAACAAAGCATGGAACGAATTTCAAGGTGGGCGCTGGCAGCGGCGCATTGACGTGCGCAGCTTCATTCAGCGCAACTACCAGCCTTATACAGGGGATGACGCATTTTTGGCGGCACCGACGGCGCGGACTACGCAGCTTTGGGACAAGTGCATGAGCTTGCTTAAAGCGGAACAGGAGAAAGGCGGCGTTTTGTCTGTCGATCCCACGCGAGTCTCGACGATTACATCCCATGGCGCCGGGTACATTGAAAAAGACCTGGAGGTTGTTGTTGGTTTGCAGACCGAAGCTCCCTTGGAGCGCGGCGTCATTGTCAACGGCGGCATCCGCATGGCCGAACAGGCTTGTGAAGCCTACGGTTACAAACTGGACCCAGAAATCAGCAATATTTATCATAACCACCGAACTACGCATAATACGGCTGTGTTTCGGGCCTATTCGGAAGAGATGAAGCTGGCCCGTAAAGTGGGCATTATTACCGGTCTGCCTGACGCCTATGGACGGGGCCGCATTATCGGCGATTATCGCCGCGTGGCGCTTTACGGCGTAGACCATCTCATCGCCTGCAAAAAGCAGGATTTAAAAGAGCGCATTGACGCGATGGACGAAGAAACCATGCGCAGCCGCGAAGAGATTTCGCTGCAGATCGAAGCGCTGGAGCAAATGGCGCAGATGGCGGCAAGCTATGGCTGCGACATTCGCCGTCCGGCCCAAACGGCGCTCGAGGCAGCGCAGTGGCTTTACTTTGGGTATCTAGCAGGGATTAAGGATCAAAACGGGGCGGCTATGTCTATTGGCCGCGTTTCGACCTTTTTGGATATTTATTTCCAGCGCGATTTGGCGGCCGGTTTATTGAATGAAGCCAGCGCGCAGGAAATCATTGACCAATTGGTAATTAAGCTGCGTTTGGCGCGGCAACTGCGCACGCCGGATTATAACGAGCTTTTCGCCGGTGACCCGCTCTGGGTGACGGAGTCGGTAGGGGGTATGGGCGTAGATGGCCGTACCCTGGTGACTAAGACGTCTTTCCGTGTGTTGCATACTCTTTACAATCTGGGACCTGCGCCGGAGCCTAATCTGACGGTGCTCTGGGCGGCGGCTTTGCCGGAAGGCTTCAAACGCTTTTGCGCCAAAGTGTCCATCGATACCAGTGCCATCCAATACGAAAGCGACGATCTGATGCGACCCATTTATGGCGACGATTACGGCATCGCTTGTTGCGTGTCGGCTATGCGCCTAGGACAGCAGATGCAGTTCTTCGGTGCGCGGGCCAACTTGGCTAAGGCCCTTTTGATGGCTATCAATGGGGGTAAAGACGAGAAATCGGCGTTGCAAGTGGCTCCGGAATTGCCGTTGCCGGAAGGTGAGTATTTGGAGTATGACGTAGTGCGTCGTCGCTACAGCCGGGTGTTGGAGTGGCTGGCTGGCCTTTACGTGAATACGATGAATTTGATTCATTATATGCATGATCGCTATGCCTATGAAGCATCTCAGTTGGCGCTGCACGACAGCCAGGTGGAGCGGCTGATGGCTTTTGGTGTTGCCGGTCTTTCGGTGGCGGCAGATTCTTTGAGCGCGATCCGCTATGGCAAGGTCAAAGCAATTCGCGATGAACGGGGTATTGCCGTAGGCTTCACCAACGAGCAGCCTTTCCCTTGCTATGGCAATGATGATGATCGTGTAGACGAGTTGGCGAAAGAGTTGGTAGAAGAATTCTCGGCGCTCTTGAAGCGCCATGCAGCATATCGTGGTGCGCATCATACGTTGTCGGTGCTTACCATTACCTCGAATGTGATGTATGGTAAAAAAACCGGTGCTACGCCGGACGGGCGTCCTGCTGGCGCTCCCTTTGCGCCGGGAGCTAACCCCATGCACGGACGTGAGGAAAAAGGCGCGCTGGCCGCTATGCGTTCTGTGACCAAGCTTCCTTACGAAGCCTGTCGCGATGGCATTTCCTACACTTTCTCCATATTGCCCCATGTGCTGGGCGGGACGATAGAAGATCGCGCGGCCAAGATGGCGGCGCTGTTGGACGGCTATGTATCGCTGGCTGGCCACCATATCAATGTCAACGTTTTGGAACGGGCGACTTTGGAAGACGCTATGGAGCATCCGGAATTGTATCCGCAGCTGACTATCCGCGTTTCCGGCTACGCCGTACACTTTATTAAGCTCAGTCGGGCGCAGCAGCTCGAAGTCATCCACCGCACCTTCTATGATACGGTAGGCGCGTAAGGAAGAACGGGAAGTAAGGAGGCGGCCTATGAGCGACATCAAGGGCTGGGTGCATTCGGTAGAGACCTTCGGCACGCTGGACGGGCGAGGGATTCGCTATGTGCTGTTTTTATCCGGCTGCAGCCTGGGCTGTGCTTTTTGCCATAATCCGGATACCTGGAAACGGGGGGGCCGGGAGATGACCGTAGCAGAGGTGCTGGCGGACTATCAGCGGTATCGTCCTTTTTACGATGCTTCCAACGGCGGCATTACTGTCAGCGGCGGGGAACCGATGGAACAGGCGGAGTTTGTGGGGGCCCTTTTTGCGGCTTGCCAGGAGGCGGGGGTTCACACCACCTTGGATACCAGCGGAAAGTGGGCGGTTGGCGCGGCGCAGGCGGTGCTTCCCTATGCAGATGCGGTGCTTTTCAGTCTCAAGGGAGCGCGGGAAGAAACCTATCGCAGCCTAACTCGTAACGGCGATTATCAGGCGACGCTGCTTCATTTAAAGGAAGCCGTTTTGGCCAGTGACGTCACTTTGCGTTTTGTGGTCATTCCGGACTTGACGGACGGCGAGGTGGAAAGCGAGGCGCTGGCTAAGGTAGTGTTGGCACTGCCACGTCCGGTAGCGGTGCAGCTTTTGCCATATCATACGATGGGTGTAGAAAAGTGGCGTATTCTGGGCATGGATTACCCGCTGGAGGGTATTTTACCGGCGTCGAAGGAAATCGTCGCCCAAGTGGCTTTACGGCTGTCTAAGCGTGGCGTCGCCTTGTCTACTTGAATTTGCCAGATAAATCGTCTAAAATAGAATAGTTAAGGAAGAATGTCAACAGGGGCCGCCGGTTCAGGCTGCGTAGAGCGGATGAACCGGTGGCTTCTTGAGATACAATTAAGAAATCAAGGATAAGGTGGAATATAAGCATGAGTACCAACCTGGAAGTCGGCATTGTCGGGTTGCCTAACGTAGGCAAGAGCACTCTTTTTAACGCGATTACCAAGGCCGGAGCGGAAGCGGCGAACTATCCTTTCTGTACGATTGAGCCTAACGTAGGCGTTGTAGAAGTGCCGGACGCACGTCTGGCGAAGCTGGCGTCTATTTACGGTTCTAAGCGCATTTTGCCTGCGGCTATGCGTTTTGTGGACATCGCCGGTTTGGTCAAGGGCGCGTCGAAAGGCGAAGGCTTGGGCAACAAATTTCTAGCTCATATTCGCCAGGTAGATGCCGTGGCTCAAGTAGTGCGCTGCTTCCAAGATGCGAACGTTACTCATGTGGAAGGCGCTATCGATCCGTTGCGCGATATTGACATCATCAATACCGAGCTATGCCTGGCTGACTTGGAGACGGTGGAAAAACGCATGGATCGCACCCAGAAGCTGATCAAAAGCGGTGATAAGAAGGCTCCGGTGGAGCTGGCGCTCTTGGGACGCATTAAGGATCTCTTAGAAGATGCCCAGCCGGCGCGGCGCGTAGAGATGACTGATGATGAGGCGCTGCTCATTCGTGATTTGACGCTGTTGACGCTGAAGCCTACTCTCTTTATTGCCAATGTGGCGGAAGACGAGCTGCTGACGGCGGACGAAAATCCCTTTGTGCAACAGGTGCAGAAATACGCCGCCCAAGAAGGAGCCGAAGTCATTGCCGTATCGGCTAAAGTGGAATCGGAAATCGCGGAGCTAGACGACGAAGATGCGCGGGCATTTTTGGGTGAACTGGGTTTAACGGAGTCCGGTCTAGACAAGTTGGTGCGGGCGGCCTTCAAATTGCTGGGGTTGATGACCTTTTTAACGGCCGGCGAAATGGAAACTCGCGCTTGGACTATTGTGAGCGGTACCAAAGCTCCTGCAGCTGGCGGCAAGATTCACAGCGACATTGAACGAGGATTTATCCGGGCGGAAATCATCTCTTTTGATGATTTGGTGACCAGCGGCAGCCCTGCGGCAGCCAAGGAAAAAGGTCTTGTTCGTCTTGAAGGTAAGGAATATATCATGAAAGACGGCGATGTGGTGCATTTCCGCTTTAATGTCTAATTTTCGGAAACTGCAACTTGCTTCACTGCCTCGTCAAAAAGGATCTTTTTTTGTCAGACTTTGTCAGAAAGCCTCGGCGTAGCGCCGCTATGCCTGCGTTTTCTTTCGCGTCTGGCGAAAAAATCTCTTTCTTTGTCGGAGCGTTCATGCAAGTAGCGGTTTCCAGTGTGAGTTTAGGGGGTTCCGCTGGGGATTATTTTATGATTTATTGTTTCGTAACCCTCATTCGTACCCTCCCTTTACTTCCTCTACTCTTGTTCAATTCTCGTATCCCCATGTTCTCCCAGGCCGCGCAAGCGGCCTTTCTTTTTTTGCAGGATTTGCGATTTGGAACGCGAATTGCTCAAGTAGAGTAGATCCCGAAGTGTTCTGAGAGAAGAAGAGGAGGAAGGAACATGATCAAACGGGCAGACGACTTGCAGCGCGAGGTGCGCAAGGAAATGCTGGGCGGTCAAGGGGAAGTGACGCTGGTGCATTTGCTGCAGGGAGAAGAGTTTCAAGGTAAGGGACGTTTATTTTCACGCAATATTATTGAACCGGGGTGCTCGGTGGGATTCCATCAGCACAATGGCGATGTGGAAGCTTACTATGTGCTTAAAGGTGTAGGCATTTTTGACGACAATGGCGTCAAAAGTACAGCGCAAGCAGGAGATTTATTGTTTACTAAAGACGGAGGCTGGCATAGCCTTTTGAATGAAGGACCTGAGACGCTGGAAATCATTGCTCTTGTATTATATTCATAGGAGGCTGGAGGCTTGAAGCAGTTATTGATCTATTGTCATCCCCAGTCGGGCAGCTTCTGCCGGGCCATCGCCGATACAGCGGTGCAGGCTATTCATGCCCGGGGGGATGAAGTCATGATGCGAGATTTGTACGCGATGCATTTTGTTCCTTCTCTGAGCGGCAGAGATTTACTGTCTTTTGCCGAGGAGCAGACGCCTCCGGATATTGCCGAGGAACAACGCCATATAGCGTGGGCGGATCGGCTTATTTTCGTATATCCTCTGTGGTGGTCTGCCATGCCGGCGGTGCTCAAGGGGTATGTGGATCGGGTTTTTGGGGAAGGCTTTGCCTTTTCCGCCGGTGAAACTGGCCTAAAAGGGTTGCTTGCGGGTAAGGAAGTGCTGGCTTTTACGACAATGGGGATGAAGGAAACTGTCTATCAAGAGAGCGGTTTGGCTGAATCTTTGCGTTTGACAGTAGATGAAGGAATATTTTCTTTGTGTGGCATGAAAGTTTTGGAACATCGCTTTTTTGGCTCTGTAACGGCGGTGGATGACGTGGCGCGTCAAAAAATGCTGGAAGAAGTAAGGCAGAAGGTTCGGACTCTTTAGATGAGGGAAGCAACAAGGCTGGTAGTGTCTTTGTCCAAGCATCCTTGGTGGAATTTGGCGCTAGAAGAGTATTTGCTGCATCAAGTGAACCCGGATCAGGCGCTGCTTTTTTTGTGGCGAAATGAGCGAACCGTGGTGATTGGCCGCCACCAAAACCCTTGGCGTGAATGCCTGCTGGAACGTTTAGAGCAAGAGGGTGGATATTTGGCTCGGCGCCTCAGCGGCGGTGGTGCGGTGTACCATGACGGCGGTAATCTGAACTTTTCGTTTCTTATGGGATGGCATGTATATGATGAAGCGCGGCAGACGGCTGTGGTGTTGGCGGCGTTGGAGTCATTGGGTCTTGCTGCTTGTGCTTCTGGGCGTAATGATTTGCTGATGCAGGGGCGTAAGATTTCAGGGCAGGCCTTTTTTAAAAGTCGCGAAGCATCCTTGCATCATGGAACGCTGTTGATAGCGGGGGATGTAGAGAAGTTAAGCCGCTACTTGACCGTAGACCCAGCTAAGCTGGCTGCCAAAGGGGTGGCTTCGGTGCGTGAACGCGTAGCGAATTTGACGGAGTTTTTGCCGGGACTAACGCCGCAATGTATGGCCCAGGTTCTGCAAGCGGAATTTTGTCGGGAGTACGGGGGTTGCGAAGTGCAAACGCTTTCGCCAGAAACGATGCCGGAGCTGGAACCGCTTAGACGGAAGCATGCTTCGCGTGGATGGCGCTTGGGGAAAACGCCTCCTTTTGAGCGGGTGCTGCATTGGCGCTTTGATTGGGGAGGCGTCGAAATTGCGTTGTCCTTTCGGCAAGGGTTGGTAAGCGACGCAAAGGTTTATACCGATGCGTTGGCTACGGACTGGCCGTCACGCTTGGAAGCGGTCTTGACGGGAAAGCCTTATAGCAGAGCTGCTCTTGCCGCAGCTGCCCGTGAGGCTGGCTGTGAAGAAATTGCCATATGGCTCAGCACTATAGAAGCATAAAAGAAGGCCATCCTTTTTAAGGACGGCCTTCTTTTATGTTATTTAGCCTTCGATAAGAGGTCGGACTTCATCGAGGCGGAAAATGACCAGATGCAGGTCTTCGCCGGTTTCTTTCTCGCCATAGTCCCGGCGGCGCAAGGCGAAGAGGCGTTCGCTATTGGTTTCGTCGCCAGTCTTGGTCAAATAGAGACGCTTCCCTTGGTGGCCATGCTGTAAGAATAGATAGCAAGCGTTCGGATTTTCTTGAATGTTGGCCCAGGTGCGCCGTTCTCTCATGATAAATGCAAGTTGCCCATCTGGAAGAAAATGAGGCGTAGCGTATACGGCGCTGGAGACTTGGCCTTTGGCGTTGGCGGTGGAGAGGGTGCCGGTTCCCTTGTTAGCAGCAAAAAATTCTTTCAGTTCTTCTAATTGTTTCATAGTAACTCCGCAGACAAAGCTAGGTGCTTTTGTCTGGCGGAACTCACCTCCTTGATTTTTGTTATTGATAAATATTCTCTGTTAATATAAAAAATCCTCCTTGGTGATTGCTTTTTTTTTGTTCTTCTTCTAAGATGAGAGTAGAGTTTTGGAAAACGGAGCGTGTAGGTTGCAATGAATGTGCCGGTATCATTATTTTTGGTCTTTTTTACGCTGCTTTACGGTTTGATGTGCTTTTACGTATATCGCCGAGTTGTGTTTGGTTTGCGGCGGCGAACGCAGATCATTTTGCGGATTGTGGCGTTTGGATTGTTTTTGGTTCCTTTTCTGCGGTTGTTGCGCCCCGGTTGGGGCGAAAACTTGGAGATCATTGGTGGCTGGTGGCTGGGGTGGTTGACTTATTTTGTACTATCGCTGCTTCTTGTAGAAGCGGGTTGTTTGCTGTTAAAACGCCCTTGGCAGAAAAACTTGACCGTCGTTGCAGCCCTAATGGCGTTGGCTATTTTCGCTTATGGCTGGAACCAGGCTAGGCATCCGGTTATTCAGCCCTATGACGTGACTATTGCTAAAGAGTTTCCCGGACGGGAGAGCCTGACCATTGCGATGGTGTCGGATGTGCATATTGGCGCGCTGATTGACCGAGAACGCGTTGAGGAATTAGTGCAGCAGCTTAATGCGCAGCAAGCGGATATCATTGTTTTTGTAGGCGATACCATTGATCAGGATGCGGACTATCTGCCGCGGCATGGCATACCCCAAGTGTTGCGGGGACTTAAAGCGCCTTTAGGGGTGTATGCGATCATGGGAAATCATGAGTATATCAGTCGTAAGCCGGAAAAGGCGATTAAATATTTAGAGGCTGGCGGTCTGACGGTGCTCAGGGATCGCTGGCAATTGGTAGGAAACGGCTTGGTTTTGGTGGGGCGCGATGATTTTGGGCGCAGCCGTTATCAACCTGGCGAAAGCGATCCATTAGAAGACCTTTTGGCTGGAGTGGATTTGACCCGGCCCGTTGTGGTGATGGATCACCAGCCGCGGCGTATTGACGAGGCGGCTGTGGCCGGGGCGGACGTGCTTTTGTCCGGTCATACCCATCAGGGGCAGATGTGGCCAATCTCGCTGATTACTCATGCGATGTATGAACTTGACTGGGGGATGCTGCAGCGAGGCAATATGACGATGATTGTTTCCAGCGGCTACGGCGGCTGGGGGCCTCCTTTGCGCGTGGGGACCCAAAGCGAGATCGTGTTGTTGAAGCTGCATTTTGTAGGGGGGCAGCCAGCGCGGAGTGACGAAAACAAACAAGACTAGAGTGAGCAATCAGAGCGAATGACTGAACCGCGCGGAGCATAGCAGAACAGAGTAAAAGAAAGAAAGTATGAATTTTGAGTAGATATAAATGGAGGCGGAGATATGGCTAAAATAGTAATAACAGGAAAACTCTTCCCCGAAGTGTTGGCGCGTTTAGAAGCTGAGGGTACGGTTGTCTCGTGGCAGCAGGAAGGGCGGATGCCTCAAGAACGACTGCTAGAAGAAGTAGTAGATGCCGACGGTTTGATTTGTACTGGGGCACCGGTAAATGAGGCCGTTTTGGCAGTGGCTCCAAATCTAAAGGTAGTTGCTAATACGATGGTGGGCTATGACAATATTGATGTCCCGGCCTGCACCGCTAAGGGGGTTGCTGTTAGCAATACGCCTGGCGTTCTGGTGGAAGCGACAGCGGATATGGCCTTTGGCCTTTTGCTGTCGTCGGCGCGGCGCATTCATGAAGGATGGGCTTACGCTAAAGCTGGCCGTTGGATGAAACCATTAGGCCAGTGCGGCGGTGATTTGGGCTTGGGTTGTGATTTGTACGATAAGACGCTGGGCATTGTAGGTATGGGAGATATCGGCAGCGCGGCGGCACGCCGGGCTTTGGCTAGCGGTATGCGCATTATCTATCATAATCGTCGTCCGCGGGTGGATGAAGCGAAGTTCGAGGCATCTTACCGTTCGTTGGATGCGTTGTTGGCGGAAGCGGATTTTGTGCTGGTACTTTCGCCGTTGACAGCGCAAACGCGAGGCATGTTTAATGAGGAAACTTTCGGCAAAATGAAAAAAGGTGCGTATTTTATCAATGCTGCACGCGGTCCTATTGTGGTGACTGCGGACTTGGTGGCGGCTCTCAAGAGCGGGCAACTGGCGTATGCCGCGATGGATGTAACCGATCCGGAGCCGTTGCCTGTAGACCATGAATTGTACCAAATGGACAATGTCTTGATTACGCCCCATATTGCCAGCGCTGGACGGCAGACTCGGGCCGCTATGATGAATTTGGCGGTGGACAATTTACTGGCGGCGCTGCACGGGCAGCCTATGCTTACCTGCCTTAATCCAGAGGTATTTGAGTAGAAGTCGCTGATGTAGTGAGAATAAAAAGTAGAAGGAGCCTGGCTAACGTTAGCTAGGCTCCTTTGTTATTCCAATACCAATGTACCGGTTCCTTGTTGCAAATGTCGTGAGGTAAGCTTGAAATTACTGCCCAACGCCCAAATAATGTTATTGCTGCCGGGCTGCAGATCTTTATCGTGCGGATCGCCTGTACGCAGCTTGCGTTTGAATTCTATGGTGATGAGGCCGTCCTTTTCGCCGCCGGCTAGGTCGAGAATATCATTTGTACCGCCTTGAGCAAGGTCGGTAGGATGCGGGCCACTGGGAGCTGCGCTGAAAGAATCGTCTCCGGTTAGTTTGCCGTTGCGCATGGTAAAGATAACGATGTCGGCGTTTTTCATTTTACCTTCTGCACCAAACCCTAAGGCCACCCAGCCCTTGGCCGGCGCCTGTAAGCCGAAGCAGGCGTACTCGCCGTCAAGGCGGCTATACACGGTAAGCTCACCGAAGGTTTGCTTTTGGCTGTATTCTTTGGGATTGATAACGCCGTCTCCTTGC
The DNA here is from genome assembly GCF_963676855.1 of uncultured Anaeromusa sp. Lineage (NCBI taxonomy): Bacteria > Bacillati > Bacillota > Negativicutes > Selenomonadales > Sporomusaceae > Anaeromusa > uncultured Anaeromusa sp. The sequence continues at coordinate 881,802 of NZ_OY781460.1, forward strand.
CATGATATTTCCGGGAGCTGCTTAGTTGAACTGGTTGGGGTTGTTTGAGAGCCGCCGCAGCCAGTCAGTGAAAATAAAATAAAGCAACAAAAAACAACGGCAATAGCATTACCTATATAACGTAACATGGCGGCACGTCCTTTCTTTGCTTAAAAGAAATAAAAAGCCATAGTTTTCCAGAAACAATACATGGAGTAATTTCGCGACCAACCAATAAATTCCTCTTTTTACGATCAGGAGGAGACTTGGGATGCAGAGAAACAGAAGAGAACAGCGAAACGGCGAACGGCAGGATGGAGAACAAGAGTTGAAAAAGTAAGTGGAGCGTGCGCAGAAGACGTGCAGGCATAAAAAAAGAACCGGCGCAGCCGGCTCAAAAAGAGTATGGACAGAATGCGAAAACGATTAAACTGCTTGATGCAGAGATTGCTTATCATTTTTTTGGCTGAGCCAAACGCCGAGAGCACGGGCTTCTTCCAGGGTGTCAGTCTGTTGAAGTACATCATCGGGCTCGTAGACGCCGATGGCTGTAACCATACGGTGTTCTCCGAAACCGAGCAAATCCAGAACTTGTCCTACGGAATCGAAATAAGCCTGAAATACGGTAGGCGATTCTTGGCCTTGAGTAACAGCGAGAGCTACTTTTTTGCCAGAGGCTAACTTGCTGGAAAAATCGGGTTTGAGGAAGGAAAACATGCGGTCTACCAAGAGTTTGAGTTGACCGCTCATTTGCCACATGTAGATGGGTGTACCTAAAACAATAGCGTCGGCAGCGGCAATTTCCCGGAGGATGTTTTGGGCATCATCGTCTAAGGCGCAGTTTTCCTGCGTATTACAAGCATAGCAGCTTTTGCAAGGCTGGATGTCAAGCTGGCCTAGTTGGTAGAGCGTGGTTTCGGCACCGAGGGCAGCGGCTTGCTGCAGCATGGTGTTGACGAGATGAGCGGTATTTCCTTGATGGCGCGGGCTGCCAATGAGACCGATGATCTTCATGATGATTCATCCTTTCGTGCGCCATGCAGTGCATGAACGGGAGTATGTGAAAATAGAAACTATTAAAATAACTAAAAAAAGTATGAGGTAATTATAGAATATAGAAAGAAGAATGTCAACTGGAATGTGCGTTCTTGTTGGACAAATGCAATTTGAATATACATTAAACAGAAGAATAAAAAATACATGTGTAAAAATGTAAAGGAAAGTAAAAAAGAAAAATAGATGGCAGGAAAAAAATACCTTTAAAGGGAATCTTTTGCCATAGAAAGAGACTTGCTTTAATTTCAATTGCATGAATAGAAATTGAAGTAAAAGTTGAAGATAAGAGGAGGCGAAAAATGCAGCAGGATATAGAAAAAACTTGGCTAGGCCATCCCAGAGGCTTGTTTGTGCTTTTTATGGTGGAGATGTGGGAGCGTTTTTCCTACTATGGCATGCGGGCGTTACTGGTGTTTTACATGACGAAGCAACTGCTGTTTTCCCAGGAAGACGCTTCGCATATTTATGGCCTGTATACGGGGTTGGTGTATATGACTCCCCTTTTTGGCGGGCTTTTAGCTGATCGTTTTTTAGGGCAGCGACGAGCGGTATATTTTGGTGGGACGCTTATGGCAATAGGTCATTTTTTAATGGCTTTTGAATCATTATTTTTCCCGGCGTTGGGCTTTTTAATTGCCGGCAATGGCCTATTTAAGCCCAATATATCGACGCAGGTAGGAACTCTCTATCCGGAAGGAGATAAACGGCGGGACAGCGCTTTTAGTATTTTCTATGTAGGCGTCAACTTGGGAGCGTTCTTGGCGCCTTTGACCTGCGGTACGCTGGGCGTGGTGTTCGGTTGGCATTATGGTTTTGGCTTGGCCGGTGTGGGCATGATGGTAGGGCTTTTAATTTACCTGTACGGCCAGCGTTATCTGAAACCGGACCGCTTGACGGCGCGCAAGGAGTCTGTCGCAGAAGAGGAAGCGCCGTTGACACTCAGAGAAAAGCAGAAAATAGGAGCCTTAGTGCTTCTGTGCTTGCTGACCATTCCCTTTTGGGCGGCGTTTGAGCAGCAGGGAAACACGCTGGCTCTTTGGTTTGACAGCGATACCGACCGATGGATTGGCGCGTGGGAAGTACCGCAGACTTGGTTTCAGTCGCTCAATCCCATGTTCATTTTCACGCTGACCCCCTTGATTACCGCCTTTTGGGCTTGGCAAGCCAAGCGGAGCGCACAGCCTGGCGCTATTGCCAAGATGGTCCGAGGCTGCCTGCTGTTGGGTGCGTCTTTTTTGGTTTTAGTTCCAGCCGGGGCTTGGTATGATGTGGATGGTACACCGGTGAGCATGTGGTGGTTGGTGGCTAGTACGCTGGTGATGACCTTGGGAGAGTTATATCTTTCGCCGATCGGCATGTCGATGGTTACCAAGTTGGCGCCGGCGGGAGCGGTGTCGATGTGCATGGGTATCTGGTATTTATCGCAATTTGCCGGTAATCTTCTGGCAGGCTATATTGGCGGTTTTTGGGAAGTGCTGAGCCGTTTTCATTTCTTCTTGTTGTTGGCGTTGTTGGTCTTTGGCGCAGCCTGCGCTACCGCGGTGTACTTATATATAATGAAGCGTTCGCGATTGAAGGAAGATATGCTCAATGTATAGGGAAGGAGTCTTTGCTGAAGGCCGCTTAAGCGGCCTTTTTTCTTTGGGTTTTCTTTAAAAATATTCTTGCTTTTTGCTACTAGAAAGAATATAATCAAACCGAAACGAACATACTCGAACATTGCAAATAAACACAAGCGAACGAAAGAGGTGATAACGTCTTGTTTCAAGTAGAGCGCCAGGAGAAAATTGTGCAAATCTTGGAGGAACGCCCCCGAGTAACGGTGGAAGAGCTGGCTAAACAGTTGGGCGTTACCGCCATGACGATTCGACGAGATTTGAAATATCTGGAAAGTGTGCAGATTGTCAGCCGGACTTTCGGCGGCGCGGTACTGAAATCAAAGCTAACTTTGGAGTTGCCGCGGCAAGAAAAAGAGATGCAGCATCAGGCGGAGAAGGAGCGCATCGGCCAAGCGGCAGCGGCGTTGGTGGAAGAAGAGCAGACAGTACTGCTGGATGCTGGGACGACTGCGATGGCGATTGCCAAAGAGCTGATTAAGAAGAAAAATTTGACCATTGTAACCACCGATGTGTTGATTGCGGCTTTTTTAGTGCAAAATAGTTCTTTCGCCATCTATTGCACCGGGGATCGGGTGCAAAACGTAACCGGTTCTTGCATGGGCTCTCGGGCGATTGCTTTTTTGAAGGAAATTTACGCCGACATCGCCTTTGTAGGCGCCAGCTCCCTAGATGTGGAGCTGGGCATGAGCGGACCGACTTTTGAAAAGGCGGAATTGAAAAAAGAGATCATTCTTTCCGCGGAAAAGGTCATTCTGGTGGCGGACAGCAGTAAATTTAACCGACGCAGTATCAATAAAATCTGCAGCCTGCAGGATTTCTCTTTGATTATTAGCGATAAAGGTGTTGGGAAAGAAACCGCGCAGCGACTGAAAGAGCAGGGGATATCGCTGCAATTGGTATAGATAAAAAGCTAGCTTGAGTTTAGCGTAAGGAGAGAGACAGATGCCAAAGGTATTAATCGTAGGAGACGACATGACCGGAGTGAATGCCAGCGCGGTGCTGCTGGCCCGTCAGGGCTTGCGGTGCGCGACGTTTTTTGATCTGGACTTGTACACGCCGGAAGAAGGCAAGAACTTAGACGTGGTGGTGGTCAGCACCGACAGTCGTAGCATCGAGGCTCAAGAAGCCTATGACCGAGTGGACAAGGCGATGAAGAAGCTGTACGACAGCAGTGTCCAGTTGATTAATAAACGTATGGACAGTACGCTGCGCGGCAATATCGGACCGGAGCTCAAGGCCATTCTCGACAATGTGCCCAAAGGCACCATGGCTTTGATGGTGCCGGTATTTCCTACGTCGGGGCGCGTCTGCATCGGTGGCTATCTGATGGTTAATCAGGTGCCCTTAGAGCAGACGATAGTGGCCAAAGACCCCAAAAACCCCATTACTACATCTAAAGTGGTACCGCTGGTTGCTAAGCAGATGGATGAGCCGGTGGGCTTTATCGAACTCAGTACGGTGCTGCAGGGACCGGAAGCGGTGAAAAAAGCCATTCTTCAGTACAATGACGAAGGCGTGCGTGTCGTAGTGATTGACGCTACCACCAACGAAACGGTGGCGGATATTGCGAAAGCGGCTAAGGCGACAGGACTGCCCATTGTAGCGGTGGACCCAGGGCCTTTTACTAGCGCCATGACGGCAGAAGTTGTGGAGATGGAAGAATCCCGGGGACAGAAGGTGTTCTTGACCGTTGGCAGCGTCAGTGATAATACGCGGCGCCAAATGGAAGACATCCGCCTCAAATACGTCCACCATTTGGTGAATGTGTCGGTGCTGGATCTGATTAACGACGCCAAACGGGAAGCAGAAATCGAACGGGTGGTTAAAGAAATCTGCGTGAACCCTGATGCGTACGAAGTGCTGGGCGTTACTACTACCTGCTGGGAATGCGATGTTCTCGACTTGGCTAAGGTGGCGGAAGAGAATGGCACAACGCAAGATGAGGTTTCCCAGCGTATTTCCAAAGGCTTGGCGCGGATTACGGTGCGGGTTATTGAAGAGCTGGGCGACTGCATCGGCGGCCTCTTCACCAGCGGCGGCGATGTAACGGTGGCGGTGTGCGACGCATTGCAGGCCATCTGCATTGAAGTCAAAGACGAAATCTTGCCGCTGGCTGTGTACGGCCGGCTACACAAAGGCATCTTTGATAAGCATCCCATTGTGACTAAGGGCGGCCTGATTGGCGACGATACCGCCATCAGCAAATGCGTGGACTATCTGTTGATTAAACTTTCCAATGAAAGTTATGCCAAAAAGAACTAGAGAGCCACTACTTTATTTTAAGGAGCTGTTTATTATGCAAAAACCGATTATTGCCATGCCTATGGGCGATCCCGCCGGCGTGGGTCCTGAAATTATTGTGAAATCCTTGAACCTTCCCGAAATCTACGAAACCTGCCGCCCGCTGGTGATTGGCGATGTGTCCGTACTGGAACAGGCTATGACCTTCTGCGGCATCAAACTGGGCATTCATCGCGTGGAAAATCCGCAAGACGGCAAGTATGAGTTCGGCATGATCGACGTCATCGACTTGAATAATGTGGATGTTAAAGAACTGCAGATCGGTAAAGTCCAGGCGCTGGCTGGCCGCGCTGCCTTTGAATACATCAAGAAATCCATTGACTTGGCCATGGCTAAGGAAGTGGACGCTCTGGCGACAACGCCGATCAACAAGGAGTCCTTGAAGGCGGCTCATGTTAATTATATTGGACATACGGAAATCTTAGAAGACCTGTCCAACACCAAGAATCCTTTGACCATGTTCCAGGTCTTTGATCTGCGCGTTTTCTTCCTGACTCGTCATGTATCGTTGCGTCGGGCTTGCGAGTTGGTGACGACGGAGAGCATGTACGAATTCATTCACCGCTGCGTCAAGGCTCTTGAGGTGCTGGGCGTCAAAAATCCTCGTTTGGCTGTGGCCGGTCTCAATCCGCACAGCGGCGAGCATGGTCTCTTTGGCGACGAAGAAGTGCGTGAAATCGAACCGGCTATTGCCAAAGCGCAAGCGGACGGTCTGAATGTGGTAGGCCCGGTAGCTGCGGATTCGGTTTTCCACTTTGCATTGAAAGGCAAATATGACGCCGTTCTTTCCCTGTATCATGATCAAGGTCATATTGCTACAAAAATGGTGGACTTTGAGCGTACCATTTCCATTACCAACAATATGCCGTTCCTGCGTACCTCCGTTGACCACGGCACGGCGCTGGACATTGCCGGCACCGGCAAGGTTAGCGAAGTCAGCATGGTGGAAGCCATTAAGTTGGCGGCGCAATACGCTCCCAATTTTAATAAGCAGTAAGCGCTTGTTGGCTGTTTGCGGCGAAACGTTTTTGGGTATGAAGCCTTCGCCGCAGGCGCCTTTTTATAAATCGGACATATTCTTAGTACGATGAAGAAAGAAGGGTTATAATGGATCCGACAGTAAGCATGCTTTCCGTTCTTGGTATTGCTATTTTAATGATTATTGTTTTAAGCATCAAATTCCGCATTCATGCCTTTATCTCTCTGTTGGCCGCTTGTTTTCTAATTGCTTTTGCCACCGGTATGCCTCTTGATAAAATTGGCAAGTCCATTGAAGTCGGGATGGGCGGTACCTTGGGTTTCTTGGCGCCGATCCTGGCGTTGGGCGCTATCATTGGTAAGATGATGGAAATTTCCGGGGGGGCTGAAAAGCTGTCTCGGACGCTGATCAATATTATTGGCAAAAGCCGCGCCGCTTGGGCGATGATGATTGTTGCCTATATCTGCGGTATTCCGGTTTTCCTGCAGGTAGGTATCGTACTTCTGACTCCGATTCTCTTCTGCGTTGTTAAAGAATCGAAGCAGCCTCTGGTAAAAATCGCACTGGCGATGACTACCGCCTTGACGGTTGTTCACTGCATCGTACCGCCCCATCCGGCAGCCATGGCCATTGCTTTGGCTCTTAAAGCTGATGTGGGTAAAGTGATTTTCTATGGTCTTTTGGTTGGGTTGCCGGCTACCGCTTTGGCAGGCCCCATTTACGGTCACTTCCTGTCGAAAACCAATGATCTGGAAGTGCCGGAGCAGTATCGTTGCGTGGAGCCGACTCCGGATGAAAAATTGCCGGCTTTCGGCATTACTCTCTTTACCATTTTGCTGCCGCTCTTGATGATGATTGGTAAAACCATCATTGAACTCGTAGGCGATAAGAATGCCGCCTACATGCCTATCGTTAATTTCCTGGGCAGCCCGATTACGGCTCTCTTTTTGGCGGCGATTCTTTCCTACTATGTCATGGGTCTGAAACGCGGTTTCTCTTTAGGCGATTTGGCTAAGAAAACCGAATCTGCCATGGGTCCTATGGCTACGATTATTTTGGTTATCGGCGCTGCCGGCGCGTTCAACCGCGTCATCCTGGACAGCGGCATCGGCGATGTCCTCAAAACCGTGCTGACGACCATTCAGATCAGCCCGTTGATCATGGCTTGGGTTATTGCTATTGTCATGCGTTTTGCCATCGGCAGCGCGACTGTGGCAATGATGACCTCCGCCGGTTTTATTACTCCGGTTTTGGTGGCCTATCCTTCGTTGGATCCGGCATTGGTGGCTATCGCCATTGGCGCCGGTGCCATTGGGGCGTCTCATGTAACTGACCCCGGCTTCTGGTTTGTAAAGGAGTCGCTGGGAATTCCGATGAACAAAATGTTTACCATTTATACCGGTTCGACCACTATTGCCGCTGTCGTCGGCCTTGTAGGCACGTTGATTTTGGCGGCCATTGTCGGCTAAATTTCATAAGAAGGCCGGTCTGAGAGATTTAGAGAAAATGGCCGGTATTGTCCAAGAAACACCTGCTGATGTCGGCAGGTGTTTCTTGTTGACTTGTGTTTTGCGGCTTCTTTTTATAATATAGAAGAAGAAACTTTCTAACGGAGGATATAGGGCATGATTGAACAAGCAAGACAGGTGCTGCGTATGGAGGCGGCTGCGATTGAAGCGCTCATTCCGCGCATTGACGAACAGTTTGTAATGGCGGCGCAGTTGATTTTGGAAACTAAAGGCCGACTGATTGTTACCGGCATGGGCAAGCCAGGCCATGTGGGGCAGAAGATCACGGCGACCATGCTGAGTACAGGTACGCCTTCTTTTTTTCTGCATCCGGCGGAAGGAATTCATGGCGACTTGGGCATGGTAACGGAAGACGATATTGTTTTAGCTATTTCCAACAGCGGGGAAACGTCGGAGGTTATTAATATTCTCCCCTCGATTCGTCGTATTGGCGCCAAGATTATTGCCATTTGCGGCAACTCCCAGTCGACGTTGGCGCAAAACGCCGATGTGGTGCTGGATGCCTCGGTGGAGCAGGAAGCTTGTCCCTTGGGCCTGGCTCCGACCACAAGCACGACGGCGGAGTTGGCTATGGGTGATGCTTTAGCGGTAGTGCTCATGTCGGCGCGCAAGTTTACGGCGAATGATTTTGCCGTTTTTCATCCGGGCGGCGCTTTAGGGCGCAAATTGCTGATGAAGGTGGCCAACGTTATGCACGGCGAAGAAGAAAATCCGACGGTAACCTTGGCTCAAAGCGTCAAAGAAGCGTTGTTTGTCATTACCGACAAGGGCCTTGGGGCTACTTCGGTAGTAGATGCAGACGGCAAACTGGTAGGGCTGATTACGGACGGCGATATTCGCCGTGGCCTGGAAAAGGGTCTTGATTTTCTTACCCATAACGTGGGCGAGTTGATGACCAAGCAGCCGCAAACCATTACGGCAGAAAAGCTGGCCGCTGAAGCGCTGCGCATGATGGAGCAGCATCGGCCCAAACCAATTACCGTCTTGCCTGTAGTGGACAAGGATGGCCGTTCTGTTGGTTTGGTGCATGTTACTGACTTGTTGCGGCAGGGTATTGTCTAAGGAAGCCACTGGTTTATTTGCATCACGCGTCAAAACAGCTCTTTTTACGCCAGACTTTGTCAGAAAGCCTCGACAGAGCGCCGCTTTGCCTCCGTTTTCTTTCGCGTCTGACGAAAACTACTATAGCGTCGGTTGTCATGCAATCCATGGATTTTCGGCGGATACCGGCAATTATGCCATCCCTGGCTGATTTCAGTGGAGAACGGATGCCATGTCTTCCATGGCGCATCCGGCATTAGGAACTTCACGTTCCGTCCTTCACGTGCCGTCAACCGCGTCCAGCGCCGTCGTGACGGAGTGCTCATAAAACCAGTAGCTTCCTGAGGGAAGCAGTAATTAAGGATATAAAGTACAAAGATAATATAAAAATCCCTTCAAGACGGTTTTAAATCGTTTTGAAGGGATTTTTTATTATGAGCAACACAAATTTTTATGCGGAAAAGGATGTTTAGGCAAGGGATTGTTAATGATTTTTTCGGATAAACACATGTAATTATGCGAATATCGTTTACTTGCAAGGCCTTTTATATTTTCTCAATAGAATGTTTGTAAACATGTAAAGAAGGGCAATCGCTAATGAAGATGGAATTGTTCACGAAAAAGGAACTTTCTGATTTTTAAAAACAAAGAAAAGAGAGGAAGACTAGATGCTTGTCAGAGATTTTATGCTTTCAAGCCCACAGACTCTTCGAGGGACACAGACGTTGGAAGATGCCGTTTTTTTGTTTTACAAGTATAAAATAAGCGGCGCACCAGTGGTGAACGTAGCAGGAAAAATTGAAGGTTTTTTGGACAGACAGCAGATCATTGAGACGATAGTGAATCGCTTGCCATTATCGCAGACAGTGGAAACCGTAATGACTAAAAGAGTGGTTACGGTGCGAATGGATACTTCCTTGGAAGAAGCATGGCAAATCCCGGTGGAGCATTTGCCTGTTGTGGATGCGCAGGATAAATTGGTAGGAATGATTGATCGTCAATGCTTCTTAGATATTTTTTACAAGCGGATGTGCCGGGCGTCCGATGAAGTAAATGCGTTATTGCAAGTTGCTCGCAACGGTGTGGTGATCATTAACGAATATGGCATTGTAGAGATGATGAGTGAGCCTGCAGCGCGCCTGTTGAAGGTGGATAAAAAGGCAGTGAAGGGTAAGTTTATTCGTGATATTGTGCCCAATACGGGTCTGCTACGAGTGCTGCAGAACGGTGAAAGCGAGTTGAATAGCTGTATTGAAGTCGAAGCGCAGAGCATTCGAGTTAATCGTGCACCGATTAAAGAAGGGTCGAGGGTTGTTGGGGCGGTGGCAATAGTCGAGGACCTGTCGGAAACGGCAAATATGACAAAGGAGCTGCATAAGAGCCAGCGCCAAGTAGAAGCGCTGTTGTGCATTTTCGAAAATTTGAAACAAGGCATTATTGTAGTTGGAAACGACAATATTATTAATTTAGCCAATCATTCTTATGAAGAAATTATGGGCATTCCGCGTGAGGACTTGTTAGGGCAGCAGGCTAAAGACGTGATAGAGAATTCCCGCTTAGATATTGTCTTGAAAACCGGCATTCCTGAGTTAGCCGATCTGCAACGAGTTAAAGGCAGGAAAGTCGTTGTTAACCGTGTGCCGATTTTCAAAGATGGTGAGATTATTGGAGCTATTGGTGAAGCTATGTTTAAGGACATCAGCGAGGTCAGCGCACTTTTGCAGTGGGAAAACAATTCGCCTCGGGGCGAAGTGTCGCTAGGTCCGGTTGGTGAAGCGAAACCGACATTTGAAGTGATTATTGGTCGTTCTCGGGGAATGGTTCACGTAAAAAACTTGGCGGCAAAAGCGGCGCGGACAGATGCAACGGTGTTGATTTTAGGGGAAAGCGGCACAGGTAAAGATTTATTTGCCAAAGCCATTCACTATACAAGCGCCAGAAGGGATGAGCCGTGTATTTCCATCAACTGTGCGGCAATTCCGCATGACTTGTTGGAAGCGGAGCTTTTTGGTTATGAAGAAGGCGCTTTTACCGGTGCTCGCAAAGGCGGCAAAAAAGGAAAATTTGAACTGGCCGATAAGGGGACGATTTTTTTAGATGAAATCGGCGACATGCCGTTGGCCATGCAGGCAAAGTTACTGCGGATCATGCAAGAGAAGACTTTTGAACACGTCGGCGGTGAAAAGACGCAGCTTTGTGATGTGCGTATCATTGCGGCGACCAATAAACCATTGGAAGAAATGGTGAAAGAAACTGCGTTTCGAGAGGATTTGTATTACCGACTGAACGTGATCTCTTTGCAACTGCCGCCTTTGAGAGAGAGGCGGGAAGACATTAGTGAGTTGATCGATATTTTGATTCCTGGCGTATGTCATAAATTGGGTATTCCAATCAAACAATTTGCACCGGAAACATTAGCTTTGTTACGCGAATACAGTTGGCCTGGTAATGTGCGGGAATTATTGAATGTGTTGGAAAAGATAAGCGCTACCGTCAACTCCTCGCTGATTCAGCCGCGCCATTTGCCGCCTTTAGGCTTATTGCGAATGAATGCTGCCGAAGAACAGACAAGGCCGTTTTCAAAGGAGGGAACTTTAACCGAACAGGAGCGGATTGAAGAAACGTTGCGCCATACAAAAGGAAATAAAGCATTAGCTGCTAAAATGCTGGGTATTCACAGAGCTACGTTGTATGAAAAAATTAAAAAGTATAAAATACAATAGACAAAACGACGGAAAATTTAGAATAAATAAAATAAAGTGTCGGATTGTATAAATACTATGTCGGGGCGACAATGTCGGACACTAGTTAAAAAGCGAACAAGCCGCATAACGCGGTTTGTTCGCTTTTTGGCATGATACTTGCGTAGTAAATAATCGGAAAACATTTTAAAGTGAAAAAAGGAGGAATGGATGTGAAGGGAAAGACAATGGCGGAGATTCAAGTTGGGGATTGTGCGGAGTTCTCCAAAACGATTTCCGAAGCAGATGTCTATCTGTTTGCGGGAATTACCGGGGATTTGAATCCGGCTCACATCAATGAGCAGGCGGCCAAGCAAGGAATGTTCAAAGAACGCATTGCGCATGGCATGTTGAGCGCCGGTTTAGTTTCGGCAGTTCTTGGTATGCAGCTTCCTGGCCCGGGGACGATTTACATGTCCCAAAGTCTGAAATTTACGGCTCCAGTTAAGTTTGGCGATACGATTACCGCCAAGGCGGAGGTGATGGATCGTAACGAGGCAAAAAATCGTTTGGTGCTACGGACTGTTTGTACAAATCAAGACGGAAAGATGGTTTTGGATGGGGAAGCATTGGTTATGCCCCCTAAAGAATGACGTTTGCACATCAATATAAATTAGTAGGAGGTTGTACTTATGAATTTCAATCTAACGGAAGAACAGCAATTGATTAAACAGAACGCCCGTGAATTTGCTCTGGAAAACTTGGAGCCAATAGCTGCAGAATTGGACCAGACGGGACGATATCCGGCAGAGGTTGTGAAAAAACTGGCGGAACTTGATTTTATGGGAATGCCTTACCCAGCCGAATATGGCGGCGCGGAAGCGGACTATTTGAGCTATATCATGGTTGTGGAAGAGTTGTCTCGTTCTTGTGCATCGACAGGTATTATTTATTCGGCTCATTGTTCTCTTGCTGCATGGCCTATTTTTAGATGGGGCGATGAAGCCATGAAGCAGAAGTTTTTAACACCGATGTGCAAAGGAGAAAAATTAGGAGCCTTTGCGCTTACGGAACCAGGTGCGGGAACGGATGCAGCTTCCGGTACGTGCACGGCAGTAGCGGAAGGTGAAGAATATGTCTTAAATGGTACGAAATGTTTTATTACGAATGGCGGTGTCAGTGACGTATATATTATTTTTGCGTTGACCGATCCGTCTCAAGGAGTAAAAGGGCTCAGTGCGTTTGTTGTGGAAGCAGGCGCTCCTGGCTTTGAAATCGGCAAGCATGAAGACAAGATGGGCATCCGTGGTTCTCAAACAACGGAACTGATCTTTAAAAATTGTCGGATTCCTAAATCCAATTTAATTGGCAAAGAAGGCAAAGGTTTTGGGATGGCCATGGGAACTTTGGACGGAGGCCGCATAGGCGTTGCCGCACAAGCATTGGGAATTGCGCAAGCTGCTTTAGATGAAGCGGTTAAATTCTCTAAAGAGCGCGTACAATTTGGCAAGCCAATCGCTACTAAACAAGCAATTCAGTGGATGCTGGCGGATATGGAAACGAAGCTCCAGGCGGCGCGGCTTTTGACTTACCAAGCTGCAGCCATGAAAGACGACGGCAAGCCATTTAGCAAAGAAGCGGCTATGGCTAAATTGTTCGCCTCGGAGGCGGCCGATTTCATTTGCTCCAAAGCCATTCAAATTCATGGCGGTTATGGCTATATCAAAGATTTCAAAGTGGAACGCTTGTATCGCGATGCTAAAATTTGCACCATTTATGAAGGAACTAACGAAGTGCAGCGCATGGTGATATCCGGGAGCTTGTTGCGGTAACCTAAAAAGACGGGATTAGAAAAGAGAAGTAGTATGACCGGGCGGCCGCTGGAGGCCGCTCCGTCATAGTGAAAAAAGGAGACGAATGCATGGAAGTCTTAGGGATAATTTTAAGCCTGTTTTTACTGATGTTCTTTGCATATCGTGGGTTCTCCGTCATATTGTTTGCACCTGTTTTTGCTTTGCTGGCAGCGTCATTGCAAGGATTTTCCGTGATGCCGGCATATACAGAATTATTTATGGCCAAGGCGGTTACCTACATTAAATCGTTTTTCCCTGTGTTCATGCTAGGGGCAGTATTTGGCAAGGTCATGGAAGATACAGGGCTGGCTAAGTCCATTGCTAGAGCTATCATTCAAGGGCTGGGCAAGGAAAGAGCGATTTTGTCCGTCGTTTTGGCTTGCGCCGTACTCACGTATGGCGGCGTTAGTCTTTTTGTAGTGGTTTTTGCGGTATATCCTTTTGCAGTGGCTTTGTATAAAGAAGCAGATATACCTAAGCGTCTGCTTCCCGGAACCATAGCCTTGGGAGCGTTCACTTTTACTATGGATTGCGCTCCAGGGACACCGCAGATTCAAAATTTGATTCCGACTAGTTTTTTTGGGACCAACATTTATGCAGCGCCCATCAGCGGCATGATTGGAGGCATCCTGATTTTTATGCTGGGCATGATGTGGCTGACACATCGACAAAAAAAAGCGCAGTCCAATGGCGAAGGGTATGGAGTACATACGCTGAATGAACCGCCGGAGTTGGATGAATCGGCGTTGAAGCTTCCAGATTGGAAAATTTCTTTCTTGCCTCTTTTGACCGTGTTGGTGGTCAACTTTGTTCTAAACAGCGTTTTTACTTGGGATCCAGAATTGCTGAAACCATTCCAAGCCATGAAGCTGCCTTTGACAGCAGCTGCTGTCAAAAATGTAGTAGGAATTTGGTCTTTGATTGTGGCGTTGATTTGCGGCATTCTAGTTGCTATCGCCTTCGGGTTGAAACGCATGCCTGAGGGAGGCCTGAAAAAAGCTTTGAATGCGGGAACTATCGGTTCTCTCTTGGCGATCATGAACACCGCGTCTGAAGTCGGGTATGGCAATGTTATTGCTTCCTTACCGGGGTTTAAAGACATTGCTCATGCGCTGCTGAGCATTCATATCGGCGGATCGCCGCTGGTATCGGAGGCGGTAACAGTCAATGTACTGGCGGGAATTACCGGCTCAGCTTCCGGCGGCATGTCCATTGCTTTGGATTTGATGTCGAAAGAATGGTTGGCTTGGGCCGCCAATATCGGCATGTCTCCTGAGATTTTGCACCGTGTTGCTTCTATGGCTTCCGGCGGGATGGACACATTGCCTCATAACGGAGCGGTTATTACGTTGCTGGCTGTTTGCGGTTTGACACATAAACAGTCTTATGGCGATATTTTTGCGATGACAGTCATTAAGACTCTCATGGTGTTTGTCATCATTATATTTCATTCGATGACAGGACTGCTTTAGCGGAGATGCGCTCAAACGCAGTGCCTAATTCAAAGAGAAGGGAACTGTAGACCATGAAAATTATTAGCAAAGAAGAAGCGATCAAGTTGATCAAAGACGGCGCTCATATCGGCATGACTGGTTTTGTAGGGAACGAACATGCGGAGACGTTGAGCTCGGCTTGCGAGGAAAGCTTCTTGGCGACTGGACATCCTTGCGATCTGACGTTGCAATTCAGTGCTGGTATTGGCGACAGCAAAGCGAGAGGCGCCAATCATTTTGGCAATCCAGGCATGCTTAAACGGGTCATTGCCGGGCATTACGCATTGGCTCCCCGCATCGGTAAATTGATTATTGATAACTTGACAGAAGCGTATAATTTGCCGCAGGGTACGGTCGCTCATATGTACCGTGCAGCGGCCGGAAGTAAGCCGGGGGTGCTGAGCAAAGTCGGTTTGCGAACTTTTGTGGACCCGCGGCTGGAGGGCGGAAAGCTGAATTCTCGTACTACAGAAGACATTGTTAAGGTTATGGAAATTGACGGGGAAGAATACTTGTTTTATAAGGCGTTTCCTCTGGATGTGGCCTTGATTCGCGCCAGCACCTCCGATGAAAAAGGCAATCTAACGATGGAACGGGAAGCCGTGTATTGTGAAGCGATGGCGATTGCTGGCGCTGCTAAGGCGAAAGGCGGAATCGTTATTGCGGAAGTAGAGCGTATTGCTGCGAACGGGACCATGGATCCCAGAAATGTGAAGGTGCCGGGGCTTCTCGTGGATTATGTAGTGGTAGGAGACAAGGACAAGTTTAACCAGACGTTTGGAGAATATTATAATCCTTCCTATACCAGTGAAGTGAAGATTCCTTTAAGCGCGTTGCAGCCAATGGCGTTAGATGAACGCAAGGTAATTGCGCGAAGAGCGGCGATGGAATTAACGCCTAATTGCCGTGCCAATTTGGGAATTGGCATGCCTGAGGGGATTGCAGCAGTAGCGGCTGAAGAAGGCATTGGCGATTCGTTGACGTTGACGGTAGAAGCGGGCGGTTTTGGCGGCGTGCCGGCGGCGGGACTCAGCTTTGGCGCCACAGTCAATGCCGAGGCGATGATTGATCATGCGGCGATGTTTGATTTTTATGATGGCGGCAACTTGGATATTACCTGCTTGGGTATTGCCCAAGTGGATAGTGAAGGAAATTTGAACGTCAGTAAATTTGGACCGAAAGTGACCGGATGCGGCGGTTTTATCAATATTTCGCAAAATGCTAAAAAAGTTATTTTTTGCGGTACGTTGACGGCGGGCGGTCTGAAAACGGCAATTCGTGATGGTCAGTTAATCATTGAACAAGAGGGCAAGGCCAAAAAGTTTATTGAAAAAGTTGAGCAAGTTACTTTCAGCGGAAAATATGCTTGTTCGATTAATCAACCGGTGCTATATATTACCGAGCGCGCTGTTTTTCAATTGGAACCGCAAGGCTTGGTACTGACTGAAATTGCTCCAGGTGTTGATCTAGAGCAGGATGTGCTGGCTCAAGTGGATGCAAAAGTCATTGTATCTCCGCAACTAAAGCGGATGGATGAGCGGATTTTCCAGGAAAGCCCGATGAAGCTTACTTCCGATGTTTTATAAGAAAGTTTGTAAAAGGAGGAAATACTATGTTTGAATACAGTACCTTGCAGGTAACCGAAGAGGATGGGATTGCTCTGATTACGATCAATCGACCTAAAGCGTTGAATGCCTTAAACTCGCAAGTGCTGGATGACTTGTCGAAGGTATTTGATGAAGTGGCGGCCAGTGAAAGCATTCAGGCTGTGGTCTTGACCGGAGCCGGTGAAAAATCCTTTGTAGCCGGAGCCGATATCACGGAAATGAAGGATATGAACGTTTTAGAAGGTAAGATTTTTGCGGAAAAGGGCCAGCAAACCTTCTTGAAAATCGAGCAATGCCCCAAACCGGTGATTGCGGCCGTGCAAGGCTTTGCTCTTGGCGGTGGTTGTGAGCTGGCGATGGCTTGCGATGTTCGCATTGCAGGGGAAGCTGCTAAATTTGGCCAACCGGAAGTGGGGTTGGGCATTGTGCCAGGCTTTGGCGGTACCCAGCGTTTGGCTCGTCTGGTGGGACGCGGTATGGCAAAACTGCTGATTTATACGGCAGATATGATTGACGCTCAGGAAGCGTTGCGGATAGGGCTGGTGCAAAAAGTTTTTGCGCAAGAAGAACTTTTTGCAGAAGCTAAAAATATTGCCAAACGAATGATGAAGAAGAGCTCTACTGCCGTCACTTTGGCAAAAGACGCTATTCACAGGGGCTTGGAAATGGATCTGCCTAATGCGATGCAATATGAAGCTTATATTTTCGGCGTATGTTTTGCTAGCGAAGATCAAAAGGAAGGGATGGCGGCTTTTGTAGAAAAACGCAAACCCGCTTTTAGTGGACGCTTCAGCAACTGACACGGCGCGGAAGCAAGAGGCAGGGGGACACCCTGCCTGGTCTTCCGGCGAGAGAGAAAATGTTGTTGCAGTAAGTGCGGGCGGCACGCAAGGGCGTTCTGATTATGAAAAAAGGAGAGTTGTTATGGCTACTATTATTGCCTGCTACAAATGGGTGTTGGATGAGCAAGATATTAAAATTAATCCGACCAATTTATCTTTGGATACCAGCCGGGCTAAATACAAAATCAGTGAATATGATCGCAATGCCATCGAAGAAGCGGTTCGGCAGGCGGAGGGCTGTGGCGCGTCGGTTGCTTGCCTTACCTTTGGGACTAGCGCGGCGAAACAATCGTTGAAAGATGCTCTGTCGAGAGGGCCGGAACAGGCTTATTGGGTGAATGACGCTGCGGCAGACGGTGCGGATGGATTTGTTTCTTCGCAAGTATTAGCAGCGGCTTTGCGCAAGATGGGCGCTTATGATGTAATCCTTTGTGGGGAAGGTTCGGCCGACACATATGGACAGCAAGTGGGACCACGCTTGGCAACAATACTGGGGATTCCGGTAATCACCTTTGTATCGGAAATGAAGATTGAAGGGAATCAAGTAGTTGCCACGCGGAAAATCGGTGATTGCACCGAGGTGGTTACCGCTTCGTTTCCCGTTGTGCTTACAGTATTGCCTGAAATCAACAAACCGCGCATTCCTAGCTTGAAACAGGTTCTTGGGGCTGCGAAAAAACCGGTTACCGAGTGGAAAACGGCGGATTTGGATCTGGATGCAGCGGCGCTGGCGCCCAAGTACAAAGTAAAAGCGGTACAAGGTTTTGTAATGAGCCGTAAAAATGTACTGTATAAGGAAGGGACGCCTGCTGAAAAAGTGGCAGCCCTTGTTGCCGGTCTAACAAAAGAAGGCGTACTGTAAGTAGAGGAGGGGACAGGATGGCTGGAATTTGGGTTTATTCAGAAGATGCCAATGTGACAAAGCAATTGTTGACAGCAGGTAAATTATTAACAGAACCGCTGCAACAGACGCTGTGTGCGCTGACTTTGGAAGAAAGCGCTGCGGCAGAACTTGTAGCCTGTGGTGCTGATAAAGTTATTGTTTTAAAAGGAGAAGGGCTTTGGCCGGAAAGTTATGCAGCGGCCGTGGCCAAGGTAACGGAGAGGGAAGAACCTGTTGCGTTGCTGATTGGCGGTACCATGCGAGGTAAGGATTTGGCGGCCAAGGTGGCGGCGCACCTTCAAAGCGGCTTAGTAACAGATGCCCAGGTATTACGAGTAGAAAACGGAGCTATTGAAACAGAACGTATGATGTATGGAGGGCTGGCGGTTTGCACGGAAACGTTGTCGGGGTTGGCTTTAGTTACGATTCCGCCTCGTAAATTTGAAGTTCCGCCCAAAGAAGAATCAAGGGCAGGGGAGATTGTCGTTGAAACGGTAAGCACTGAGGACGCTATGATTATTGGCAATGTCTGTCCGATTATCAGGCAGGGAGCCGATATCAGTATGGCGGAGAAACTGGTTTGTGTAGGGCGCGGTTTGGGTAAAGAAGAAGACATGGCCCTCGTACGAGATCTGGCAGCAGCTTTGGGAGCGGAAATCGGCTGCACGCGGAGCGTGGCGGAAGATTATCACTGGTTGCCTAGTGAAACGTATATTGGCCTGTCTGGACAAAAAGTGAAACCGAAATTGTATTTATCGGTAGGCGTTTCTGGCCAGGTTCAGCATGTGGCTGGGATTCGGGACTCCAAGGTGATTGTGGCGGTAGACGCAAATGAAAATGCCCCCATTTTTGCCGCGGCAGATTATGGAATTGTCGGTGACTTGTATCAAATTGTTCCTTTATTAACGAAGGCGCTGCACTCGTAAGAACGGGCTGTCGAACAGCGGCCATGTCAGAAGCGATAGGATGCAAAGGTGGGTGAGGGCAATGAGTGAAGAAGAAAAATTTGATGCGATTATAGTGGGAGCCGGGCCAGCTGGTTCTGCATGCGCTTATTTACTGGCCAAGGCGGGAAAAAACGTACTGGTCATTGAACGCGGCGCCAGTCCGGGGAGCAAGAATGTGACAGGCGGTCGCTTGTATACGTATGCGTTGGAATTATTGGAAGAGGGGTTGCACGAACAAGCGCCCTTGGAACGCAAAGTGGTGCGAGAGCAGATTATGATGGTAGGGGATTCTAGTGCCGTCACCGTAGATTATGTAGATTACGGCTTTAAGGAGGAACTGCCTCAATCCTATACGGTTCTGCGGGCTCCTTTTGATGAGTGGTTGGCTGCCAAAGCGGAAGAACAGGGGGCTATGGTCGCTTCTGGCATTCGAGTGGACGATCTATTAATTGAAGACGGTAAAGTAGTGGGAGTACTGGCCGGGGAAGACGCAATGTATGCGGATGTGGTAATTGCCGCTGATGGCATTAATTCTTTCTTGGCGCAAAAAGCAGGTTTGCGTTCGGAGCTTACGCCTCATGAGGTGGGCGTAGGGATTAAAGAGATCATTGAACTGCCGGCTTCGGTATTGCAGGATCGTTTCAATTTGGCAGAAGATGAAGGTGCGGCGCGCGTGGTTCTTGGTTGTACCGGCGGTATTTCCGGCGGCGGTTTTCTTTACACCAATAAAGACAGCGTTTCTTTGGGCATCGTGGTAAGCCCGGCGGCAGCGGCGCAGCAAAGCCGTTCTGTGCATGATGTGTTCCAGGAATTCAAGATGCATCCGGCGATTTATTCTCTGATTGGCGATGGAACTTCTTTGGAGTATAGCGCTCATTTGGTGCCGGAAAGCGGTTGGAACGGAGTGCCGAAAACACTCTCTCGCGAGGGATTTTTGACGGTGGGAGATGCAGCTGGCTTTTGCATCAACACGGGCACGATTTTAAGGGGAATTGATTTGGCCATTGTCAGTGGAATTGCTGCTGCAAAAGCTGTTTTAAAAGAGCAGAATGCCAAGATTGTAGGGGCTGCGTATCTGCAAGAGCTGGAGCAGCTACAACTTATTTCTACAATGAAACTTTTTGAAGGCTGGCCAGAAATTGTATCGATTCCGCGAATGGCCAAGGAGTACCCGGCCTTGGTGAACGAAATGATGAAGTTTATGTTTACGGTAGATGGCAAGGTACCGGAAAAAATGCCGAAAGCCATGCGGAATATTGTAAAACGACATGTATCTCTTGGACAATTGCTGGCTGATGGCTGGAAGGGAGTTCGATCCATATGACCATTAAAAAGCAAGGTCCAGAAGAATTGTTGGGATTAAACAAGTTTGAAGTTGATGAAGAAGAAGCGCATATTGTGCTTGATAAGACGATTTGCGCTTCTTGCGGTCATAAAGCCTGTCTAGTGGTATGTCCAGCAGTGCTGTATACGGAAAAAGAAGGCGAAATCAATTTTGATTATGCAGGTTGTTTGGAGTGCGGTACCTGCCGGGTCCTGTGCGCGCAAAAAGGAATTATAAAATGGAAATACCCGCGAGGCAGCTTTGGTATTGCTTTTCGGTATGGTTGAGGTGAGGTCCGTGAATCGCTTAAATACGCGTAGCCTATATTCATTATTTGATCAAGTGGCTTCGCCTCTTCGTCTAGCCGGCCTTGCAGTTGCGCTGATCATAGCGGGTAATTTTTTGGACTGGATGGATGCGGTTTATCAAACGCAGCTGCATGTGTTAAAACCGATACTTGCAGGGGCGGTGACGATTTTATTTTGCCTGTACTTGTATCGAGTGTTTGTTTTTGACAAAGAAGCCAATAACTGATGAATGACGTTAAAACAAAGGGGCTGTGCCGAAAATAAGTTTCAACACAGCCCTTTTTTGGGTTTGCCCGACATGGGCAGTAACTTGGCGGTGACAGTCCGCCATGGTCTTGGTAGTGGGAACCATTAGCTAAATAGAAAGCCGTCTGCCAGATACGAAAACCTAAAACGCCTTGGCGTAGACAAGTCGAAAGCAAGGAAATGGGCAAAATCCCGACGAGGTTATTGGCGAGTTGATGGAAGTTGGATTCTGAACAGGTCAATAACAAACGAATACCTCGTATCGATTGGCTATGATGACATAGCCGAACGATACGAGGTACTGTACTCAAGTTATTGAACCGCCGTTTACCGAACGGTACGTACGGTGGTGTGAGAGGTCGGCTGCTCAATTAATGGGCAGCTTCCTGCTCGATTTGCTTTTATTGCTCTTCTTCTTGTTCTTGCCGATTGGCCGTAGCCATGGCTGTGACTTTGTCGTCGTTAGTCATATCCATGATCTTAACGCCTTGTGTATTACGGCTGATCAAGGAAATTTGCGAGACGTTGGTGCGGATGATGGTGCCGCCGGCGGTGATCAGCATGAGATCAAGATCGGGGCGGACCACTTTGATGCCCACGACTTCGCCGGTTTTTTCCGTAACCCGCATGTTGATGACGCCTTTGCCGCCACGAGTTTGGTGGCGATAATCATCGGCGGTGGTGCGTTTGCCGAAGCCTTCTTCGGTGACGGTCAGAACGTCGCCGTTGCTGCGCAAGGTATCCATACCGACAACTACGTCGCCTTCTTCCAAATTGATGCCGCGAACGCCGTGGGCGGTACGGCCCATGACGCGGACGTCTTTTTCCGAGAAGACAATGGCTTGACCGCGGCGAGTACCCATGATGATGTCTTGCTGGCCATTGGTTAGCTTAACATCGATCAGGTCTTCGTTGTCGCTGAGGGTGATGGCGATGAGACCGCCCTTGCGGTTCGTGTCAAAGTCCATCAACTCGCTCTTCTTGACGGTGCCCAGTTGAGTCGACATGAAGAGGTAGTAGTCCTCGTTGAACTCACGCACCGGAATGACGGCAGTAATCTTCTCCTGGGCTTCGAGAGCCAGCAGGTTGATGTTGTTGACGCCTTTAGCGGTGCGGCCGGATTCGGGAATTTCGTAACCCTTGAGGCGGTACATGCGGCCACGGTTGGTAAAGAAGAGGATGTTATTGTGTGTCGTGGTGACAAACATGTGCTCCACGAAGTCATCTTCTTTAGTGCCCATAGCGGTAACGCCCTTGCCACCGCGATTTTGTTTGCGGTAGGTGTCAAGAGGAAGACGCTTGATGTAGCCGTTGTGGGTCATGGTGATGACGATTTCCTCTTCAGCAATGAGATCTTCGATCTCCAGATTGGAGGTATCGCTGGTAATCACCGTGCGCCGCGGATCGGCGAAGCGCTTTCTTGCATCTAGCAATTCTTCTTTGATGATGCCCATAACCAAGTGTTCGTTGGCCAGGACACTTTCCAAGTAGGCGATGGTTTCTAGCACATCCTTGTACTCTTGTTCGATCTTATCGCGTTCCAAGCCGGTAAGGCGCTGCAAACGCAGGTCCAAAATAGCTTGGGATTGTTTTTCCGAGAGGGCGAATTTGGTCATCAAGGCTTCCCGGGCGATATCCGCTGTACGGGAGGCGCGAATGGTGCTGATGACTTCGTCCAGATGGTCCAGCGCGATTTTGAGACCTTCCAAGATATGAGCGCGCGCTTTGGCTTTGGCCAGCTCGAAGCGGGTGCGCCGGGTAATAACTTCTTTTTGATGCTCCAAATAGTGGAAGAGCACTTGCGGCAGCGTCAATACCTGAGGCTTGCGGTTAACAAGCGCCAACATGATGACGCCGAAAGTTTCCTGGAGCTGGGTGTGTTTGTACAACTGATTCAGAACCACGTCTGGCGTTGCGTCGCGCCGCAGCTCGATAACTACGGACATGCCTTTGCGGTCGCTTTCGTCTCGCAGATCGGTGATGCCGTCAATAGCCTTGTCCCGCACCAGATCGGCGATGCGCTCAATGAGGCGTGCCTTGTTGACCTGGTAAGGAAGCTCGGTGACGACAATGCGATGCTTACCGTTGGACATTTTTTCGATATGAGCCTGGGCCCGCATACGTACGACGCCGCGGCCAGTGGAATAGGCGTTGTAGATGCCTTCCCGGCCAAGGATCAAACCGCCTGTAGGAAAGTCCGGGCCTTTGATGGCTGTCATCAAATCCGGCAGGGTTACTTCGGGATTGTCGATCATCATGATTAAGGCGTCGACAACCTCGCCGAGATTATGCGGCGGAATGTTGGTAGCCATGCCAACGGCAATGCCAGAGGAGCCGTTGATTAAAAGATTGGGTACTTTGGCTGGCAATACGGTAGGTTCTTTTAAAGATTCGTCATAGTTGGGCGTAAAATCTACGGTGTCTTTTTCAATGTCCGCCAGCATTTCTTCCGCTAGACGAGACATGCGTACTTCTGTGTAACGCATGGCGGCTGCGGAGTCGCCGTCGACGGAGCCGAAGTTGCCGTGGCCATCCACCAAGAGATAACGGGTGGAAAAATCTTGAGCCAGACGGACTGCTGCGTCATATACAGAACTGTCACCATGAGGGTGATACTTACCAAGCACTTCACCGACGATACGCGCCGATTTTTTATAGGGCTTGGTTGGGGTCATGCCGGCTTCATGCATGGCGTATAAAATGCGCCGGTGCACCGGTTTGAGACCATCCCGGACATCCGGGAGAGCGCGCATGACGATGACACTCATCGCGTAATCGATATAGGAATTCTTCATTTCCTCATCGATGCGAATAGGGAGAACTTTACCTAATCCGAAATCCACTCTCTCACCTCGAACCGCTGCGCCGAAGCGCAGGTGTGATCTTAACAACTTATTATACCATATTTTGTGAAGTTGCTCTAGTAGGACTACAGGCCAAAGAGGTAACAGAGAGATAGTATCGTTTGTTTTAATTCGCTGGCCTTTTTCTGTTTCTCTGCGTGAATCGTATCTTCGCGGTCATTATTAAAAGTATACAAAAAGTACGGTTTTGCTTTTAGGGGTGTTAGTGTATACTATAAATAGCTGAATTCAACGTTAATTTCAGGAGGAGTGCTTTATGTCCGAACGGATTCTTGCCATTAACCCCGGTTCGACGTCTACTAAGATAGGCATTTTTGAAGGAACGAAAGAAGTCCGCACCATTAACCTCAGCCACAGTGCGGAAGAAATTGCCCGCTTCCCCCAGATCAATGATCAACTGTCGTATCGTTTGGAAGCGATCCAGGCCGTTTTAAAAGAAGAAGGCTTGAAGGCTGCAGATTTTGCCGCTATCGTTGGTCGTGGCGGTCTTTTGAAACCAGTTGTCAGCGGTACTTATGCTGTGAATGAAGCGATGCTCACCGATTTGAAGAGCGGCGAATACGGTATTCATGCTTCTAATTTGGGTGGAGTGTTGGCGAATCTACTGGCGAAGGAAGCCTGCTGCCCGGCGTTTATTGTTGACCCGGTGGTAGTTGACGAGCTGACGCCGGTGGCGCGTCTTACTGGTTTGCCGGAAATGCCGCGGCAGTGCATTTTTCACGCCCTTAATCAAAAAGCGGTGGCCAAGCGTTTTGC
The DNA here is from genome assembly GCF_963676855.1 of uncultured Anaeromusa sp. Classification (NCBI taxonomy): domain Bacteria; kingdom Bacillati; phylum Bacillota; class Negativicutes; order Selenomonadales; family Sporomusaceae; genus Anaeromusa; species uncultured Anaeromusa sp. The sequence goes on from NZ_OY781460.1 coordinate 906,110, forward strand.
CGCCGACAAAGGAAAGTCTTACGAAGAGCTGAACTTGATTGTAGCGCATTTGGGCGGCGGTATTTCCGTAGGTTGTCATGCGAAAGGACAAGTTGTGGAAGTAAATAACGCGCTGAATGGCGATGGACCTTTTTCGCCGGAACGGGCTGGTACGGTACAGGCGATGCAGTTTGCTAAAATGGTTAAAGAGCGCAGCCTAGATGACATTAAAAAGCTGCTGGCCGGCAAGGGCGGTCTTGTGGCGCATTTGGGTACTAATGATGCCCGTGAAGTGGAACGTCGCATTCATGAAGGTGATAAACAGGCGGAATTGGTCTATGACGCATTGATCTATCAGATTGCTCGCTATATTGCCGCTAACTCTGTAGCTGTTAACGGCAAAGTGGACTATATTCTGCTTACAGGCGGCATTGCGTATTCTAAATATCTTACGGCGCGTCTGATTGAAAAAGTGAAGTTCATTGCGCCGGTGGAAGTGCTGCCTGGCGAAGACGAGCTGCAAGCGCTGGCCGAAGGCGCGTATCGTGTGCTGAACGGTAAGGAGCAGGCCAAAACCTACTAAGGAAACTGCAAATTTGTTCACATCTCGCGCTAAAATGGATCTTTTTTCGTCAAGCTTTGTCAGAAAGCCTCGGTAGAGCGCCGCTATGCCTGCGTTTTCTTTCGCGCTTGGCTGACGAGGGAGGTCGGTTGTCATGCAATCCTAGCAGTTTCAGCGGAGACCGGATGCCATGCCGTCCATGGCGCATCCAGCGCCGTTTTCTTTTAGCGAGTGTTCATTAAATTAGCAACTCTCTTTTGAACGTACAAAATGATGGTGAAGTTAACGAAAGGCCGCTGAGCAAGTGCTTAGCGGCCTTTTTGCAGGTTCTATGTGGATGATTGGAGTAGCCGTATACAGCAAGAATGGTAGCGAGAAGGCGAGAGCTTGCGAACGTTCTTTTTAATAATTGCTTCTCTGACATCTAGATGGAACAAAAAAATTAAAGTTTGAACTGGTTTATCGCGGTTTGCAGATTTTCCGCTAGTGTAGTTAAGGTTTCGCTGGCTGCGGCGATTTCTTCCATCGAAGCGGCCTGCTCTTCGGCGGCGGCGGCAATGGTCTGCGCTTGACCGGAGGAGTCTTTACTGATGGCGTCAATCGTTTTTACAGAGGAAACCACTTGCTCGCTGCCATGGGCCAATTCTTGGATAGAGGAGGAAATGCTTTGCGTCTGGTGCGTCATTTGCTCTACTAAAGCGGCGATGGATTGAAAAGACTGACCGGCATTGTTGACGACTTGTGTGCCTTTGGCGACTTCTTGCGTACCACTTTGCATGGTTTCAACCGCCACCTGCGTTTCCTTTTGAATTTCACCAATTAACCGGGCGATTTGCTTGGCGGCTTCTTGGCTTTGTTCCGCTAGCTTGCGTACTTCATCCGCGACTACGGCAAAGCCGCGCCCTTGCTCGCCGGCACGAGCCGCTTCAATGGCTGCGTTCAGAGCCAAGAGGTTAGTCTGGCCAGCAATGCCGGAGATGGTGTCGACGATTTGGCCGATTTCTTGGGAACGTTCCCCAAGCTTAGAAACTACCTGTGCAGAGTGGCTAACGCCGTTATTTACGGTGTCCATTTGCTGAATAGCGGCCTGGATGGCGGCTTGTCCTTCTATGACGGAGCTAGAGGTCTGTTTTGATAAAGAGGATACTAGTGCAGCATTGCCAGCAATTTCTTGAATGCTGGAAGATATATGCTCCACGGCGTTTGAAGACGTGGTAATTTCTTTTTCCTGCTCATGGGTTCCCTGGGCAATTTGGGTGATATTATCTGCTACTTGATTACTGACGTGAGAGCATTGTTCAGCGCTGGCCATTAACTCCTCCGAGGAAGCGGCTACTTGCTGTGAAGATTGAGAAACCTGGGAGAGTAGGCTTTTTAGGCTTTCCGTCATCTTGTTTACGGCAAGGCCCATGCTGCCAATTTCATCCTGAGTGCGGATGGTTAATAATGGCTGTTGCAAGTTTCCTTTGGCAATTTGCTGCAGATGCTGGCTGACGTCGGCAAGTCTGGCCGCGATAGTGGCGGCTAGCCGCCAGCCGACGCCAAGGCCGATGGCGATTGAGGCGAGGCAGACGATGAGAATAGTCAGGCCGGCTGTGCGGGCGTGACTAGCGCCATCTTGCTGCATGGTTTGACTTTCTTGGGCATTGTAATCAGCTAGTTCTTTCAGCTTGGCATTGACAGTGTCAATTTGCGGGGCGGCATTAGTTACGAATTGTTGATAAGCGGCCGCTTTTTGGCCTGCTTGGTCGAGTTGCAGGGCTTGTTCCCGTGCACTCCGGTAACGGGAGATGCTATCTTTGAGCTGACTCATAAGTTGTTTCTCTTTTTCGGTCAGGCTCTGCGACTCATATGCGTTGAGGGTTTCGTTGGTTTCTTCCGAAAGTTCTTTGATTTGTTTGAGCAATGCCTGTTCTTTGGCGGGGGCCTGCGTAGTAGAAAGAAGTTGTAAAAACATAACCTGAACGGCCCGGAAGTTGTGACGGGTTTCATTGATGCGTTTGACAGAAAGTAGATTGTCTTGGTACATCTGCTCCAAATCGTTGCTTAAGACCTTGGTGTAGTAATAGCCAACAGAGCCTGCCAGAGTCATAAAAAAGGTAGAGAGAAGGACAAGTGCTATGATTTTTCCTTTGATTTTCAAAAAAGACACATCCTTTCGAATTACTATTCCTAAAAAACTCCAATTACAAATGGATAATAAGTAACGAAATTCTAGGGAGATACGCGAAAATCCTTGAAAGAAAATTTCGTATATATAAGTCTTATGTCCTTGAAAAATGTGCTTTTCTAACAAGAGACACTGTTCGTTTTCTTATTGACCTTTTGACTTTAAAGAGTATAATATTAGATAGAAAGACATTTGACGTCTTTACTACATGTTACACGAAGGGGGAAGGAAGTATGTTTGGATTGGTACCGTTTCGACGCGCTGGAGGAGAAGTTGGCAAACGTCTCGATAGTCTGGATCGGATGATGGATCAGTTTTTCGATGAGCCTTGGGGGCCGTTGCAAGGCATACGTTCCGGGTTCCGGGTGGATGTGAAGGAAACCGATGCTGCCTATCTGCTAGAGGCGGATTTGCCGGGCGTCAAAAAAGAGGAGATCAGCCTCACTTATGATGAGCACTATTTGACCATCAGCGCTCGGCGCGGCGAGGAAAAGGAAACAAAAGAAGAAAACTACGTGCGCCGCGAACGCCATGCGGGGCAAGTTCAGCGAAGCTTCTTTATCCGCGATGTGGATGCCACGAAGATTGAAGCGGCCTTTGACGAGGGCGTCCTGAAAGTTACCTTGCCCAAATTGTCACCGACGCCAACGAACAAACAAATTGAGATTCGCTAAAAAGGAACTGGGCCGGAAACAAAGGACGAATAAGAGAACCGGAGTGACCGGAGGGGATGATTGAGGAAACCGTAATTTGTGAAGAATTTGAGCGTTAGGTTTAAATTATGATAATGATAAAGAGCCTTTTGCTTAAAATGGGGCAAGAGGCTCTTTCTTTTGTAATCTTTCAGCGTACCCTCCGATTATGCCAGCAGACGTCGGTTGCAATGCCATCCATGGCGCAACCGACCTTAGGCACCTCACGTGCCGTCACTCTTGTTCAATCTTTAGCTTGTTCCCAGCTTCGCCGAATCTTAACATACTGCAGCAGGAGGGCTGCTTGCGGCTGTGGAAATGAAGTAAGAAGCACTGAAAAGGAGGATGGTTATGCACATTTTGATGGATTTGCATACGCATACGGTGGCCAGCGGCCATGCATACAGTACGATAATGGAAAATGCGAAAGCAGCAGCGGAGAAAGGCTTGGAGGGTCTGGCCATGACGGATCACGGTCCTGCCATGCCGGGAGGCGCTCATCTCTACCATTTTTGGAATTTGACGGCGCTGCCCCAGCAGATCGCAGGCGTGAGGGTGCTGCGCGGCGTGGAGGCTAATATTATCGACAGCCGAGGAGGCCTGGATGTGCCGGCGGATATTTTGGACCGGTTGGATATTGTGTTGGCAGGCTTGCACGGCGGTTGCATTCGTGCTGGAACGACAGCGGACAATACCCGGGCGATGCTGGCGGCGATGGCTAATCCCTGGGTGGACATTATTGTGCATCCGGGAAATGACGAGTTTCTCATCAATCCCGAGGCGGTGGTGGAGGGGGCGGTGCGCTACGGCTGTGCCTTGGAAGTGAACAATGCTTCTTTGAGCTATATTCGCCAAGGCAGCAAACCTTTTTGCAAGCGATTGATTTCGTTGGCTAAAGAACGAGGTGTGCCTTTAGTGGTGGGGACGGATAGTCATTTTGCCGCATCAGTGGGGGAATTCGCCGGTGCTTTGGAGCTGCTGCACAGCTGTGGCGTACCGGAAGAGCAGGTGCTCAATACCTCATGGGAGCGGTTAGAGCAGCATCTGGCTAGGCGGCGGGAAGCGCGGCGCAAGGTGAGGCAGCAGCTGGCCGAAGGCTTTGAAGAATGAGCGCTGGCGGGCGGCAGGAGAGTTCTAACAAAAACGTAACATGGTATTTACAAACTAAGCGACCGACTTTGCTATACTGAAGGCGGTCGCTTTTTATGTTATCGTAAGAAAGTAGGAATTATTCTGATAAAATTGCCAGAAGTCTTCTTCTGGTGACATCGTCGCAACAGTGAGATAATTGAAACAAATCTTTACGTACATAGTAAATACTAATAAGGAGTGTGACGAAACGAATGATGGGTAAAGGATGGAAACGTTTCTTGTTGGCAGGAGCGCTGGCGGCATTTATGGTGGCAGGGTTGCCGGCAACCGATGTAGCGGCCAAAGCGGTAGTTAACGGCTTTGATCTGCAGGCGCACCGCGGCGGGCGAGACGCACGGGCGGAAAACACGCTGTATTCTTTCGCCTATGCGATGGAATTGGGTGTGACAACCTTGGAAATGGATATGCAGCTGACGAAAGACGGCCGTCTAGTCATCAGCCACAATCCGGTTATGAACTGGATGCTGGCGAAAGGCCCAGACGGACAGTATGCTCCTAAGCAAAATCCCCCGGACATCCGCACGATGGATTTGGCGGAAGTGCAGCAATACGACATGGGTGTAATGAATCCCGCAGCAGGCGGGTACTATGACTTGCACGGCAAAACGCAAATTGCCACGCCTGGTGCTCAGATGCCGACGTTAGATCAGGTTTTCGAACTGGCCAATGCGTATGGCAATAAAAAAGTCATCTTTAACATTGAAACCAAATCCTATGCCGATCCGGAAGATCCTTACTATGCCAACAGCCCGGATCCGGACGTATTTGTAGAAAAAGTGTATGAAGTTGTAAAAAAATACAACATGCAAAATCGCGTGACCATTCAGTCCTTTGATTGGCGTACGTTAAAGGCGATGAAAGCCATTGCGCCGGAACTGACGCTGGTGGCGCTGTCTTCCGAGCAGCCAAGTTGGGGTAAGAGCGGTATGTACCTGCGCCTTGGCGAAAAAGCTCCGTCTCCTCATTTAGGCGGCCTGAACATCAATGACTTTAAAGGCGATTATGTAAAAGCTGCTAAGGAAATCGGCGCGGATGTAGTTTCTCCCTACTTTAAAGAATTGTCGCCAGATTTGATTGATGAGGCGCACGCGTTAGGTATGAAAGTGGTTCCCTGGACGGTGAATTCGCCGAAGGATATGGAAATGCTTCTGGCTATGGGCGTAGACGGCATAATCAGTGATCAGCCTTGGGTGCTGCGGGATGTGCTGATTAAAAAAGGCATTGCGGTTCCCGAGCCGACGCTGGCTCCTAAAGGTATGAAGTATTCCACCGGTACGGCCATTAACAAGGTGGAAGTGAAAAAAGCGAAAGGCGGCGCTGATGCGTCTCACTGAGGAGAAAGAGCATGAAAAAAGCATGGATTGCGGCGCTCGCACTGGGCGTCTCGCTGCTGGCCAATGTGGGTATGGCCAAGGAAGCTCCTGTAAAGGATGCTGAGTTTTTGCCCAAATATGACTATACTCTGGTTGGTTCCTTTGAAGTCAAAGGACGCCAAGGCGTTTGCACAGACGGCGAGTTTTACTATGTCAGCGGCAGCAAGGCTCTCTATAAGTACGATAAGAAGGGGAATTTGCTGCAGACTAATGAAACCCCCTTTGAAGGATATTCCATTCCCTCTAATCACATCGGCGATATCGACGTCTTTGACGGAGAAATCTTTGTTAGTGCGGAAAACTTCATGGACGGCGTAGGCAAAGACATTCAGATTGCCATTCATGACGCCAAAACGTTGAAGCTGAAGCGGACCTTCCGTTTCGAGCCTTCCAGCGGCCAGGAAGAAGTATCCGGCATTACGGTAGATCCAGATAAACGCAGCGTTTGGATGTGCTCCTGGGTGGGCGAAGAAAGCGGACGCTATCTCTACGAGTACAGCCTAGATACGGGTAAATTCCTGCGCAAAGTACATCTCCAGCCGGTTCCCCAATGGGTACAAGGCGTTTTCTACTGGAAAGGCAATTTGTATTTGACCGCCGATGACGGCACTGCCGATCTGGATGAGCCGGATCATCTCTATCGGGTGAATATTACCGATAAGTCCTATGCTAGCGTGGTTCTGGAAAAAACCTTCACTGAAGTGAAAAAGCAAGGCGAAATTGAAGGCTTGACCATGGACCCCAAAACCGGTGAATTGCTGGTGCACTTCAACCGCGGCGCCCGCATTGTTTTGGGCATGGGCAAAGGCCTGTACCCTGGATATGACCGGGAAATCTCCGAAGTTTACCGCTATAAAATGACCCCTCATGCAGCTAAATAAGAGCCTATAAAATAACCCCGGCAGGCCTCTGATAAGAGTCTTGCCGGGGTTATTTTTTCTTACTATATCAGAAAGTATAAGCTATTACAGTTAGAAAAGCGAGTGTTAGTAGGCTTAGGCGCTTCTGCACAAACGGCGGCATATCGGCAGTTTCTTAACTCGCTGTGCTCAAACAGGCGAAACTGTGATCCGCCTTAGCCAGCGTTTGCGTCCTGCGGACCGTCTTGCTCCAAAAAGTCTCAAATACAATCATTGCCGCCGTATCCCTCTGTCATACACTCAGATTCTCCTGCTCAATATTCGTCTCATGCCTCAATGCAGCAGGTCCCAGACCTGTTTGCCGATCATGACCGCGGCAACACTGAGAAACAGAGGCCGCACATAGGCTGCGCCCTTGCGGATGGCCAGACGCGTACCCGCTAAAGCACCGAGAATCATAGCGATACCCATCGGTAATGCATACGCATAAGCAATAGAGCCGTACAACGCAAACATAATGACCGAAGCGATGTTGCTGGCAAAGTTGAGCGCTCGGGCATTGCCTGCGGCGGTGACGAAATCAAAGCCGATCATCAGGAAAGCGAACATGAAAAACGAACCAGCGCCAGGTCCAAAAAAACCATCATAAAAACCGATGCTAAAAGCGACAATGCAGCTCAAGATAAACATGCGCCGCGTTAGGCCATGGTAAGTGTTTTCGCTACCCCAGTTTTTGCGAAAGATCGTATAAATGGAGACGCCGATTAGCAGTACAACTACTAAAGGACGCAGAAACTGAGAGGGAATTTGTTGGACCGTGACCACGCCGCAGGCGGCACCGACAAGAGAAAGCCAGAACAAATACTTGACTAGCTTCATGTCGATTTTTCCAGAACGTAAAAAAGAAAGGCTGCTGGTCAAACTGCCCATGCAGCTCGCCATCTTATTAGTACCCAGCGCCATAGTCGGCGGCAGGCCGGTTAAAAGCAGCGCCGGCAAAGAAATAAGGCCGCCGCCGCCGACGACGGAGTCGACGAAAGCGGAGAAGAAGCCGGCGACAACCAGCAGGGCGATTAGATCGCCGCTGGGGAAGTCCATAAAAGCGCCTCCTTAATTAAAGAAACCTCTGCTTTAGGCACAACTCACGGCAACGCGTATCTTTTCGGTCAGACTCTGTCAGAAAACCTCGGCATAGCGCTGCTATGCCTGCGGCTTTCTTCCTAGACTGACAAAAAATCTTATGCTTTGCTAACGTGTTCCTAAAAGCATAGGTTTCTTTTTTTAAAACAGAAAGAACATATATAGTCGTAAAGTAGGTTTTTACTCTTCGATAACAGTGACTTTATTCATGCTGTCGCCGGGGACGATATCATCAATCAAGTCCAGGCCAGCGATGACTTGGCCGAAAACAGTGTGTAAACCGTCCAGATGCGGCTGGGGCTCATAGACGATGAAGAATTGGCTGCCACCGGTGTTTGGGCCGCGATGGGCCATGGACAAAGCGCCGCGTACGTGTTTTTTCGGATTGCCTGCGGTTTCACAGGGAATGGTATAGCCAGGGCCGCCGGTGCCGTTGCCGTTGGGGCAGCCGCCTTGGGCTACAAAGCCGGGAATGACCCGGTGGAAGCTCAGGCCGTCGTAAAAGCCTTCGCTGATGAGCTTGGTGAAGTTGGCTACCGTGCCAGGCGCTTCTTTTTCAAATAATTCAATAGTAATGGTGCCACGATCCATTTCGATAACTGCTTTTTTCATGGAGATATCCCTCTTTTCTTTCGTAATTGTATTCATTATATCATGTATGTCAGGAGTGGTCACTTGCTTTCCGTGTCTATGGTGAAGAAGAAAGTGGCTCCTTGATTGACGTGGCTGTCCGCCCAGATGCGCCCGCCATGACGGTGGATGATGCGGTTGACCGTAGCCAGACCGATGCCGGTGCCGCTGAATTCTTTGGCGTGATGAAGACGCTGGAAAACTCCGAAAAGCTTATGAGCGTAAGCCATATCGAAGCCGGCGCCGTTATCACGGACAAAGAAAGCGATTTCACCTGTATCCTGATCCTGGTGGCAGCCAAATTCGATGTTAGGCTGTGTTGTTTTACCTGTGAATTTCCAGGCGTTTCCTAAGAGGTTGTCCAGGACGATGCGTAAAAGCGGCGTATCTCCTAAAACCATTAAGGACGGCTCAATGCGGATGTCCACCTGACGCTGCGGATCCTGCTGTTGTAACTCCTGTAGTGCTTGAAAAGCCAGCTCGCTTAAGTTTACCTTCTCTAGATTCATTTGCGTGCGGCTGATACGTGCTAGATGGAGCATATCATCAATCAACTGGCCCATGCGTTGGCTGGCGCTGCGCAGTCGCTGCAGGTAGTCGCGACCGGTGTCGTCCAGGCGTTCGCTATAGTCCTCCAAAAGAGCCAGACTGAAGCCGTCGATGCTGCGCAAAGGAGAGCGCAGATCGTGTGAGACAGAGTAGCTGAACGCCTCCAATTCTTGGTTGGCGGCTTCCAGCGCGGCAGTACGCTGGGCGACGCGGTTTTCTAACTCACTGTTTAAGGTGCGGATTTCCTCGTAAGCTATTTCCAACTGCGAAATATCTTTATAAATGATGGAAGCGCCCATGGGATAGTTTTCCGGAGAATACAAGGGGGAAGCGGTCTTGAGTACGGTCAGCAGATGGCCGTCTTTGTGGCGGCGCAGTCCCTTGTTGTGATCTTCTTTCAGTCCTTGATCCAGTTGAGCGGCGCTGCTTTTCCATTCCTCCAGAAGCTCATCAGGGATAATGATGCGCATGGACTGGCCGATGGCTTCTTCGGCCGTGTAGCCGAAAAGCTGTGTTGCGCCGTTGTTCCAACTAGTAATCATGCCTTGCAGGTTGCGGCTGATGATGGCGTCGTCGCTGCTTTCGACGACGAGAGCCAGCTTATGCACGGCTTCTAACTCGCGGCGGCGGCTGACATTGAGATGCCAGAGGGTGAGCACCGCCAGAATCAGCAGGGAAAAAACAATGAAGGTGCTCAATACCAATGACTGGTACTGCTCATAGAAGGATAAGGGCTTATAAAGAAATTCGCTTTCCATCGGCAAAGCGGACGCATTAAAGCGGAAGCGCTGCAACTGGCGGTAATCAAATAAATAGGTACGCGAAGGATCCGTGATGATGGGTAAGTCGGACGCGTGGGCGCCTTGGAGAATTTGCAGCGCCAAAGTAGCTGCCGTTTGTCCTTGGGCATAAGCGCTGAGAACATGGCCGCCGACAACGCCGTGCCCCATATCATGTTCCCAAAGAGTATAAACAGGCGCATTGCTGGCGGCGCTGATGCGGGCAGTGACTGCATCGGACTGATATTGTTTGCCTGCCGCGTCGCGGTGGAAGGGGAGATTTAAGACCATGCTGTCGGTAGAGGCTGCGGCAAGCCGCGCCAAAATATCGGGTAAGGGAAGGTCGTGCAGGTAGGTAATGGTTAATTGACTATTTCGTATATCCGAAGATTGTTCTAGAAGCTGCCGCGCTTGTTGCCCAAAGAGGCTTTGATCGCTAATAACTAGCAGTTCTTTGGCCTGAGGCTGCAGCTTTTGGGCGACAGCGATTGTGCCGGCAATATCCACGTTTTCCATAATGCCAGTGATATTGTCAGAGGGAAGATGGCTTTTCGGCAGAATATTGTTGACGCCGCAAAAGACGATGGGGGCGTCTGGAAAAAGTGTTTGACGATAGGTTTTAGCGAAGAGAAGGGCCTCATCATCGACAGTAATGACGGCGTCATAACGAAACGTTTGGAATTTTTGTCTCCAGAACTGTTCAAGATTGGCAAAGTGAGTCGGTGTGTTGAGACGCTTCGTGTCCATGTATTCGATTTGCACGAGAACATCGTGAGGAACCGTATCTAAAATACCCTGGTTGATGCGATCCGACCAGACAAAACCGGGATGATAAGACTGCAATACCAAGATGCGTTGTTCCGCGGCGGCGGTGGAGGGAAGAACGAAGAGACAGCAAAGAAAAAGAGATAAAATCAAATGTAGACGCATCGGAAAGCCTCCTTATTCAAGATAACGGCGAGACGGATACATGAAATGGATTTTTGCGAAAAAAACCGCTTTCTCTTGTGAAAAGAAAGCGGTTAAAATGATTAATTTGGCAAATGCTTGATCATTAATATTTCGTTGCCTAGGTGGTTATAAGTTAGATGGTCAGTAGCGGCGCGCATCAAATGCAGGCTCATGTTGTCTTCGGGAAGATTCGCCGGAATGCTCTCAAAAGGTGTTTTAGGCGGCAGGCTGCGCAAAATGGTATTACCGGGAAAGCCATCGCCGTAATCGAGAATTCGCACGGAAATATAAGCTTGCCCTAAGAGAGACACACGAATGCGCACCAGGGGATCGCCATAAGTCTGGGTGCTGCTGCGGAGAGCATTTTTCAAAGCTTCGTTGACCGCTACTTCGAATAACGCGCTTTGCAATCCTAGTAAATTTTGCAGTAATTTTTGCAACTGCTGCCGGACAAGAGGCAGATCATCGGTATGATGGACCATAAACAGCATGCTTTCCATGGATTCACTCCTGAGCTTCTTTTTCTCACTGAGCAAAAATTCTCTATGGATTACAACAAATCCTGCTGCGGATCAATTTATTTTCCATAAGTATTTTGCAACCCTCAGTCGTGCCCTCCCTTTACTCCTTATACTCCTGTTTAATTTCCGTTCTCCTCATCCTTCCAAACAGGCGAGCAAGGCCTCTAAGTCAAAGGAAGTTGGGGCTAGGCGGGGCAGCTCGCCTAAGGAGGCATCGGCCATGTTTAGGCCCGGGATGTCCGGCAGGAAGGACCAGACGGGCAGGCCGGTTAAGCGCTTCATGTACGCTACGGTGCTTTCTTCTAGAATGCCTGGCTGAGCTGGCCAGCGATTTAGCAGCAGAGCTGCAGTCTGCAGTCCTTGGCTTTTGGCGTAGGCAGCGGTGAGCAAAGCGGTATTGACGCTGCCCAAGGTAGCCTGGGCGACAATGAGCAAGGGCAGTTGCAATTCTTTAGCCAGGTCGCAGATCAAATACTCTTCGTGTAGAGGCGTAGTCAGACCGCCCGCTCCTTCCACTAAAACCAGATCATGGGCGGCGGATAGTTTACCGATGCGATCGAGCAGCACTGCCGGCTCGATTGCGACCTTTTCCAGTTCTGCTGCAGTGGCTGGAGCCAGGGCTGCTTCTAAGCAATAGGGGTTGACGGTATTGCGCCAGCTCTCATCTAAGCCGGCGGCAGTCATTAAGAGGCTGGCGTCTTCCGAACGCAGTGAGCCATCGGTTTGGCGGACCGCGCCGGATGCGGCCGGTTTGGCTACGCCTACAGAAAAACCCTGTTGACGCAGCGCACAGGTCAAGGCGGCGGTGACTACGGTCTTGCCGACATCGGTGCCTGTAGCGGTAATAAAAAATCCTTTCATATGTAAAACCTCCTGGATGCAGAGTTTGAGAAGAAGACGAATGTTGAACAGGAGCAAAGGGAGTAGATTGAACCGTATTGCTTTTTGCGGACAAGAAGAATGGCTAGTAAAATAAAGCCAGGAGGTGTCCAATGAAAAGCAAACAGTTTGATGCAGAGTTTAAAAAAGACATTGTAAAGCTATACCTGAATGGAAGCCGGAGTTGTGAAAGTTTAGCTAACGAGATAGGTATTCATCAAAATACAGTTTACAAGTGGATTCGCCTGTACAATGAAGATCCAGAGCATGCCTTTCCGGGATCAGGAAACCTAAAACCAGATGAAGACGAGCTGAGAAAAGCCAATCGCCGCATTCACGAATTGGAAAACGAGATTGCTATTTTAAAGCAGGCAGCGGTGTACTTCGCAAAGAACAGCCGGTAAAATATCAGTTCATCCATGATAACCGCTTCAAGTATGCTGTTCTGGAGATATGCCGCGTCGTGGAAGTTTCAAGAAGCGGTTATTATGCTTGGGTAAAAGCTGGGTGCCCTCAAGCGCATGCCAAAGATGCCGTGCTAGTGGCGGCGATTCGCCAAATCGAACGCGAAAATGATGGAAACTACGGTGTTCAAAAAGTGTATGAAGAGCTCCGGGAAGAAAGAAACATTTCTATTGGACGCAGCAAAGTTCAGCGGCTTATGCATGAAAACGGGATTAGAGCACAGATAAAAAGCAAATATAAACCGCAAACAACCAAATCGGATCCTACTGCAAAAGCCTTCCCTAATTTACTGAATCAAAACTTTGACGTTACGGAAGTTAACAAGGTATGGTTAGCCGATATTACGTATATCAAAGTGGGTGGTAAATGGTCGTATGTGGCAGCCGTATTGGACTTGGCTCGACGAAAAATAGTGGGTTGGTCTATTGGCACGCGTCCTACGGCTAGCTTAGCCTGCCAGGCGCTTAAAATAGCGCTGGCGAAGGAAAAACCAACCCGAGGATTGATCCACCACTCAGATCAGGGAAGCCAATATACGTCCAAAGAATATAAGGAACTGCTCACAGAACACCAAATTATTGGTAGTATGAGCCGCAAGGGTAATCCCTACGATAATGCGCCTATGGAATCCTTTTTCCGCTTACTCAAAGTAGAGCACGTTAAGAAACGATCTTTTTCGTCAATGAACCAAGCAGCTACAAGTATTGGGAGTTGGATGGATTACTATAATATACGCAGACGGCATAGCGCATTAGGAGGCATGTCTCCGTTAATGTATGAGGTTCGGAGGAATCAGCCGTTTAACGTGTCCGCGTAATCCAATACGGTTCAGATGGAGGGAACGAGAGAGAAAATGGAAAACAGAAAAAAGTAACTTTCATATTAAATCCGTGCCCCGTTCCCTCCTGCGAACCCTCCCTTTACTCCATCTACTCTTGTTTAATAATTCTTTTGGCAGCTGAGGCGATTTTTTGCGCGGCCTGGCGCAGTTCTTCCGGCTTGTGGGCGGCGCAGACGGTGAGGCGCAGGCGGCTTTCGCCATGAGGAACTGTGGGCGGCCGGATGCCGGAAACCAAAAGGCCTGCTTGTAGGCAAGCTTCCGCCAGGTCCATCGTGGCTGCAGCATCGTAGGTAAGGATGGGGATGATCGGCGTTTCGCCGGGAAGAACTGCTAGGCTGTTTTGCAGCAGTTCTTGGCGCAAAAGGCGCGCATGACTCTGCAGGCGCGTTACCAGCTCAGGCTGTTGCTGCAATTGTTGCAAAGCAGCTGTGGCGGCGGCCACGGTGGCTGGCGCCATGGCGGTGGAAAAGATGAACGAGCGCGCTTTGCTGAGTAGATAGGTAATAAGCGTTTTGCTGCCGCAAACAAAGCCTCCTTCGCTGGCCAAGGCTTTGCTCAAGGTGCCAAGCTGTACGGCGACGCTTCCTTCTAGGCCAAAGTGCGCGGCTGTACCGGTGCCTCCCGGGCCTAAAACGCCGGTAGCGTGGGCGTCATCTAGAATGATTTGCGCAGAGTAACGCTTTCCTAGGCGAACTAGCTCCGGCAGAGGAGCTATGTCGCCGTCCATACTGAAAACGCCGTCGCTGATCAGGCAGCGCTGGCCGGTGCAGGGGGTTTGAACCAGTAGTTCTTCCAGGTGGGCCATGTCGTTGTGGCGGTAGATGACGGTTTTGGCTTTGGACAGGCGGCAGCCATCGATCAGACTGGCGTGGTTGAGGGCGTCGCTGAAAAAGACGTCTTCCTTGCGGCCCAAAGCAGAGAGGACGCCTACGTTGGCAGCGTAGCCGCTGGAAAAAACAAGGGCGTCTTCACTGTGCTTAAAAGCGGCTAATTGTGCTTCCAAGGCTCCGTATAGGGTGTGGCTGCCAGTGGTAAGGCGGGAGCCGCCGGAACCAGTGCCGTACTGCATGGCGGCGGCCGCCGCCGCTTGCTGCACCGCTGGATGATGCGTCAGACCCAGGTAGCTGTTGCCGGCTAGCAGTAGGCAGGGTTGATCATTATAGAGGACATGGGTGGCGTCAATGGCTTCGCAAGTTGAGCGGTGGCGCAGCAAATGTGCGTCGCGTAGCTCATGCAGCGCTTGCTTGAGATGGTTCATGAGGCTTGTCCTTTCTGTGGCCTATTTTGTACTAAAACAGGCTGCTCTTCCAGAAAATGCTGTAAGGCTGCAAGATCGGCGTCGGGGGAGACAAAGAAAGCCCGGCCGCCGTTGGGACTGTTTTTTTCTTTCAAACAGGGAATGCGCATGTAGCCGTGGCGAGGTGAGGCAACATAGCCTGTGGTGTATTCCGGGTCGTCAGACCAGCAAAGTTCCGCCACCATGCCAGGGGCGGCGGCTACCTTGGCAGCCAGCACCATGGCTTCCCGGGGGTGTTCGCCGTCCAGGCCTTGTTGGCGCAGCCAAGGCAGGGCCTCAGATTGGGCGTCTAGGTCCATGCGGGAAACGCGGACGCCGCGGGCGGCTGTGTCATCCAGTCGTTCGCCAGTCGCGGCGGATACGATCATGGCGCCCCGCAGGCTGTCTGGTAGGCTGCTTAGCGCTAAAAGACCCTTAGCGGCCGCTTCTTCGCTGACGCCGGCTTGCTCTAAGGCTTCCAGCGCCAGGCGGCGACTGCCTGCTACGTTGGCGCTTTTCAGGCTGTGCCAAGGCAGAAGAGGAATGGCAAGGCAAGCTGCGGGGGCGACGGCTTCGATGGTGAGGCGGATGAAGTCGGCGTTGCCCCGGCTGTGCTCTAAGGCGCGCTGCACCATGGCCTGCGTAGTTTCGAGGAGAAGTTCCGGCGGAATGAGCCGTTCGGCGCCGGAAATATGGCGGCCGCCGTTTTCATGGGCGCCTCCCTGGGCGGCGCGCATTCTAACGCTGAAATGCATGGCGCACACTCCTCTCACATTGGTTGCGGACCCGGCGCAGAAGCTGCGTCAGCGGCCAAGCGGCGATGGCGGTGTAAACCATGCCGGGCAGAGCGGCGGCCAAAAGCGGCCAGGCGGCCTGTCCCAGGAAAAGCGCCAAGGAAAGACGAGCTGCTGCTGAACCAAGGGGACCTGCCAGAAGTACTGCGAACCAGGACGTGCCGCCGCAGGCGAGAACGCCGCCGACAACCAGGCGAAAGATCATAGCGACGTAGACGTTGAACAAGGTTTGGGTGCCCAGCAGCAGGCCGACGGCGCTGGAAAGAACGCCTGCTAGTATGTATTTTTTAAAGCCGAACGCGGCGCAGATGGCTACCGCCAGCGGGGCGGAAAGCTGAAACTCCGTGCCAGGAAGCAGGCCTGGCAGTTTAATGGCGCCGGTGATGGTAATCAGCGCTCCTAAAAGAGCGGTTTCTGTTAAAAAACGAATTGGCATAAGCAGACAACTCCTTTGTAAACCAAAAATAAATAACGGTTAACGAATAAAGTATAGCAGTTTTAGACAAATACGTAAAGACGCCAGGAATTAGGAAAGGAGGGTGCAGAGAAGCGATTGGCAGATAAAGGGATTTGCAGGGAGAAGGAGAATTAAACAACAAAAGTCGTTCTAAGGCAGGAGGACGAATTATGCGGATATTGCTGCTTGATGACGATCAGGACAGCCGCCATACAGCGGCGCAGTTTCTTCAAGATTTGGGGCATGAAGTAGTCCAATGCGCAGAAGCGCAAGAAGCATTGGGGAAATGGGAGCAAGCGGATTTCCCCTTGGTATTGGCGGATATCCATATGCCAGGCCTGAGTGGTGTGGAAATGACGCGGCGCTTGAAGGCGCTGGTGGATGGATGGCGCAGCGATGTGGTCTTGA
Source organism: uncultured Anaeromusa sp. (assembly GCF_963676855.1). Lineage (NCBI taxonomy): Bacteria > Bacillati > Bacillota > Negativicutes > Selenomonadales > Sporomusaceae > Anaeromusa > uncultured Anaeromusa sp. The sequence goes on from NZ_OY781460.1 coordinate 922,588, forward strand.
TGACTGGAGACCGGCAGCCGGAATTGATACTAGAGGCTTTGCGCGCCGGGGCGTATGATTACTTGCTGAAACCCCTGGCGGCAGCGGATTTGGCGGCGATTGCCGAGCGGGTGGCTGAGCACCAGGCGTTGCGCCGGGAAAATCGCCATTTATCAAGTCGTTTTGACGCGGCGGTACAGGAGGCGACGGGAGAAACTCGTCAGGAACTGCAGCGTTTGAAGCAAAAATTGGCCCAGGTCGAAGGTAATCGTCCTTGTTTTGTGTCGCCGGCGATGGCTTTCTTGGCGGAGTTGGCGGAAAAGTACCATGCCGACCCTGCGTTGCCGGTGCTCATTGAAGGAGAAACAGGCACAGGTAAGGAAGTGCTGGCGCGACTGATTCACTACGGTCCTCGAGGGGACGGCAGCGGACCTTTTGTGGCGGTTAACTGCGCGGCGTTGACGCCGGCTTTGTTTGAAAGCGAACTTTTCGGTTATGAGGCAGGCGCTTTTACCGGCAGCAGTGTCAAAGGGAGCAAAGGCAAGCTTGATGCGGCTGCGGGGGGTACTCTGTTTTTGGACGAAGTGGCGGAACTGCCACCGGAGCATCAGGCCAAGCTGCTGCGCTTGCTGCAAGAGAGGGAATACTATCGCGTAGGAGGGCTGAAACGGCTGACAAGTGACGCGCGCGTGATTTGCGCTACGAACGCCCGCATTAAAGAGCAGGTGGAAAGTGGCCAGTTTCGGCAGGACTTTTATTATCGTTTGCAGTTGGGGCATTTGTATATTCCTCCCCTGCGTCAACGGAGGGAAGATATTTTACCGCTGAGCCTGACGTTTTTGCAGGAAAGCGTGCGGCAGCGGGGCAAGCATTTCCAAGGCTTCAGCGCCGAAGCCGCCGCTTGGCTGGCTGGTCGGGAGTGGACGGGCAATGTCCGGGAGCTGCGCAATGTAATTGAATGGGTGGTGTTTATGTTTGACGGCGAGGTTGTGACGCCGGAACAGCTAAGGGCCAGCCAGCGGCCGCAGCAAGATGTCGCAGCAGGGCCTTCGGAATCTGCCTGGCTGACATTGCCGCCACCAGCGGCGGGGTTGCAGCTAGAGCAATATGCGCAGTTGATTTTAGAGCGAATGCTGCGCGATACGAAGGGCAATCAGCAGGAAGCGGCGCGGTTGTTGGGGGTCAGTCGCTCAACGGTAACGCGCATGTTGCGGCGAGGCTGAGTATGAAAATGCAGCAGTGCGTCAATTTGCGGCAGGCAAGTGCGTCAAATTGATGCAGATAGCCGTTTAGCGAAGCGGTCAATTTCATTTAAACAAGGAAAAGCAAGGAGTATGCCGTTTGGCATGCTCCTTGCTTTGTTTTAGGGCAGGAACCAGTTTGATTTCAGCGGTGCAAAGGGGGGATGAAGATGCGAGTCATGATCATCGATGACGATCAGGGCAGTCTGGAGTCGCTTAGAGACTGTATTGAAACACGAGGCAGCGAATGCGATGCCTTTCAGGATCCGGTTAAGGCCCTGGCCGCCTATGATCCGGCGGTGCATGACGTGGTGCTGACGGATTTCAGCATGCCTCAACTCAATGGCTTGGAAGTGCTGGAGGCTATTCGGAAGCGGCGGGAAGACGCGGTAGTTATTATTATTACCGGTTACGGCAATGAGGAACTGGCAGCAGCTTCCCGTAAGGGAGGCGCCTATGCGTTCTTGTATAAGCCGCTTAATGCATTCAAGCTGTATGAACTACTGGACGCCATTCAGGAAAAACTGGAACAGGGGCAGGTGCCACAAGGGCCAGTACGGCCGAAAGCGCCGGTGGTAGACCGGGAATTCGGAGAATTGGACGGGATTTTCTTTTCTGAGGCCTGTGAGCTATTGGCTAATGCCGCCGATGCCCTGATCAGCAACGAAAAAGAAGGCTGCGCTGTGGAGGCGGTGCCGGAACTATTCCGCGCTTTCCACACCATCAAGGGCGGCTCCCAGACGATTGGGCTGGAACTATTGGCGGAACTGGCGCATAAAATGGAAGACCTGCTGGATATGATCCGCAAAGGCGAGCATATCATCGACGGCCATGCTATCAGTCTGATTCTGGAAGCCATTGATTTGATGGAACAAGAACTTGCGGCCTATGTAGCCCATGACAATATGGACGAGATGGCGCAGCATCAGTTGGATTTGCTGGCCTTGGTAAAAATGGCCAAGGAGCACAACCAGGAGGCCTTGGACTTTAAACGTAATAAGAGTATGGCGGATGGGCCTAATTGCTTTGTCGAAGTGGAAAGCATCGCGCAACCAGCGGTGACAGAAGCCTATGCTGACGGCCATGTTTTTTTGGTTTGGGCCAAGGCGGACCCGTCGGAATGCATGCCGCAGGTTCGGCAGTTTATGTTATTAAGCAAACTTCAAGAACATGGAGCGAGCCTGTATTGCAATCCAGATCCGTACCTGCTGGAGCATCACTGTGAGCAGGTGGACAGCGAAGATATGGCGATTGTCTATCGGACCAATCTGGAGCAGACGGAGCTGCAGGGGCTGGTGGAGCATGCCGACGGCATGGCGGAAGTGAAGTGTACCGCTTTATGGACGCAGCGTCCGCAAGAAGTGCAAGAAGCGGTGCTAGAGACTGGTGCTGGCGACGAAGAAGGCTTGACCGAGGGCATGCTGGAGCGTTTTGCTACCGAAGCGTTGGAACATTTGCGCGAGGCGGCGGCAGCGTTGCTCGAGTGGGAGAAGCAGCCCGACAAGCGGTCCTTCTTGGACGAGGCATTCCGAGTGATGCATACCTTTAAGGGAAATGCCGGCTTTATGGGGTTAGCGCCGCTAGAGGACGTGGGGCATGAAGTGGAATCGGTGCTGGAGGCGCTACGCCAAGGTCGCCCGGCGCAAACAGCGGAATGCTCGCTGCTCTTGAAAACCGTAGATTCCTTGCGCGAAGGCGTTGAGAAGCTGGCCTGCGGCGAGAAAGAGTATTTGCCTGCCAAAGCAGCGCTGGTGAAGATGCTCCAGGGGCTGGAAGGTAAGGAGGCTGCTGCGGAAACCGGCGAGAGAAGCGCCTCTAAAGCGGAAAGCAAACCGGTTGCGGTTGTGGCAGAGGGGCCCAAAAACGCTGGCGAACATGCGACAAGCAATCAACTGATGCAGGCTATTCGGGTGGATGTGGAAAAATTGAACCACCTCCTGGACTATGTGGGCGAGCTAGTCATTGCCGAGGCGATGGTTTTTAACAATCCTTCCTTCCGCATGCTTCGTTCCGGCAGCATTCTCAAGCAGGCTTCCCATATGGGCAAAATTATCCGAGACATTCAGGACGTGGCCATGTCGATGCGGATGATTCCCTTGACAGCTACTTTTCAAAAGATGTCCCGCTTAGTGCGGGATGTTTCGGTCAAGTCCGGCAAGAAAGTGGATCTGACCATTGTTGGCGACGAGACAGAAGTGGACAAGACCGTTATGGAGCAAATTGGTGATCCTTTGATGCATATTATCCGTAATGCTCTGGATCACGGCATTGAAAATCCGGAAGAGCGCTTGGCGGCGGGCAAGGCGGAAACAGGCCATGTGCTCTTAGAAGCCAAGCATGCTGCCGGCGAGGTCTGGATTATCATACGGGATGACGGACGCGGCCTGAATCGGGAAAAGATCCTGAATAAAGCGCGTCAGAATGGCATTTATAGTGGCAGCGGCGATGAACTGAAGGACGAGGAAATCTGGAAGTTTATTTTTGAGCCTGGTTTTTCTACGGCGGAGAAAGTGACAGCCATTTCCGGGCGCGGCGTGGGCATGGATGTGGTGAAACGAAATATTGAGCGCATTCGCGGTCGCGTGGATATCAAGAGCATTTGGGGGCAGGGCACCATTTTCCTGCTGCGCATCCCGCTGACGTTGGCCATCATTGAGGGCATGATCGTCAAAGTGGGGCGTTCCCGTTATACGGTGCCGATTGTTTCCATTCGCGAATCCTTCCGGCCTAAACCGTCGCAGATAACAGTGACTCCTGACGGCGGGGAAATCGTCAATGTCCGGGGCGAGTTGCTGCCTGTCGTGCGGCTGCATGAATTTTATCGAGTGAAGACCGAGGTAAAGCAGCTAGATAAGGGCATTGTGGTCATTGTGGAAAGCGAGGGCAAGCGGTGTTGCTTGTTAGTGGATGAGCTTTTAGGGCAGCAGCAGATTGTCATCAAAGGCATGCCGGAATATCTGGGGTCTGTGCGCGGCGCGGCGGGGCTGGCGGTTTTGGGCGACGGCGGCGCCAGCATTATCCTGGACATCGGCAGCCTGCTTGTGGCGGTGGATGAAGCGGCGATGAGCGTAGGCTTGTAAGCTGCGTGGGAAGCGGAAAGGAGGCGTCAGACATGAGTGAAGACCGGCAAAGAAATGATGTAGACGATGATTTGCTGGAAGAGGAAGACGAAGAGGATACGCTAGAGAATAAGTACCTCACGTTTATGATGGAAAAAGAGGAATTCGGCGTGGAAATTCGTCATGTCCGGGAGATTGTGGGCATGCAGTACATTACCGACATGCCGGATTTGCCGGAATATGTCAAAGGTGTTATCAATTTGCGTGGCAAGGTGATTCCTGTAATGGATGTACGCATCCGTTTTGGCCTGGAGCCGCAGGAGTATGACGAGCGGACTTGCATCATCGTCATTACCGTGGGAGAGCAGATGATCGGCCTCATTGTCGACCGGGTGTCCGAAGTGCTCAATATAGACGACTCCTGTGTCGAAGAAGCGCCGGATTTGCGCAAGAATCACATCAACCGCTATATAAGCGGTTTGGGCAAGGTTGGCGACAAGGTAAAGATCTTGTTGAATGTGGAAAAACTTTTGTTTGAATGAGCTAAAAGGAGGCGACAAGGATGAGTTGGTTTAAAAACATGAAGATCATGGGGCGTTTGTTGCTAGGGTTTTGCATGGTAGCTTTTTTAGCCGGAGCGGTTGGTTATGTCGGCGTAAGCAATATGAAAACATTAAGTGAAGCGGATAAGATTTTGTACGAGAACAATACAAAACCATTAGATACGCTCAATGCAATAGCCGTTTCATTTTATGAAATTCGTGTCAACTTGCGGAATATGATGATTGATCGTAATGATGGAAATAAAGATAAGTATTTACAGGGAATTCGAGATAAAGACCAAGCGGTCAAGCAGAGTATTTCAACTTTTGAAAAAGAAATTCGTAGTGACGAAGCAAAAACCGAATTGGAAAATGTGAAGAAAAGCTACGCCTTATTTTATCGAGATATAGAAACGATAGCAGCTCTCTGGATTTCTGGAGATAAAGAGAGATCGTTAAGTGCTATGTATGCAGATGAAACAAGACGTAATGCGGACAAACTGAGGGAGTCTTTTGATAAATTGTCTTCTTTGCAAGTCAAGCAAGCTGGAAGTCGATATGAAAGTAATGCGGTTACAGCGCAGGATGCAACGCAAAATATGATCATATTGATTGTTGTTGCAATTGTAGTAGCACTGGGACTGGGGGTTTTTATCGCGCGGGGCATCAGCAATCCGTTGAAAGAGCTTGTAGATGCCGCCAACCGTATGGCACAAGGGGATGTGCAACTGCAACTTAAAGGCGGCGCTACCAAAGACGAAGTGGGACAACTGACTGCTTCCTTCCAAGTGATGGCGGACAATATTCAAATGACGGCGCGACATTTGCAAAGCGTCAGCCAAGGGGATCTGAGCGCCGATATCCGGGTGCGCTCCGACAAGGACGTGCTCAATCAGAGTCTACAGTTGTGTGTGAAAAACTTGCAGCAAGTATTAGGCGAAGTAAATCAAATGGCTTCGGCGGCAGTAGAAGGCCAACTGAAGCAGCGCGCTGACGCTTCTAAGCATCAAGGCGAGTATCGTACGCTGGTAGAAGCTTTCAATGCCACCTTGGACGCTATTTTGCATCCGTTGGGCGAAAGCAACCGGATTTTGCAGAAACTCAGCGGCGGTGATTTGCGCGAACGCGTGAATATTGAGTGCGCCGGCGATCATCAGCGCATGAAAAACGCTGTTAACAGCATGCATGACTGGATGAAAGAGCTTATTGCCTATGTGACGAAAATTGCCAATGGCGATATGACGGCGGATATGCGCAAGGCGTCAGATGACGATCAGATTCACGAATGGTTGATTATGATGCGTGAAAACATCCGTCATGTTGTGAATGATATTGACGGCTTGGCAGCGGAAGCTATTGAAGGAAATCTGGAAAAACGTGCGGATGCGACGAGCCATGGCGGCGAGTACCGACGCATTGTAGAAGGCGTGAATAAAACGCTGGACGCAGTGGTGACACCGATCAACGAAGCTGTAAGCTGTCTGAAAGAAATGTCGCAGGGTAATTTGGATGTGCAAATGGAAGGCGACTACAAGGGCGAGTACGCGGTTATGAAGAAAGCGTTGAACAGCACGCTTGTTTCCATGAATGACGTGCTGCGTCAAGTAGCGTCCTCGACGGATCAGGTGGCGGCAGGGTCGCGGCAGATTTCCGACGCCAGCCAGTCCTTGTCCCAAGGCGCTACGGAAACGGCCAGCACTATGGAAGAAATTTCTGCTTCGATTCATGAAATGTCGGCACAGACCGGCCTCAATGCTGAAAATGCCATGCAGGGAAATCAGATGGCGGTTACGGTGCGGGATCATGCGGAAAAAGGAAGTAGCATGATGCAGCAAATGGTAGGAGCGATGAATGATATCAATGCATCCGGCACCAACATCTCCAAAATTATCAAAGTCATTGATGAAATCGCCTTTCAGACCAATCTGCTGGCGCTCAATGCTGCGGTGGAAGCCGCGCGGGCGGGCAAGCATGGTAAGGGCTTTGCGGTAGTGGCCGAGGAAGTACGCAATCTGGCGCAGCGTAGCGCCGAAGCGGCCAAGGAAACTACGGCGCTGATTGAGGACTCGGTGAAGAAGACCGAAGTGGGTACAAGCATTGCGCATACAACGTCGGAATCGCTGACCGAAATCGTTGATGGCATTACGAAAGTGGCGGATTTAATGAGCGAAATTGCCGCCGCTTCGCGGGAACAAGCCCAAGGTATCAAACAGATTAACGAAGGCGCTTCTCAGGTTGGCCAGGTAGTACAGCAGAATACGGCCAATTCCGAAGAATTGGCGGCGGCCAGCGAAGAATTGTCGGCCCAGGCGGTACAGCTCAAGAGGATGGTAGAACGTTTCCGCCTGCAACGCTTAATGAATGTCGGCGGGGCAGGGCTCCAAGAAGGGATAGCCTTTGCGCCTAGACAGGTTGCGGCAAGAAGCGCGCCGGAAGAATCCGGGCGCAAAAGTAAAGGCACCGGAAGACCGGCGCCGGAAGACGTTATTTCTCTAGACGAACGTGGCTTTGATCAATTTTGACGGTTGAGCTGATGCGGGAGCTGCCGAGAATTTTCTAAGACGGTTAAGCGGCTCCCGTGTAAAAAAGGAGTGGTGGGCCATGCATGAATGGTCGCATATTCCGTTGCGGCGCAGAGAATTTTTGGATATATGCAGCTTGCTGTATGAGCGTTTCGGCATTCATTATGATACACCTAAGCAGAGTCTGATTTGCGACCGATTGCAGAAAGTGTTGCGTCGTCATGAGATGGCTTCTTTCGCAGACTATGTAGAATATCTCCGGCGGGATGCTAGTGGCCGAGCATTACTAGAACTGGCTGATGTGATGTCGACAAACTATACGTATTTTTTTCGAGAAGAAGACCATTTTGAGTTTTTGCAAAAAAAAGTTTTGCCTGCCCTGCAAACGCGCAAGGAACGCAAGCTGCGCATTTGGTCGGCAGGTTGTTCCTCCGGAGAAGAGGTATATACCTTGGCTATGGTGGTCGCTGAATATCTGGGAGAGGAAGCCTCACGGTGGGATATAAAAATCCTGGGCAGCGACATTTCCCAGAGCGTTCTGAGTCAAGCGGAACAGGGGGTATATACGGACACGCAAGTGCAGAAATTGTCCAAATTGCAGCGCGTTCGCTATTTTTCCAAGGTCGACGGGGAAAACTGGCAGGTCAATGAAGATTTGCGGCGTTTAACCGTATTCCGTAAGTTGAATTTGATGCATTCTCCCTATCCCTTTAAAGGGCGTTTTGACCTTATCTTTTGTCGTAATGTGATGATCTATTTTTCCCAGGAAGTGATTCGTGGCTTGCTGGAAAAGTTTCATCATTATCTGCAGGAAGAAGGTCACTTGTTTATCGGACATTCGGAATCGCTGGACAAACGGGAGCTGTTTCAGCCAGTGCAGCCAGCGATCTACCAGAAATGGGCCGGACGAAGGAGGGAAGTGTAGCATGGGCAAAATCCGGGTGCTGGTGGTGGATGATTCGGCATTGGTCCGAGATATTCTCAGCCGCGGCCTGGCGCAGGACCCGGGAATTGAGGTGGTAGGCACGGCAACAGACCCCTATATGGCTCGCGACAAAATACTGCAGTTGCATCCGGACGTGCTGACGTTGGATGTGGAGATGCCCCGCATGGATGGTGTAGCTTTTTTGCGGCGTCTCATGACACAGTATCCGCTGCCGGTAATTATGGTTAGCGCCCTGACGGAAAGGGGCGGGCAAATTACTATGGAGGCTCTCGAGGCGGGGGCGATTGATTTCGTGAATAAGCCGAAATCCGACATCGCCAGAGGGCTGGGCGCCATGATGCAGGAACTGCGGGGCAAGGTGAAAATGGCGGCGGCGGCCAATTTGGACGCCTGGAAACGGCTGGCGCAGCAAAAAAAACAGCTTCCTGTACAACGGGTTATTTCGGGGCAGGAAGAGCGGGCGCTGGCTAATTCGACAGACAAGGTCATTGCCATTGGCGCTTCTACAGGCGGAACGGAAGCTATACGGCGCATTGTTAAGATGCTGCCGCCGACGATGCCGGGAGTGGTCATTGTGCAGCACATGCCAGCTGGTTTTACCAAAAGCTTTGCATCCAGTCTTAATGATGTAGCGCTGATGGAGGTTGTGGAAGCCCAGGGCGGGGAGCGCGTCATGCCCGGGCGCGTCTTGCTAGCTCCCGGAGGCAAGCACATGCGGGTGCGGCGCAGCGGCGGCATGTACTTGGTAGAGTGCTATGACGGTCCCAATGTCAGCGGACATTGTCCATCGGTGGATGTGCTTTTTAAGTCGGTGTCGCAGCAGGTGGGGCGCAATGCTCTTGGCGTTATCTTAACCGGTATGGGTTCAGATGGAGCGGACGGCATGGTGGAGATGCGGCGGGCTGGCGGCCGAACGTTGGCGCAGAACGAGGCTTCTTCTGTAGTTTTCGGCATGCCTAAGGCCGCCTATGAAAACGGAGGCGCCGAGTGTTTGGTATCGTTAGGAGATATTCCGGACACGCTCTTGAAATGGCTGCGGTAAGACAAAAAAGCCAGGAAAGACCGTTGTGTCTTCCTGGCTTCTTTGCTTCCGTAATCCTCATTCGAGCCCATAGCCGGACATCGGTTGCTATGCCATCCTTGGTGCATCCGGCACTGTCGCTGGTGTCATATGGTGGTGTTCTGGTCACTGGTTTTGCTGGGGCAGGACCACGCGGATGCAGGCGCCGCCTGTAGGCATGTTCTCCGCGGTAATGTCGCCGCCGTAGGCCTGCATGAGCGAACGGACAATCGCCAGGCCCAGTCCCATGCCTTGGCCGACGGCCTTGGTGGAAACGAAAGGCTCGAAGGCGCGGGGGAGAATATCGCTTTTGAAGCCCGGGCCATTGTCGCGAACTTCCAAAATGGCATAATCGCCTTTGTGTTGAGTTTGCAGAGCGATGTGTTTGGTTGATGTTGTGTCAGCCTCTCCTAAAGCCTGCTCGGCGTTGAGCAGCAAGTTGGTGATGGCTTCTTCCAGGCGCATGGAATCGCCGGGAACATAGCTGGCTTCCTTATCTAATTCCAATTGCAATTGAATGCCTTCTTCTAGAAGTCGTGAACGTAAATTTTCGGCGGCTGCGCGGACGGCTTCATTCAAATCACAGGAGCCTGTAGTTTTTTCAGAGCCGCTGCGTACAAAAGAGCGCATGCTTTGGATGATGCTGCTGATGCGGCGGCTTTGTTTGGAGATCTTCTCTAAGGCGTCCCAGAGTCGCTGCGTGTCAATTGGCTTGTTGTGGTGATGGAGGTAAAGCGGTCCATCGGCGGTTAACTGCAGGGCGTTAAGAGGCTGATTAATCTCATGGGTAATCGCGGCGGCCATAGTGCCGATGAGGGCCATGCGTTCCGATTGCGCCGCTCGCTGCTGGGCTTCGCAGGTTTCTTGTTCCGCTTTTCTACGAACGCTAATATCGCGAACAATGCTTAAAAGGTACTTCTTACCATCCAGAACTGCTTGGCAAGAGCGAACTTCGACGGGAAATGCAGTGCCGTCTTTATGCTGGTGCATGGTCTCAAAAAGAATATCGGCCTCTCGGGCTGTCTGGATTTGCTCTGGCCAGTCGCCAAGAGTTTCCGGCGCGCGTAGCGTGCGGATGCTGAGACCCTGCAATTCTTCGGCCGTGTAGCCATAAGTAAGCTCAACGGCCTGATTGGCGGCGATAATAATGCCGTCCGTATCCAGCAGAAACATTTTATCGCGGGCGTTATGGAAAAACATACGGTAGGTCTCTAACGCCAGCTCCGCCTCTTTACGGGCGGTAATGTCTTGTTTGACCGCTACGAAATGAGTAATTGCGGCATCGGCGTCCCAAATTGGTGTGATGGTCATTTCTTCGTGATATAAGCTGCCGTCCTTGCGCCGGTTGACAAGCTCGCCATGCCAGGGCTGGCCAGAGGTAATGGTGCTCCAAAGATGTTGGTAAAAAGAGTCGTCCTGCAATAAGGAGCGTAAAATGCGTGGGTTTTCTCCCAAGGCTTCCGCTTCCGAATATCCGGTAAGTGCGCTGAACGCGGAGTTGAGCCAGCAAATTTTTCCTGCCGCGTCGGTAATAACGACGCTGTTGGCAGTAGTGCGCAAGGCGGAACGCAAAAGATTTGCTTCCTGGCGATGGTGGGTAAACTGCAACACATTGGTGATTTTTTGGGCGACTCGCTCCAATTCCGTTTTTAGTTCCTCATTCCAGATATAGCCTTTTTTACCGTAAATGCAAAGAACGCCATCCAAATTGTTGCCTAAAGACATGGGGACGGAGATGGCTCCTTCCAATCCGTAGTGCTTTACTTGTTCAGTCCAGGGAGAAAAACGAGGGTCGTCACAACTGATCATCTGCGTTTTGCCGGTGCGCAGCGCTTCGCCGCTAGGTCCATGGCCTTGAGGCGTGTCATCCCAGCGAATGATCAACTTGGGTATTTCTTCGGGGTTAGTACAGGCGGCTTGGCATAGTTCGACGTTGCCATCGGCGTTCTTGGCGCCGACAAAGCTGAGGGTTAGGGAATAAATAGACAATAATTCCTCACAAACCATGCCCAAAATGCGTTTGACCGGTTGATCCTTTAAAATCGCTTGATTAATCCGATGTAGCAGCGCGGATACGGCATCTTTGCGTTGGCGGCGGGTGATGTCCCGGACGATGCTGAGATATCGGTTGCCGCTGCGGGAAATTTTCATTTCCACTGGAATATGGGTGCCGTCTTTGCGCAAAAGCGCCCAATCAATGAGCAAGGAAGTTCCTGCCGGCAGAGGGCTGCGCAGTTCGCCTAGACGGGCAATCAATTCCGGCGGTGTCAAATCTTCCAGACGCAGGCCGAGAAGCTGTTCTTTTTCATAGTCCAGCATAGCGCACATGCGAGAATTGGCTTCTACGTAATAGCCTTGAGGATCACTGAGGAGAATACCGCCGATTGTCTGCTCTATCAGCAAATGCCGCTGCGCTTCGCTGTGGCGCACTTGCGCCAGCAGGTGTTGTGTATGGTGTTGCTGCTGTTGGAGACGCAATAGAAGCGGCAACAGCACATGGGGGTTACAGACAGCGCTTTTAGGAACAAAATCGATAATGCCGGCGTCAATGGCTTGCTGTGGCCAGATCGTTTCGTCAGTAAGCAAAATCAAAGAGATGTACGGATGGTGCTCTTGAAAATGCTGCCATAAGGGCAAACCGCTGGCGGTGCTGAGAGAATAATCTACAAGAGCTCCATGGAAAGAAACTTCCGAAATTTTTTCCGAAAAGGATTGCTCATAAAGACAAATCTGAGGCGCATATTTGGACAGGAGGCGTTCTAGCTGTTTGCGATCTAGGGTAGTATCGGCAAGCAAAAGAAGGCGAAAATCTTCCTGCATGGTCAACACCTCTTTTTTAGAGTGATGCTAGTATAATTCGATATTTATCCCATAAATCTTGCAAGAAATTAAAATTTTATAAAGAATACAAGCCTAATATATGAAAACTGCGTTTGCGAAGGCGACTTACTAATAAAAAACAGAGCCTGCTATTTAATAACGATGATTGACAAATAGAAAAAATGAGAATACTATACAAGTAAATAGTACCGTACCGGTACGGTATTGAATAAAGAATACATACGCTGCAAAGGAGGAAAAAGAATGCATTTTACGCAGGCGACGGACTATGCTTTTCGCATTGTGCTTCACTTGGCGGCGAAACCGCCGGGAACCATTGTTAGTGGCCAGGAAATCGCCAAGCAGGAACAAGTGCCGGTGCAGTTTCTGCGCAAAGTAATGCGCTTTTTGAACCGAGCGGGACTTGTTCGTTCTCATCGTGGTGTTGAAGGCGGTTTTGTTCTGAATCGGCAGCCGGAAGGCATTTCGTTGCTGCAGGTGATTGAAGCTATGGAAGGGCCGGTGGAGCTTTCTCGCTGTCTGGTAAGCGCGGACGGCTGTAAAATCGGCTGCAGCCGTGTATGTCCGGTGCATGAAGCACTGCAGGGAGTGCAGGCGACGCTGCTGGACTCTCTGCATGGAATTGAGTTCGCTTCTTTGGCTGCGAGGCGGCGGGAATTTCAAAAAAATGAAAGGCAGGAGGGTGAGTCATGAGTGAGGTTTTATTAGCAAGATGGCAATTCGGCATTACTTCTACGTATCATTTTCTGTTTGTACCTTTAACCTTGGGCTTGTCGGTGCTGCTGGCCTGGATGGAATGGCAGTGGGTGCGTACAGGGCGCAGCGAGTACAAGCGGATGACGCAGTTTTGGGGCAAGCTATTTTTGGTCAATTTTTCCGTTGGCGTGGTGACTGGCATTGTGCAGGAGTTCCACTTCGGTATGAACTGGGCGGAATATTCCCGCTTTATGGGGGATATTTTCGGCGCCCCCTTGGCGATGGAGGCGTTATCCGCCTTCTTTGTGGAATCTACGTTTTTAGGCTTGTGGATTTTCGGCTGGGACCGCTTGTCGCCGAAGGTGCACGCGATATGCATCACCTTAGTGGCTTTTGCGAGCAATCTATCGGCTTTCTGGATTCTAGTCGCCAACTCGTTTATGCAGCATCCTGTTGGCTATGCCTTGCAGAATGGCCGAGCGGAAATGGTCGATTTCGGCGCGCTGTTGCTGAATCCCTATGTATGGAAACAGTTTCCCCATACGGTGCTGTCCGGCTTGACTACGGGCGGCGCATTCTTGGTAGCGGTGAGTGCCTGGTATTTGCTGCGTAACCGGCATCTGGAAATCTTCCGTCCTTCTTTTAAACTAGGGACGGTAGTGCTTTTAGCAGGCTCTCTGGCGGTTATGGGCACCGGGCATGTGCAGACTCAGTATATGGGACAAGTGCAGCCCATGAAGCTAGCGGCGGTAGAAGCGCTGTGGGAGTCCGCTGATCCGGCTCCTTTCGCGATTGCGGTGATTCCGGATGAGAAAAATCAACGCAATACCATGGAAGTGGGCGTGCCCGGCATGTTGACGCTGCTGGCGTACGACTCGTTCCAAGGGGAAGTCAAAGGCATTAAAGATTTGCAGCGCGAAGCGGAGCAAAAATACGGGCCTGGCAATTATATTCCACAGGTTACGCCGCTCTTTTTTGCTTTTCGCTTTATGGCCGGTGCCGGTGTAGCTATGATGGCGCTGGGGGTATTGGGCTTATGGCTGTATCGTAAAGAAGCACTGGAATCGTCGCGACTGTATTTGAAATTAGCAATGCTAGGCATGCTGTTGCCATATGTAGCAAATTCCTGCGGTTGGTTTGTAGCGGAAGCGGGGCGGCAGCCATGGCTTGTTATCGGTTTGCAAAAAGTAGCTGACGGAGTGTCTACGAATGTGACCTCTACGGAAATTTGGTTGTCCTTGTTTGGCTTTACGGTGATTTACGGCCTTTTGGCGGCTGCGGCAGTTTATTTGGTCTTTAAATTCATCAAAAAAGGCCCCGATGAAGAAGGGCGGACAGAGGAGGCGACGGTATGGAACTGACAACTCTTTGGTTCATTCTGGTGGCGGTGCTTTTCACAGGCTTCTTCTTTCTGGAAGGATTTGATTATGGTGTAGGGATGCTGCTGCCTTTCTTGGGGAAAAATGATGCAGAGCGTCGCGTGATTATCAACACCATTGGTCCTGTTTGGGATGGCAATGAGGTGTGGATGATTACTGCTGGCGGCGCGATGTTTGCGGCGTTTCCACATATGTATGCTACCTTGTTCAGTGGCTTTTATATGGCTCTTTTTCTAATGCTCATGGCGCTCATCGCCAGAGGTGTGGCATTTGAATTTCGCAGCAAGGACGAGAGGCCTGCTTGGCGTGCGACTTGGGATTGGGCCATTTTCTGCGGCAGCGCCATTCCGGCGTTGCTCTGGGGCGTAGCGGTGACTAATTTGATCCAAGGCGTGCCTTTGAATGCGAAAATGCAGTATGTAGGCACTTTCTTTGATCTTCTCAGTCCCTACACGTTGGTAGGCGGCGCGGCGTTCCTGTTGGTTTTCCTTTACCATGGCGCGCTGTTTTTGACGCTGAAAACCGATGGGGAAATGATTGAACGTGCTCGCGGCGCGGCGTTGAAGAGCGGTTTGCTGGCGGCGGTGGTGTATTTGGCTTGTGTCGGCATGACCTACACCAATACTGATTTGTTCCGCAGCTCTCTGGGGGCGGCAGGACTGATTTTGGCGGTGCTTACCTTTGTGACTTCCTATGTCCTGACGTTGCGCAGCCGCTTTGGCTGGGCCTTCGTGATGAGCTCTTTGGCTATCGTTTTTACGACGGCTGGCTTTTTCGGGGGGCTTTTCCCGCGGTTGATGGTTTCTAGCTTAAATCCAGAGTGGAGTATTACCATTACCAAGGCGGCTTCGACACCGTATACCTTGAAGATTATGACGGTTGTGGCGCTGACCTTGGTGCCTATCGT
Source organism: uncultured Anaeromusa sp. (assembly GCF_963676855.1). Lineage (NCBI taxonomy): Bacteria > Bacillati > Bacillota > Negativicutes > Selenomonadales > Sporomusaceae > Anaeromusa > uncultured Anaeromusa sp. The sequence goes on from NZ_OY781460.1 coordinate 937,760, forward strand.
GCTGGTTTATCAGGCGTGGACGTATTGGGTGTTTCGTAAGCGGGTCAAAGTGGATGACCATTTAGAATACTAAAATTAAGGCGACCACAGTTTGCGAAGGCTGATAATAAAAAACGCAATGTCACAGAGCGCAATAGCGATATATATCGCTGTTGCGCTTCTTTTTAGAAGAACATAGCCGCCGCTGTTCTGGTTCCCCCATTCGTACCTCTCTAGTTTTTATTAGTGAATATACAAAGAATGGAAGGAAAATTCAAAAAAATAGCGTATTCTCATAAGAGAAACATAATCTTCTAATTTTCATAAAATATCTAGTGATACTAAGCCTTTATAATGGCGGCAAAGCTTGAAGAACGCCGGCTGGTGCGGGATCTTAGCTGAGTGGCGAAAAGATGCTGAGACGAGTAGGTGAGAGTATGCGCATTGGCACAAAGATTGCCTTTTCTCAACTGGTGATGGGAGCGTTGATTGTAGCTGCCATGTATATGGCGGCTTATTGGGTGTGGGCGCCGGAATATGAACGCTGGGAAGAGAGGCAGGCGGCAGATAAGGAGAAATGGACCCAGCATTTATGGGCGGCGGAGGAGAAGCGTTTGGCTCTTACGGTGGCAGACTGGGCGCCGTGGGATGAGCTGTATGATTTTGCCCAGCAGCCGTCGGAACGGAAATTTGCGCGGGACAATCTGAGCGATGACGCTATGAGCAATTTGCGCGTAGACTGGGTGCTGATTTTAGATCCGGCGTACAAGATTTGTTATAGTCGCTCACTGTTGGGAGAATGGGAAGAAAAAGAGTTGTTGCGCTTTGAAGCAGATTGGCAAAGACAGCTGGCAAACTCCCCTGAGCTACAGGAACAATTGCGCCAAGGAGAGAACGTTAAAGGTTTGGCCATCTTAAATGGTCGACCGGTACTGGTAGCGGCTCAGCAAATTTTGCACAGCGACAAACGCGGTCCTAGTGTTGGCTTTTTAGTGATGATCCAGTTGGTGGATGCTGATTTGCTGAAGGAGTTTTCACAGATGCTGCAGGCTTCGCTGGTTTTGGAACAAGAGGAGGAGCTGCAGGCGCGCTATGGGCAGGCGGTGGGGACTTGGTCTGAAGAGAAAGACGAAAAGCTAATTCGGGCGTATTGGCCGCTGGGGGATATTTTCGGCCAGAAGGGGATTTTGCTGCGGTTGGATCTGCCACGGTATTTATACCAAGAGATGCAACACCAATATCAGTACTTCTTTATGCTGAGTATTGCAGTGCTAATTATGTCTTTGTTTGTTTCTGTTTATGGGTTGGATGTGCTATTGACCCGGCGGCTTAGGCGGTTGGGGGATTTTTTGGCGGATATTCGCAATGTTGGAACAGGAGAACGCCCTAAACTTCCTAGTGGTGGTAATGACGAGCTGGCCCGGATTGCAAGAAAAATAGAAGAAATGCTGGCGCGGTTGCGCGAAGATCATTTTCAGATTGATACACTGAACCAAGCCTTGCAAGGAGAATTAAAGGAGCGTCAAAAAGCCGAAGAACTGATGCAGTACCATTGCTGGCATGATGCTCTGACAGGGCTCTATAACCGTACGTTTTTGGAAATGGTGCTAAATAAATATGCCCAAAGCGGTGTAAAAGGGTTTGGCATAATTTGTGGCGATTTGGATGGCTTGAAGATTGTCAATGATACCCTCGGCCATGAAGCCGGTGATACGCTCTTGCGGCGTACGGCAGACTTATTTAGGGAGATTTTGCCGGAGACGGCCATCACCGTACGGACTGGCGGCGATGAATTTGTTTCGTTGTTGGTCGATATCCAGGAAGAGGAGCTGTGGAATTGGTACCAGCAACTGCAAACGGAAGCGCAAAAGCAGGACGGCGGTCAAATGCCGCTGCAGATTTCCTTTGGCTGCCGGTATCAAGCTTGCTGTGTGCCTGGCGGCGATGAACTGCACAATGTACTGCGTGAAGCGGACGATTCTATGTACAGGCAGAAGAATTTCCGCAAGCAAAGCACGCGGAGCGTAGTCATTCAAGCGTTGCTAAAAATGATTGAGCTTCACGAATCTGTAACCAACGGACATTCGCAGCGGTTAAAGGCGTTGGCGGAAAAGCTGGCAAGGGAAATGGCGCTGGAAGAAGAAGCTATTGAGAAGGTAGTTCTGCTGGCGCAGTTTCGTGAAATAGGGCGTATCGGCTTGCCGGAACCGTTGTTGACCAAAGAAGAGCCGTTGACCGAAGCAGAGCGACAAGAAATACAGCGGCATGCGGAGATTGGCTATCGGATTGCGCTGGTGATTCCGGAACTAGAGGGGATTGCCGAGCTCATTCGTACGCATCATGAATGGTGGAACGGTAAAGGCTATCCCAGGGGGCTCAAGGGTGAGGAGATTCCGCTGGAAAGCCGGATTGTGGCCATTGTTGACGCTTATGATGCCATGACAAACTATAGCGTCTACCGCGAAGCGCAGGAAGAAGAGCAGGTGGAGTTGGAATTGCGCCGCGGCAGAGGCCTGCAGTTTGATCCGGAGCTGCTAGAGGTGTTCTTGGAAAAAATGCTGGGGGAGGAAAAACAGCCCCAGGAATGAACAGGCTTCTCTTATTAAAAAAGACCGCGTAGCGGTCTTTTTTGCTATACAAAAATTTATAAGGTTTAACAGATGAAAAACCTAGGGTTATTAAGGGCTAGGAGCTTCTGTATAAACGGCGGCATATTTCTCCGTCGCCTCCTGTTTTTACGTCCTGCGGACCGTCTTGCTCCCAAAAGTCTCAAATACAATCACGGCCACCGTAGTTTCATTCGAACCCTCATTATACTCCTGTTAAAATATCGTACATCATGCCCTCCTTCGATCGTTATTTTTTGATTTTAACAGCCACCATAAAGGGACTAGGAAGAGATAAAAAGCATAGGGAATGAAGGAGGCGTCAGCTCCCAAGGCGGCGGCCGGTACGGCGCCGGCGATGTTCCAGGGAATGACCACGGAGAGAAGCACGACCGAATTTTCTAGATCCAGCGCCAGGCGGGATGCACTAAGGCGGCAACTAGCATAGGCTTTGTGGGCCAATTGGTGGGTAAGCAAAATAGCTAGTGTCTGGTTGCAGCTAAAAGCGGCAGTGCCTAGGCTGGAGAGCAGCAAGGAGGCAAAAGGACTGGTACGCTGGCTCAATTTCATTAAAGCGTTTTCGAAATTCTGCAGCAGGTTGGTGCCGGCAAAGATGCCGGCATAGGCTGAAGAGATGAGCACAATCAAGGCCACATTGAGCATAGAAAAAAGTCCGCCCCCTTGGATGATACCAGCGAAAAATCCAGTATGTTCTGAAGTATAGCCCCAAAGAATGTATTGGACCAACTGCGCGGCAGATACTTGCTGCACCCATACGCTGAGGAAGGCGCCAAGGAGGATGCTAATGCCCATAGCCAGCTTGACGTCGGTGCGGCAAGCGCCCAGGATTAAAATAGCAAGAGCTGGCAGCAGTGTTAAAGGGGATAGGTTGAAGGTAGTGGCGATTTCCTGGGAAATGCTGTCTGCCTGAAATTGGAGCGGATGGTTTTGGGACAGCCAGACGTAGGCTAGAGTAGAAAGAAAAAAAGGAATCCAGGCGGAGCGAAACATGTTTTTTAGGTTGTCGTAAAGGCTGGTGCCGGTGAGGACGGCGACCAAGTTGGCGCTGGAGGACATGGGCGAAGAACGGTCTCCAAAATAAGCTCCTGCGATGATAGCTCCTGCTGCCATGGAGACGTCCATGTGTCCGCTCTGCGCCAGCACCATAAGCACAACGCCGATCGTGCCGGCGGTGCCGAAAGAAGTCCCCAAGAGAAAAGAAACCAGCGAACAAAGGAGAAAAGCGCCTGGTAGGAAGTAATCACCAGGCATCCAAGCGATGCCGTAGTAGACAATGGTAGAGATGGTGCCGGCAGAGCGCCAGATGGCGGTGATGACGCCGATAAGCACGAAAATTTTGATGACAATCAGTGATTTGCGCGAACCTGCCCACATCATGTTGGTCAAGGCTGTCAGGGAATGTCCCTGGTGCACGGCCAAGGCGGTGAAAGCGACCAGACCCAGCAAAAGCGGATAAAGAAGCGGAATGTGCTGCTGGACGCTGCAGAGAAGGCCAAAAAAGAAGAGGCCGAACACAAGGCCTGTGTGCATGAAATCAACTCATTTCGTTATAATCTCGGGGTATCAAACGCGCGGACCTTTACGCACTTCGATCTGATGCTGGCGAAGTTTGCGGTAGAGGGTGCTGCGGTCTATGCCCAGCAAAGAAGCTGTGCGGGAAATGTTATCTTGACAATGTTGCAGTGCTTGCAAGATGCGTTCTTTTTCTGCAAGCGGCGGGGGTGCGGGCTGTTCGCATTCCTCGCGGTCATCCCAATAGTGTTCGATCGTAGGAATATCTAAGAGAACTTCCTTAGCGATGATGGTCAGCCGCTCGGCAAAGCAGCGCAGCTCTCGAACGTTGCCAGGCCAGGGGTATTGTTCCAGATAGGCGTACACGGAAGGATGAATGGAAAGGCGCTTGTGGTGGCGTTCCTGGAAGAGTGTGAGAAAGTGTTCGGCCAAAAGAGGCACATCATGGGTGCGGCGTCGCAAGGGCGGCAAAGTTAAGGTGAGAACCTTGAGTCGGTAGAAGAGATCCTGGCGAAAAGCGCCGTTTTGCGTGAGTGCTTTGAGGGGCTTGTTGGTAGCGGCAATGATGCGCACGTCGACGGAGATATATTTATCGTCGCCCAAACGCATGACCTGCCGCTCCTGGAGCACGCGAAGGAGCCGGCTTTGGGCGTAAGGGTCCATTTCGGAGATTTCATCCAAAAAGAGGGTGCCCCGGTGGGCTAGCTCGAATAAGCCGGCTTTGCCTTTTTTGGTAGCGCCCGTAAAAGCGCCCTCTACATAGCCAAAAAGTTCGCTTTCCAGCAGGTTGGTCGGCAGGGCGGCGCAGTTGACGGCGACGAATGGGCCAGTGTTGCGATTGCTGGCATTGTGGATGCTTTGAGCGAACAGTTCTTTGCCGGTGCCGGATTCGCCAGTGATCAAGACGGTAGCGTCCACTTGAGCGATTTCCTTGGCCATGCGTTTGCATTCCTGGATTTCCGGCGATTCTCCCAGGATGTGAGGGAAGTGGTATTTGGCGACAAACTGGCGAGCGACCACATCGTTGCGTATTTTGGCCTCCAGTTCTTGGATGCGGCTGATGTCTTGAAACGTGACGATGCAGCCGCTGGCCTGATTGTCGACAATGATGGGAGCCAGGTTGAGCGTCAGCCAGCGGGGGCCGGAGCGGAGCGTGTGGCCGATAAGAGGTTGCTGTTTGGTAAAACAACTGTCCAAATCAAGCTGAGGAAAGACCGTTTCAATGGAATAACCAAGAGCCTCCTCGGCCGAAATTCCCAGCAAGTGTTCCGCCACAGGATTGAATACTTCAATTCGCTTTTGGCGATTGACGCCGATGATGCCTTCCAAGGAGTAGTCGGCCAAAGCTTTAAAAGTCTGGGAATGCTCTTTTTCAATCGTTCGGGCTAAAGATATTTTTTGGGCTTCCAGGAAAGCGGCGCGGATAGAAAACTCTCCAGAGCGGATGAGCTGGGTGCGCAAGCCTTCTTTGGCAGCCAGAAGTACAGTTTTAATGCCGCCGACGACCAAGTCGGTGGTGTCTTTTTTTACCTCTTCGATGCGCAGGGGAATGTCGGCGGTGCTTTGTAGCGGATAAACGCGCAGCTCGATACCGAGAATTTGAGAAAGGGTTTCAATGTCGTGCCCCATGTTTTCAAAGGCCAGCATGGCGACGCGCGGTCGGGTCAGACCGGTCAGCCTTTTTGCCTCATGAAATACCTGGGCTAGATCCTGACCGGTGATGGCGATTTCAACAACCGGAATGCGGACGCGAGACTGAATGATGAGATGAGCGGTGCCGCCGCGGCAGATGATTACGTCCACGTCCTGGCGTTCCAGCTTTTTGGCAATGCGGATGCCTCGTTTAAGGCGCCCTAAATAGAGGCTGACTTGCTCTGTCAAACCCATGTCGGCGATGACTTTTTTCCCTTGTAGAAAAAGCTGTTTGTCCGGCGCGATGAAAGCGATGCGAGCCATGGCGCACCTCCTTAGTAAGATGCTTCTAGTATAGAATGCAAAAGTGTTGCAATGCAACAACAAATGAAGCGAAATGGAAACAAAAACAACAAAAGATTTTTTAAAATTATCAGTGTTTTTGCGGTTTTGTGAATTGGCACGCGATATGCTTAGATAAGAGTGCATGCATAATTCGGGCCCATTGTTATTGTAAGGAGGAATTCTAGTGAAAGCCATTCAAGAAGAGCTATCAAAGACTCATATCCGATACTTTATTTTAGCAATGCTCTTTGTGGTGACTACGATGAACTATGTGGATCGGGCCACTTTGTCTATGGCGGCTCCAGCCATGCGTAAAGATTTGGGGCTGGATGCGGTGTCTATGGGGTATGCTTTTTCTGCTTTTGGCTGGTCGTATACGGCGCTGCAAATTCCCGGCGGTTGGATGCTGGATCGCTATGGTTCGCGCTTGGTTTACGGTGTAGGTCTGCTTTTATGGTCTGTTTTTACATTCTTTCAAGGTATGGCAGGATTTATTACCGGAATTAGCGCTTTGGCCTTCATTTTTGTATTGCGTTTTCTGATGGGAGTCGGCGAAGCACCGGCATTTCCTGCCAACAGTCGTATAACAACGATGTGGTTTCCTACGCATGAGAGAGGCTTTGCTTCTGCAATTTTTAACTCTGCGCAGTATTTTGCGCTGGCGGCGTTTAATCCGGTCATGGGTTGGGTGCTGGTTGCGTTTGGCTGGCGCTATGTTTTTTACGCGATGGGTCTTGCCGGAGTTGTGCTGGCTTTTGTCTGGTTTCGGGTCATTAAGGATCCGAAGCACCATCCGAAAGTCAATCAGGCGGAGTTGGATTATATCCAACAAGGCGGCGGCTTAGCCAACATGGGGGATAAGAAGACCGAGATTAAATGGTCTTATATAAAAGCATTAGTGACCAATCGCATGATGCTAGGCGTATATTTGGGGCAGTTTTGCCTGAATACCATTACCTGGTTTTTCTTGACTTGGTTCCCGACGTACTTGGTTCAGGCTAAAGGCATGTCCATTTTGAAAGTGGGCTTGATTGCCGCTATTCCGGCATTAGCTGGTTTTATAGGCGGCCTTTTGGGCGGCTATGTTTCGGATTGGCTGCTACGGCGCGGCAAAAGCCTGACTTTTGCTAGAAAACTGCCTATTGTTTGTGGCCTCTGTCTTTCAGGCAGCATTATTTTAGCGAACTACGTAACTACGGAAGCCGTGGTTATCGGCGTCATGTCGTTGGCCTTCTTTGCCAAAGGTTTCGGTGCTTTGGGTTGGGTGGTGGTCGGTGATACGTCGCCGAAAGAAATGCTAGGCCTCAGCGGCGGTATTTTCAATTTTGCCGGTAATATGGCCAGTATTATTACACCTATAGTTATTGGATATATTTTAAATGTGACGCAATCGTTTAATGGGGCGTTGATTTTTGTCGGCGTCATGGGGCTGCTGGGGGCATTGTCGTATTTGTTTGTGGTCGGCGATATCAAACGGGTAGAACTGCAAATCGATAAAACAGAATCAGCTACGATGGGTAAGTGAAGCATTAGGGACGGGAGGCTTGTTTATGAAAGAAAGGATTGCCCAAGACGTGAATCACTATATTAAAGTCCATGCACAGGATAATGTGGCCATCATAGTGAAAGATGGCGGTTTGCCGGAGAAAGCGTTGCTGCCGGAAGGTCTGGTGCTGCGGGAGCATGTGCCTCAAGGGCATAAAGTGGCACTCGTCGATATTGCCCAGGGCGGGGAGATCATTCGCTATGGAGAGGTTATTGGCTATGCCAAAACCCCCATTAGCCGCGGTAGTTGGATTGAAGAGTCGCTGGTTTTGCTGCCGAAAGCGCCGGAGTTGTCCACTTTGCCGCTAGCAACCAAGGTGCCAACAGCGCCGGAGCCCTTGCTCGGATATACGTTTGCAGGCTATCGCAATGCCGACGGCACGGTAGGTACGAAAAACCTGCTGGGTATCGTCACCAGTGTGCAATGCGCCGCCGGGGTCGTCAATCAGGCAGTGGCGCGTATTCGTCAGGAACTGTTGCCTCTGTACCCGGAAGTAGAAGATGTTGTGGCTGTCAATCATAATTACGGCTGTGGCGTGGCTATTGGCGCACCCGAAGCGGTTATTCCCATCCGGACGCTGCAAAATTTGGCTACTCACCCTAATTTTGGCGGCGAAGCCTTGATTGTGGGCCTTGGCTGCGAAAAGCTGCGTCCTGAGGAGATGGCGCCCTGGGCGTCGCCGGAAAGCATTTTGGTTTTGCAAGAGCAGCACGGTTATGGGGTAATGCTAGAGGCTATTTTGGCTGGAGCTAAAGAGCGCTTAGAACGTCTTAACCGTCGGCGGCGCGAAACCTGTGCGGCTGCGGAACTGGTGATCGGCGTGCAGTGCGGCGGCAGCGACGCTTTTTCCGGAGTGACCGCCAATCCGGCAGTCGGCTATGCCGCGGATTTATTTGTGCGTGCTGGAGCCACGGTAATGTTTTCTGAAGTGACTGAAGTACGGGATGCTGTCCATCTCTTGACGCCGCGGGCGATCAATGAAGAGGTGGGACAAGCGCTGATTCGCGAAATGAAATGGTATGACGAATATCTCAGCCGCGGCGAAGCGGACCGCAGCGCCAATCCGGCGCCGGGAAATAAAAAAGGCGGCTTAGCCAACGTAGTGGAAAAGGCGCTGGGATCTATTGCTAAATCTGGCAGCAGCGCCATTTGCGGCGTTGTGCCACCAGGGGTCAAAGCGCAGCAGAAAGGCTTATTGTATGCGGCGACGCCGGCCAGCGATTTTGTGTGCGGTACGCTGCAATTGGCCTCAGGTATGCATTTGCAGGTATTTACAACCGGGCGGGGTACGCCGTACGGTTTGGCCATGGCTGCGGTGCTCAAGGTGGCGACGCGCAGCTGTTTGGCGACACAATGGTCGGATTTGATGGATGTGGATGCCGGGCGTATTGCCACGGGCGAAGCGACGATCGAAGAAGTGGGCTGGGAGATCTTCCGCCTGCTTTTGGAGGTGGCCAGCGGCAAGAAAGAGACTTGGGCGGAACACTGGAAATTGCACAACGACCTTTGCTTGTTCAATCCGGCGCCTGTGACCTAATAGAAATAAGTGAGGAGAACGAACCGGAGTCGTTAGAAGGCGCGGTTGAGAGCGAATCCCCCTGGCTCTGCGGGCCATCCCCTTTAGGAAGAGGGGCACGAAGCAGCAAATCAGAAAGAAAATAGGAGGAATTTAAAATGGCAAAAATCGGTTTTATTGGTTTGGGTATTATGGGCAAGCCTATGAGTAAGAATTTGATCAAGGCAGGGTATGAATTGGTGATTATGGACCGCAACTCGGCGGTAGTGGAAGAACTGAAAGCATTAGGCGCGGAAGTAGCGGCTAGTCCGAAAGAGGTGGCGCAGAAGACAGATATTATCGTCACGATGCTGCCTAATTCGCCTCAAGTGAAGGAAGTGGCTCTCGGCGAAAATGGGTTGATGGAAGCGGCTGCCGCCGGTAAAGTGCTAGTGGATATGAGCTCTATCGCTCCTTTGGTGAGTCGGGAGATTGCTGCCGCGTTAACGGCCAAGGGCATGGAAATGTTGGACGCTCCTGTAAGCGGCGGTGAGCCCAAAGCGATTGATGGCACTATTTCCGTGATGGTCGGTGGTAAGCAAGAAGTTTTTGACCGTTGCTATGATGTGATGAAGGCTATGGCGGGTTCAGTGGTGCGTACCGGTGATATTGGCGCCGGTAATGTTACTAAGCTAGCCAATCAAATTATCGTCGCTATTAATATTGCTGCTGTTTCCGAGGCATTGGTGTTGGCGGCCAAAGCTGGCGTTGAGCCGGACTTAGTGTATCAGGCCATCCGTGGCGGCTTGGCGGGTAGTACGGTGCTTGACGCCAAAGCGCCCTTGATGATGGACCGTAAATTCGATCCCGGCTTCCGCATTAATCTGCACATCAAGGATTTAGGCAACATTCTCGAAACGTCCCACGAAGTCGGCGTGCCCTTGCCTTTGACGGCGGCAGTTATGGAAATGATGCAGGCTATGAAGATTGACGGCAAGGAAGGCTGTGACCACGGTGCCTTGGTACAGTACTATGAAAAACTGGCGCAAGTAGAAGTTCGGCGTTGAGGAGGATGAAGATGCTGCAGAATCAATTAAAGGAAAAGTTAGCTAAAGATGAGCTGGCACTGGGACTTTTTGTGCCTTTTTACGCGCCCAACCTAGTAGAAATGATCGGTTATGCCGGTTTGGACTTTATTGTTATCGATAACGAGCATGGCTGTTTTGCCGACAGCGAAATTGAAGAACTAATTCGGGCGGCGGATCTGACAGGGGTAACACCTATCGTTCGGGTTCCTTATGGTACGGCTGGGATTCAAAAAGCTCTTGATCGCGGTGCCAAAGGGGTTCAAGTGCCTATGGTCAACACCAAAGAAGATGCCGAAGCGGCGGTGCGGCGGGCTAAGTTTCCGCCCCACGGCACGCGTGGAGCGGCGTATTCGGTGAGGGCTGCTCACTTTGGGATGTATTCGGGGAAGGAGTATTTGGATGCAGCAGATGAAAATACGTTGGTAGTGGTGCATATTGAAACGCCAGAGGCAGTTAAAAATTTTGACGAAATTATCAGCGTTCCTGGTGTTGATATTGCCTTCATCGGCCCGGCAGATTTATCTGTTTCTATGGGCTATAAAGCGGAAGGGCCCAGCCATCCGGAAGTGCGCGCGGTGATTGAGGATTTGATCCGCCGTGGCCGGGCCAAAGGTGTGCAGATGGGTTTTATGGCTTCCGGTATTGATGATATTGGCCGCTGCGAGGACCTGGGCGTGCGCTATGTGACACAGGTAGCCTCGGCGCTCATCATGGCGAAATTCAAAGAAATGGTTCGTGTAGGACGGCGACAAGGATAACGTTTCTCTAAACTAATAAACAACCCCCTCCAGCTTGGATCGGAGGGGGTTGTTTATTAGTTTACATAAAAATAAAAACAGCAGAACAAAAACAAGTGTTTTTCAGAGGTGGCCGAAGTGTACTGCTAGTGATAAAATTGAGAAAAAAACAGAGGCGACCTGTGCGGCGGTAAACATGCACAAGCATAAAAAAATCCTCCGACAAAGTCGGAGGATTAACTGTCAATGGTGACCCCGGCAGGATTCGAACCTGCGGCCTTTTGATTCGTAGTCAAACGCTCTATCCAGCTGAGCTACGGAGTCATGTGTTTAATGGACGAGATTTATATTAGCACGACGAGAAGGGGATGTCAACAGAAAAAATGTTCATCCACAGAGAAATGCACAAATCCACAGGGTTATCCACAATGAAAGTGTCTAAAATAGGGGGTTCAGCCGACTTTTCAACATTTTGCGATGTGACTTATCCACTGTTTTGTTGAAAATGTGGATAAGTATGTGGATAAGTGTGGATAAGCTGTGGGTTACTCTACCGGGCGGCTCCAGTCCACATGAACTCCGGTAGCTTGCCACAAATAGCCTAAAATTCGTTGGAAATTTTCTTTGCTTTCCGAGGCCAGCAAAGTGACTTCAACAAAATCGGTCAGCGATTCCTGGGGAAGTTTCAAGGTGTGTTGTTGTGCTAAAAAGGCTTCCGTAGCTTGGCGTTTTTCTTCGTTCGGTAAAACGATGGAGATGGTATGCGAGGTTTCGTTGAACTCAACATAACCCAGATCATTTCCGAAGCTAATTGCAACACGATACATAGTAATCCAACCTTTCTTCTTTTAAAGATCTAACAAGATTTTGTCGCCAAAGCCGGCGCTGATCAAATGTGCACTGTCATTAAGGCGCTCGATGGCGTTTTCATGCCAGCGGTTGCAGCGCAGCACCGTTAAACTGGCCGGAGCCACTTCAAAGGAAAAATTGTGATGAACGGCGCCGGAGACGCCTAAGCCCAGCCACCAACAGAGAATGTTGATGATAGTGCCTCTATGGGCCACAATGACCAGGGGACGGCGCTGACGAGCGGTAAGTTCTTCCATAACGACGGCGACGCGGTTGTAAAATTGGCGTCTTGACTCGCCTTTCGGGTAGTGCTGCCAATCGAGAATTGGCGTTGTTTTAGGCAGGGACAGTTTGCGGGCTTCCGCCTCGGATTTGCCTGCGGCGATGCCGTTGTTCATTTCACGCAGACCTGGATGCTGTGTAAGGGTTTGGCCGAAAGGCTGCCCCAGAATCTGGGCTGTCTGTACGGCGCGCTTTAGGTCGCTGGCGACAAGATCGAAAGCATGGCCTGTAAAAAGCGGCTCTAGGCGCTTCGCAAGGGCCTCAATTTGGCGGCAGCCTACTGGAGTGAGATCGACGTCAGTCCAACCGCCGGTTAGTCCGCGGGTGTGGTGCTCGGCCTGCCCGTGGCGGACAAGGAGAATCGATTTCAAGAGCAGCCCTCCTTTTCTGATATCTCTCTTATTTTGCAATGTTTCGCCGCTTGGTGCAAGGAAAAAATGAAAAAACCGCTTGCGCGGTCTTTTCGGGGAGCTATAAGAGCCGAAGAAACGAAAAACGAAGCAAAGAGTAGTTTGGAGATTTAACAGGAGTAGAAAGAGGCAAGGGAGGGCTTGAAAGAGGGTTGCGGAGAATAGGGGGATAGTAAATTTAGGTATCCTTCCGTTGCATGGGTTGTAGGCGCTGCTCTAGGGTCCAAGTCTTTTGTGCGGCCTTGTGGGCCAGACGACAGAATTCGTCTTGGCTGGAAAAAGCATCGACTTTTTTGTCTACGCGGCGATAGACGCCGTCGGAACGCAAGGTATGGGCTTTGCGTCCATCCTTGAGAAAAAGGCTGAACATAGCGCGTATGCGGGCGGCGTGGCGATCGTCATCTACAGGGAAAAGCAGTTCCACTCGCTCATTGAGATTGCGGGGCATCCAGTCGGCGCTGGAAAGATAGACTTTGGCATCATCTCCTACGCCGAAAATAAAGATGCGATGATGCTCCAGAAAGCGGCCAACAATGCTGCGGACGGTAATCGTGTCGCTGACGCCGACAATGCCTGGGCGCAAGCCGCAGATACCGCGAATAATGAGGTCGATGGAAACACCAGCGGCAGAAGCTTCGTAAAGCTTAAGAATGATGCCTTTATCGATAAGCGAGTTCATTTTAGCACTGATATGTGCGGGCTGTCCTGCTCGGGCGGCGGTGATTTGTTCATCTACAAGTTCATAAAAGCGTTCCCGCATGTTCAGTGGCGCAACGATAAATTTGTTCCATACTGGCGGGTCAGAGTAGCCAGACAGCATGTTGAAAAAAGCCGAAGCGTCGGCGCCGAAAGCATCGTTGGCGGTAAAAAGCCCCATGTCCGTGTAAATGCGAGCGGTGGAGTCATTGTAGTTGCCAGTGCCTAAATGCACATAGCGGCAAATGCCGTTTTCTTCTTGGCGTACGACCAAGGCGATTTTGGAATGGGTTTTCAGGCCCATCAAGCCGTAGATGACATGAGCGCCAGCTTCTTCCAGGCGTTTCGCCCACTGGATGTTATTTTCTTCATCAAAGCGAGCTTTTAACTCTACAAGAACGGTGACTTGCTTGCCGTTTTCTGCAGCTTCCATAAGTGCTCGGACGATGGGGGAATTGCCGCTTACGCGGTACAGAGTCTGTTTGATGGCTAGCACTTGGGGGTCGAGGGCGGCTTGGCGGATGAAATCCACTACCGGTTCAAAGCTTTCGTAGGGATGGTGCAGCAAAATATCACCTTGGCGGATGGTGGCGAAGATGTCTTCGGTTTCTACCAAGGACGCCGGCAGTGGGGCTTGGTAAGAAGCGTGACGCAAATGAGCGGCGCCGGAAATGTCGGCGAAACGGAAAAAGCAGGTAGTGTCCAAAGGACCGTTAATTTCGTAAATATCCTGCCCGGCAATATCCAGCTCTTCTTGCAATGCTGCTTGCAGTTCTTTGTTGCCGTGCTTAGAGACCTCCAGGCGTACTGCAGGGCCGCGCTTGCGCTGCTTGAGAGCGCTTTCCACCTCTTCCAGCAAGTCTTCGGCTTCGTCCTCGTCGATGAACATATCGGCATTGCGCGTGATGCGGAAGAAGAGAGGCTGGCTCAGGGTATAGCCTTGAAACAGGCGCGAGCAATAGGCGGCGATGATATCCTCTAAAAATAGGAAATGACGTTCTTCTTGTGGGGCAAAAGGAACTTCAAGCAAACGTGGCAGTACTGAAGGCACGGGAATGATGGCGATAGCTGGTTCTTCTTCGTCTGGGCGGGTCAACTGCACCGCCAGGTTGAGGCTGCGGTTCGCCAAAAAGGGGAAGGGGTGGCTGGCGTCCACTCCTAAGGGCGTGAGAACCGGGTAAATAGTGCGATGAAAGGTGTGGTCCAGCCATTCTTGCTGCTGGGGCGTTAAGGCGTCGATGCTGCATAGGCAGAGCTTCGCGTCGCATAAGGCGGGGATGAGGGAGCGCAACTGCTTATATTGGTTTTTAACCAGCTCATGAGCCGTTTCGGAAATGCGCTCTAATTGCTGTGCTACGGTGAGACCGGCGGCATCGGTTTTGTTGATGCCCGACTCCAACTGATGTTTGAGGCCGGCAACGCGGATCATGAAAAATTCGTCTAAGTTGGAAGCGGTTATGGCGATGAAGCGCAACCGTTCCAGAAGAGGTGTTGTCGTGTCACCTGCTTCGCTAAGGACACGGTTGTTGAATTTGAGCCAGCTTAGTTCGCGATTGAAAAAGTATTCCGGTTTATCAAACATGGTATCAACCTGCCTGTCGTATTAGAATGGGACGGATGCCGAAGACGTTCTCGAAAAAGGACGCTTTGTCGGCAAAAGTCCATTGTTCCAATGTGTAATCTTCACGGGTAGTAACGGTGACGAGTAATTCTTCACCGCGAAAGGCCAGCTCAATTTTGAGCGCTTTTTGACGATGGGTGCGGTCAATGGCGTCAGCCAGACGAATCATGGCGGCCAACTTAGCCACAGTCATCTGCTCTTGCACGCTCAAGCCGCTCAAAGTTGGGTCGGAAGGATGCGGTGTACCCTTGGAATGGTATTGGGCTACACAGGCCATAATGAGTTTTTCTTTTTCCGAAAACCCGAGAATATCGGAGGAGAGAATGAGTCGGTGCGAGAACAAATAGTGGCTGCGCAGGCTGACGAATTTACCGATATCGTGCAAAAGGGCGGCGCCTTCAAGCAGTTGGCGTTCTCGTTTACCTAGGCCATGAGCACGGTGCAGTTTGTCGAAAAGCTGCAAGGAGACAGTTGCGACCGCTTCAGAGTGGCCGTCATGCTGGTGATATTTTTTAGCTAAAGATCGCACCAGACTGAAAGTTTGTTTGGAGATTTCATCCAACCAAGGATGCTTGGTCTTCTGGGCGATGTGGCAGACGGTCATGCCGTCAAGGAATTGGTCGTTGACGACAACCAGTTCTTGCGCTTGGCAGAGAGAAAGTAACTGTTGGTACAAGATGATGGTCGGCAAAGCCATATCCGCCTTGGCTTCAGTGAGTGCAAAGGCCTGCATGACTTGCGAGAGGTTGAGCTTGTGCAAACGCTTATACAGCACCAGAAAATCTTCCTGCTTGACCGAATCCAGGGCGCTGCGGGTTTTTCGGCCCAACATTTGCAAAAACAGCTCTGTGTCGGGACCGGAGAGAACCACATAGCGGATGGTATGCCCGGCTAGGGCGGGGCGAACCGGCTCGATGACGCTGAAAATGTATTCAGCCAGGGCTTGCTGAAAGGAGAGAGAGTCTCGCTGGTTTTTATTGAAACTTTCCTTAATACGCAGCACGCCGATATGGATGTTTTGTTGGTAGAGAATGCGTCCGTTGCGGTACAAGGTGATGCCTAGGCCGCCGGAAGTGATGTCCACAAAGAGCAGGGCTTCCTTGCTGGCTGTTAAGCCAAGAACCTGCATTTTGCGAAAAATCGCCACATATTTAAAAAAGATTTCCTGAGGCATGTCGATGACTTCCGCCTCCAGGTCGGCTTTAATTTGAATTTGGTCGATAATATAAGGTTGGTTTGCGGCCTCGCGAATGGCGGTTGTAGCCATAAGGCGGTAGTCGCGCGCGCCGTACTCCGCCAGCTTGCGGCGAAATCCTTTGAGAATGTCGCACAACTCGGCGACCGTATCTGTACCGATGCGTCCGGTTTGAAAGGTTTCTTCGCCTAAAGAAATTTGTCGGTGTATATTCTCAAGAATGCGTATGGTTTCCAAGTTGCGGTATTCTGCAATTTGCAGGCTGACTTGTTCAGAGCCGACATGAATAGCGGCAAAAAGACTAGGCTGGTTTTTATGCATGATATCACCTCGTGGCATTACGTTCTTGCTAAATTCTCTTTGAATATGCTAAAATCCCTGCTAACTTAGTTTAAGGTTGTGTAAAATCTTGACACTTCTGTGAGGTTTCCCAACTTTCTTTGCAGGATTTTCTTATAAAGCGCGAATATAAAAAAATAGGCATTGTACGGAGAAAGGAAGTCTTGGCATGAAAGATCGGGAACGAGTGGCTATTATTGACCTGGGATCGAACTCGGCGCGGCTGATTGTGGTCGATATCGACCGTCGTGGCGCCTATAATTTAGTATACAATCAGAAGGAGACGGTGCGGCTGGGGGAAGGCTTGGCAGCTACTGGTCAACTGCAGGAGACGGCCATGCTGCGGGCGGTGGGCACGCTGCAGGTGTTTGCTCATATGAATCAATTGTTCAAGGTGGATAAGGTGTTGGCCGTAGCGACAGCGGCCGTGCGCAATGCTAAAAATGGCGCTGATTTTTTGCGGCAAGCAAAAAAAGAGACAGGCATTCCGCTACGGGTTATCAGCGGTGAGACGGAAGCGAAACTGGGGTATTTGGGAGTCGTAAACACGTTGGATATTGAGGAAGGCATTGTGTTCGACTTGGGCGGCGCCAGTACAGAACTGACATTGATTAAAGGTCGTAAAGCGCAGACTGCGGTCAGTATGCCTTTTGGTGCGGTGACGCTGACGGAGTACCTAGGGGCGCGGCCGAATGAGAAAAAACTGCTGGAGTTGCAAAATTACTTGTGGGATCAGTTGGTGGGCTTGAGTTGGCTCAAGGATAGCGGCGTACCGCTGATTGGCATTGGCGGCACAGCGCGAAACATTGCCAAAATGGATCAGCGTAAAAAAGGGTACCCGTTTCCCAAAGTTCACAATTATCGACTCGGTAAAATGGCGTTCCAGGAACTCTACCGCGGTTTGGCGGGGATGACGTTGTCCCAACGCCGCAAAGTGCCAGGATTGAGTAATGAGCGGGCGGATATTATCGTGCCGGGTTTGGCGATTGTTAATGCACTATTTGACATAACTTCAAGCCAGCAGTTTCTTGTGAGCGGCTGCGGCGTGCGTGAAGGTTTGTTTATGCAGTATTACCTGTCGCGTCATGGCGAAGGGGAATTGTTACGCGATATTTTAGAGCACAGTACACATAATCTAATGTTGTCCTATAATTTAGATGAAAAGCATGCGCAGCATGTGGCTAGTTTGGCGGATCAACTTTGGCAGGGATGGGGAGATCAGGCGGAGCTGGGCGCTAGGGAGCGGCGTTTGCTGCGTGTGGCGGCATTACTGCATGACATAGGTATTTCTATCAACTACTATGACCATCCCCGGCACAGCGCCTACTTGGTGGAGAACGCCCGGCTTTTTGGCTTGACCCACAGAGAACAGATGCTGTGCGCCGTAATGGCTGGCTGGCATAATGGCCTTTCTATGAAATACGTTCGCAACCGCATGTATAGTGAATTTCTGGACGAGGGAGACTGGATGCGGGCGCGCAAACTGAGTTTGCTGCTAGCCGTAGCGGAAGCGTTGGATACGACGCAAATGCAGTTGGTACGCCGGGTGAAGGCCGGCTTGGATCTGGAAAACGGGTTGGCTATGCTGGAATTGGAACTGCGGGAAGCGGCGGTTATTGAACAAGAAAACGTAAATAAGCTGAAGAAAGCCTTTAAAAAGGAATTCAATCTGGAATTGACGGTGAGGGCGTAATGACGGAAAGTGCAACCGCATGGCAGGAAATGCTGGCTTCCTGGTGGGAGTCCTATGTGCGGCGTTTTTTAGGACGAGATGAAGAGACGGATTACCATGTGCGGCTGAAAGTGGCTCATACGGCGCGGGTGAGGAATATTGCGCGGCAGTTGATGCAAGAAAGACAATTGTCAGCGCAGAAATTGGCTTTGGTGGACGCTGCGGCCTTGCTGCATGATGTGGGGCGATTCCCCCAATATTGGCAGTACCGGACGTTTCGGGACGTATTGTCGGTAGATCATGCTGACTTGGGAGCAGAAACGTTGGATGAAGAAGGCGTCTGGCAGTGGCTGCCGCCGGAGGCGGCGGAGATTCTGCGTCAGGCGGTGGTGTGGCATAACAAGCGGGCCTTACCGCCGGATGCGCTTGGTGCGGCATGGCTGCCGGCGCAAGTAGTTCGAGATGCGGACAAGCTGGATATTTTCGATATGCTTACAACAGACAAAGAATATCGCATGCCGCCTACCGATGGAATTTCCCAAGAAGGCGGTGTATCAAAGGAGATTGCAGAGGTAGTGGCCGGCGGCAGACTTGGGCTGCCTGCGCAGGTGAAAACAGCGGCAGATCAACAAGTTTTCCGCATTTCCTGGGTATATGATCTTAATACGGCGGAAGCGGTTCGTTATTTTACAGAAGCCGGATTTTTACCGGGCTTGTTGGCCGCGGTTCCAGACGGTTCGGAAAAGGAAAAAGTTCGCTTAACTATTGTTGCTTATTTGCAAAGACGCTTGCAGAATTTGTGAGGTCCTTTGTTCCTCTGGTTTCGTATCTTTCGATTCCATGGTAAAATAGAGCCAAATTCATTGGCTGGAGGAACGATAATGAGACGATTTTTTTGCCTGGTGGCGCTTTTTTTGCTGATGTCCCTGCCTGTGGCTGGTGCGGCGCCGTCGGCGTGGTTTGACAAGGGATTTGATTTTTCTAAAGTTAAAGTAGTATATGTGAATGATCCCAAAATAGCGTCCGGTTTTTCGTGTGTCGGCGAAGCCGAGGGTGCGGAGATTTTTTGGAAGAACTTTCAGCCGAAGACGGTTACCCTTTTAGACGTGAACCAAGTGCTGGCGGCGCATCAGAAGAAGAGCGGCGTTGATTTGATGAAGCTTCACGAAACGAATCCTGACGAGAGTTACCGGCAGTTCATTAAGGCAGTTAGCGAGCAAAGCGAGCTGGCTATGTATACTGAACTGGGGCGTGACGAAAAGGGGAGGGAGACGGTGGAGTTCACGATGAATGATCCCCAAACTGGCCGGACTGTGGCGGCGTTAGTGGAAAGTGTTAGTTCTAAAAAAGAACTGACAACCGTTATCGCTTCCTTTGCGCAAGCCTTCAGCGAGAAGCTGACTGGAAAATAAAGATGGAGTACGGAACGCAGAGTAACAGAGAAAAGCCAGAGGAAAACAGAGAGAAAATATGAGATGCCCGAGGAGAATGCTTTGCATATACTCTCAAAGGCAAATGCATAAAAAAACTGCGGCGACCTGAAAACAGGTTGTCCGCAGTTTTTTGCGTGTCCAATTTTATAAGCTATAACCCTCATTTATACCCTCAGTTACTCTGTGTTCGTGTTTTTTTTGCTCAATTTTACTCCGCAGCTGCGTTGGCATCCTGGGAGGTAATGCCAGGGGATGGTAGCAGTGCTGGCGCAGCAGCGGCAGGTGTTTCGACAGACGGCGCGGTGACGCGCCAGGCTGTTACGGGCGGCTGAGGTACCGTAGGCTGGGGAGGCGCTGTTTTAATGTAGCTGAGTGTGCGGAAGATATTCTGCGCGTAGTTTTTGCCGGGCACAGCCCAGCGTCCATTCAGATCTTCCCAGTTAGAGCAACGGCCGAATTTATCGGGGAGCGCTTTGAGCAAGTCGTAGCGAGGATCTACTACGGCTAAAGTTGGCGTGCGAGGAGAAGCATATCCTAGCAGATGCTGGATTTGTGCGCGGACGCCTATTTGGGGCGAATCGAAAAAGGCTCCTTTAACGCCGCCGCCAGTAGTGCCGATGCCGGCGTAGTTATTTTGCTCCGGTACGACATCGCCGCCATAACGGAAGCAGTCCGTTTCCAAAATGGCTTGGGAAATGGCTAAATCCGGACGAATTCCCTCGCGCGAGGCTTCCTCATAGTAGTAACCCACAAGTTCCGCCACGGTGCAATTGAGTTTGGGCTGGGGATTGCGCTGCAAGATATAGGATACAATCTGCGCTGGAGGGACTTGCGCTTGGCCGAAAATGGGGGTCCTATCTTCTTTTTCTGTTTTTTCCGGTGGCGTTTTTAAGGAGGCAAGGAGGGTTTGAATACGTTTGGAGAACGGTGAGGGTTCTTCAATGGCGACGGCAGCTTCTTCCTTTTTCACATTCTTGGCCTTGCCTTTGGAGGTAGAGTCTGCCGGGGCGGCAGAGACGGAAGCGGTAAAACAAACCAGCAGCAAGCTGCAAAAAAAGAGACGGAATTTCATAGATGAGAGCTCCTTTCACTATGGCAAGCGGTGGCAAAAACAATGGTTTTAAAGAGCGGCCTGTTCGATGATGGACAGAACAAAGCGGGCGCTGTCGTAAAGATCTTTTTCAGCAATGTATTCTTCCGTGGTATGGACTTTTTTCATGCCGACTCCCAACACTGCGGTAGGTACGCCTTTGCGGTTGAAGTGGTTGGCGTCGCTGCCGCCGCCGGTGCCGGTGATGTGGACGGGCAAGTTTATCTGATGCGCGGCAGCTACGGCTAGGCTTACAGCGGGGCTGTCGGGAGCTAGGCTGAAGCTGTCATATTGACGCTGCACGGTGACTTCGGCGCTAGCGCCATATTCTTTGCAGACGCGTTCCAGGGTTTCCTTCATGTGGCGGCTTTGGGCTTCCAATTTTGCCAGATTGCGGCTGCGGGCTTCGGCGTGAATTTCCACATGGTCCGGGACAATATTGGTAGCCGTACCGCCCTGAATCAAGCCGACATTGGCTGTGGTTTCTTCATCTATACGGCCAATTTTAAGGGCTGCTAAAGCGCGCCCAGATGCCTGGATGGCGTTGATGCCTTCCTCTGGGGCTAAGCCGGCATGAGCTTTTTTGCCATGCACAATGGCGGTGATGCTGTCTTGACCGGGAGCCATGGTGACAATCTCACCGGGAGCGCCGTCAGCGTCCAGGGCATAGCCAAAATCGGATTTGAGCAGCGCGGCGTCCATGTGCTTGGAGCCTTTGAGGCCGCCCTCCTCATGGACGGTAAAGACGATTTGCACGGCCCCATGAGGCTTGCCGCTTTCTTTCAGAGCGCGTAGGCCTTCTAAAATAGCAGTAATGCCTGCTTTGTCGTCGCCTCCCAGAACGGTATCGCCTGCGGAAGTGATACGACCGTCCTGGCGCTGCGGCTGAATGGAAAGACAAGGGGAAACGCAGTCCATATGGGCAGTGAAAAGAACGGTGGGGGCGGCAGCTTTGGTAGCAGGTAAAATAGCGATTAAATTGCCGCAGTTGCCGTTGAAATCCTGTTGGGATTGGTCTTCCACGACGGTACAGCCCAGCGCTGCCAGTTTGCGACGCAGTACGTCCGCCACGGTTTTTTCCTGGCCGCTGGGACAGTCAATGCGGACCAGCTCAAAAAATTCTTCCAACATACGTGCTTCGTTAATCATGCAAATGCCTCCTAGATTTATTAAGGTAGTATCTATGCCATTTATGCGGGGATTGCTTTTCTTTGTGCTTTTCATAGCTTAGGTCTTGCGCCTCGGCAGAGAGCTTGCTCGCCGAAGCGTTCGCGCAAGGTGTCGAGAGTTTGGTACAGCGCTTCTTTGCGCTGGTCTTCTTCCATAAAAAGAGAACATTGCTGTGTTAAGGGTTCCAATTGGCCAGCTGTAAGGCCCAGTAACCTCACGCCTTCTGGCGAAGCCGCCTTTTGCAGTAACTCTCGGGCTGCCTGAAATAAGTCTTCGTCATAGGCCAGTGGCTGCTGGTACGTATGGCTGCGGGTAATGGTAGTGAAGGAAGCAAAACGGACCTTGAGCGTAATGGTACGACCGCCGAGTTTGCGAGAACGCAGGCGCTGGCCTACTTTTTGCGCCAACTGCCGCAGCGCGTCTAACTTTTCTTCGGTACTCCGCAGGTCTTGGTCAAAGGTGTTTTCATTACCAATAGAGTGGGCTTCCAGGCCGGCTTCTACCGGGCGTTCATCATGGCCCAAAGCCAGTTCGTGAAGCCAACTGGCGGTTGTATCTCCAAAAGCGCTTTTTAGCGCTGCCAGAGGCAGCTTGGCAAGCTGGCCAATTTTTTCAATACCCAACTGTGTTAGCTTCGCGGCGCTTTTCGGACCGATGCCCCAAAGTCGGCGAATGGGCAGCGGCGCCAGAAACGATGTTTCTTCGCCATGGCGCACGATGACATAGCCCTGGGGTTTTTTGAGATCTGAAGCGATCTTAGCGAGAAATTTATTGGGCGCTAAGCCGGCGGAAGCGGTGAGTCCTACTTCTTCGTAAATGCGCTTTGTCAGCTGTCGCGGCAGTTCGGTAATGTCTTGCTGCAGCCACTCCATGCCGCTGAGGTCCAAAAACGCTTCATCTAATGAAAGCGGTTCCACCAGCGGGGAAAAGTCATTCATAATGCGCCGGATATCGCGGGAGACGGCTGTATAATGACGATGGTTACAAGGGAGAAAAATGCCCTGCGGACAGCGGCGTCTGGCTTCGACCATAGGCATGGCGGAGCGCACACCGAAAAGGCGGGCTTCATACGAGGCGGTGGATACTACGCCGCGCTCGCTCAGACCGCCGATAATGACCGCCTGTCCTTTTAATTCAGGATGATCTCGCTGTTCTACAGCGGCAAAAAAAGCGTCCATGTCTACATGGGCAATCCATCGTTTCATGCTTTTATCATAGCGTGTTGCGAGGTCTAAGGCAAGGGAGGCGAAGGTGCCATTATTTGGAACAACGTACTTGAAGGAGAGACTTCTTGCCAGCGATGTGTACGACTGCTATAATTGAGAGCACACAATATCATAATAACAAGGCAATGAAGCCTTCCACCAGGGTTGAGACGTCTGGGGAGGTTTTTTTTATTTGTGAATAAAATATCATATATACATTAATTTAAAAACTTAAAACTAAAGGAGTTGTCTTGGCAATAACCGAAAATAAAAAATATTCCACCCGATGGTGTAGAATAACACAATAACAGATAGTTGCGTAGCAAAGCAGCAGTTCGCTGTTGTGCGATAATGTTCCCGCACTGCCAAAAGGCAAGAAGGAGGGAATTGACGGGATGTTGCAGAGTTTGCCATACAATGTCTCGGCACGGGAACAGATACTAAAATTTGGAGGAGGAATACAATGTTAACATTAAGCGGGATTGCTATCGTTATCCTTGGCTTTGCCCTGCGTTTTAATCCTTTGCTGGTTGTTGTTGTAGCCGGCATTGTCACCGGTTTGGCCGGCGGCTTGTCTATGGAAAAAATACTTGTCACTTTTGGTGACGCTTTTGTGAAGAACCGCTATCTTTCCTTATTTCTTTTGACATTGCCTGTCATCGGGCTGCTGGAGCGCAACGGACTAAAGGAGCAGTCGCAGGCTTTAATTGGTAAAATTAAGGCGGCGACAACGGGGCGGTTGTTGATTCTCTATCTGTTCATTCGCGAAGCGGCTGCGGCATTGGGCCTGACGGCGTTGGGTGGTCATGCGCAGATGGTGCGCCCCTTGGTGGCGCCTATGGCGGAAGCGGCTGCGGAAAACAAGCATGGTAAATTTTCTGAAGACATTCATAACAAAATCAAAGCCTATGCGGCTTCGGCGGACAATGTCGGACTGTTTTTTGGTGAGGATATCTTTATTGCCTTTGGTGCTATTTTACTGATGAAAGGGTTTTTTGAGCAAGTTGGTATCATTATGGAGCCCTTGGATATTGCCGTCTGGGGGATTCCTACGGCTATCTGCGCCTTTATCATTCACGGTACCCGCTTGTATTTGCTAGACGGCAAGCTGAAGCGGGCCATTGAAGCCGAACGTGAAGCGGAGAAAGGGATGAAAGCATGATTATCAGTCTTGAATATGTATATTATATCTGCGGGATTCTCATGGCCATCGTGTCGTTGTTGGCTGTTCAGGATAAAAGCAATCCCAAACGTTTCTTGACGGCCTCTTTTTGGGGCATCTTCGCGGTATCCTTTTTGTTCGGCAAGGTAATTCCTCCGTTATATATGGGGGTGTTGGTTATTGTCATGGCCGTTATCGCTGGTTTTGGCGGCGTGCGCCTGGGTTCGTATGAGCAATCGACAGATGAGGAACGAAAAGAACGCTCTGGGCGCATTGGTAACTGGCTATTCCTGCCAGCGCTTTTGATTCCTATTGTGACGCTGATCGGCACGCTCGGTTTGAAGGATGTGCAAATCGGCGGCTTAGCGTTGTTTGATAAGGCCAACTTGACGTTGGTGAGCTTGGGTGTGGCTTGTATTGTGGCCTTAGCTGTATCACTGTATTTGAGTAAAAATACGGCGATGCGTTCGGTAAAGGAATCCAGACGCCTTATTGATGCGATCGGTTGGGCGGCGGTGCTGCCGCAAATGCTGGCGACGTTGGGCGCTCTTTTTGCTCTCGCTGGCGTAGGGCAAGCGGTATCGTCCTTGATTGGTTCAGTTATTCCGTTGGATAATAAGTTCATGGTTGTCTTTGCTTATTGCGTAGGCATGGCGGTATTTACCATGATTATGGGCAATGCCTTTGCGGCCTTCCCGGTCATGACAGCTGGCATCGGCCTGCCTCTCATTGTACAAATGCATGGCGGCAATCCGGCGACCCTTTGCGCCATCGGCATGTTTTCCGGCTATTGCGGCACTCTAATGACACCTATGGCAGCTAACTTCAACATTGTACCGGCGGCGCTCTTGGATTTACCGGATAAGAACGCCGTTATTAAGGCCCAAGTGCCGACAGCGCTGCTGCTGCTGACGGTCAATGTCTTCCTTATGTACTTCTTGATATTCCTGTAAAAATGAAACGAGGCGAAATATACATGGATGGAGTTCGGATGCTCAGCGCAGGCGAACAAGGACTTGTTGTTGAATTTGGCGAAGCCATCGATTTTGTCGTCAACGCCAAAGTTCATCGCACGGCGGGGCTGCTGCAGGCGGCAAAGGTGGCGGGCGTGTTGGAAGTTATTCCTACGTATCGTTCGCTGCTGGTTTATTTTGATCCGCTGGCCCTAACGCGCGCAGAGTTGATAGCTCGCTTGGAAACGCTGCTCTCCGGCGAGGAAAAAACTAGTGCCGGCGGGCGCGAAGCCAAGCTAGTAGAGATTCCGGTTTGCTATGGCGGCGAGTTTGGACCGGATTTGGAGTTTGTGGCTAAGCACAATGGTTTGTCGGCGACTGAGGTAATCGCTATTCATACATCGACGCCGTATTTGGTGTATATGTTGGGCTTTACGCCTGGGTTCCCTTATTTGGGAGGCATGTCCGAGCGTATTGCCACGCCGCGGCTGCAGCAGCCGCGCACTAAAATACCGGCTGGCTCTGTAGGTATAGCCGGCAGTCAAACCGGTTTTTATCCCATTGAAAGCCCTGGCGGCTGGCAGCTAATCGGACGTACGCCGGTGCAGGCTTTTATGCCTGAGGCGGATAAACCATTTCTGTTTGACGCCGGTAACTATCTGCAATTTGTTGCTGTGTCCCAGAGAGAATACGAAAGCATTCTGCAGGAAGTGGCAGCTGGTCGTTATCAGCCCAAAGCCAGAATTTTGAAGGAAGGTGAGGTTGCACAATGATTACAGTAACGCAACCAGGCCTGTTAACGACGGTTCAAGATCAAGGGCGTTGGGGCTACCAAGCGTACGGGGTGCCTGTTGCCGGAGCGATGGACCGCTATGCTTGTCGGGCTGCCAATATTTTAGTGGGAAATGAGCCAGAGGCGGCGGTTTTGGAAATGACCCTGATGGGCGGAAGTTTTCAATTCGCAGAAGCCGTCTGGGTGGCTGCGTGCGGCGCGGACATGGAAGCCACTCTTGATGGGCAAACGGTAAAAAACTGGTCGGCCTTTTTGGCGCCTGCAGGCAGTGAATTGACTTTTGGGTTTGCTGTGAGCGGTTGTCGCAGCTATTTGGCGGTGCGTGGCGGCTTTGAAGTTCCTGTGGTATTAGGAAGCCGCTCCACCTACACGAGAGGGCGCATTGGCGGTGTCGAAGGAAGGGCGCTGCGTGCAGGGGATGTGTTGCAAGCGGCAGCGCCTGCTGCTGGTGCCAAGGCGCCGCAAAAACGGCGGTTGCCGCCATCTTGCATTCCTGCGTATGGTGGGGAGCTTACTTTGCGCGTCTTATTGGGCCCGCAGGATGATTTTTTTACGTCACAGGGGTTGAAAACATTTTTGGACAGTTCTTACCTTATTTCTGATGAGGCTGACCGTATGGGGTACCGGTTGCAAGGTGAAAAAATTGAACACAAAGGCAAGGCTGACATTGTTTCTGATGCGCTGTGCTTCGGTGCGATTCAGGTGCCTGGGCATGGCATGCCTATTGTGATGATGGCGGATCGGCAGACGACCGGCGGTTATGCGAAAATAGGCACGGTGATTGGGCCTGATTTAGCCCTGTTGGCGCAAGCCAAGCCGGGCGATATGGTGCGCTTTGCAGCTTGCTCGGAAGAAGAGGCCATAGAAGCATTGCGTCAGGAACAGTCTTTGTATCTGCAGATGCAGGATGAGATTCCAACGGCAACAGGCAAGATGAGAACATTCCGGGTCGTAGTAAACGGGGCGGCCTATGAGGTGGAAGTAGAGGAGGTAGTTAAAAATGGCGACAATTGACTTGAACTGTGACATGGGGGAAAGCTATGGTACCTATACCTTGGGTTATGACGAGGCGGCGATGCCCTATGTAACATCCATCAATGTAGCTTGCGGCTTTCATGCATCCGATCCGGCGAATATGCTGAAGACCGTGCGACTGGCGAAAAAACACGGCGTAGCGATTGGGGCGCATCCGTCCTTTCCTGATTTGGTAGGCTTTGGGCGGCGCTTGATGGCACTCTCGCCGGAAGAAGTTTATGCCGATGTGTTATATCAGATTGGTTCGTTAGAAGCCATCTGTCGGGCGGAGGGCTTGAAGCTGCAGCATGTAAAAGTTCATGGCGCGTTGTACAATGCGGCGGCCAAAGACTTGGTGCTGGCGACGGCCATTGCTAAAGCCATCAAAGCAGTAGATCCTGCTTTGTATATGTTGTGTCTGGGGAATTCTCTGATGGTGGAAGCGGCGAAGGCGGCAGGCGTTCCCTATGTGGAAGAAGCGTTTGCGGATCGCGCTTATACGGCGCAAGGGACGTTGGTGCCGCGCAAACAAGAAGGCTCGGTCATTCATGACGTGCAGGAAGTGGCGCGGCGGGTGCTGCAAATGGTGCGCGAGGGCCAGGTGCAGAGCATTGACGGTCAAGCGGTGCCGATTACGGCGCAGACGGTTTGCGTGCATGGAGATACTCCGGGGGCGGTAGAAATGATTAAATCGATCCGCGGCGCGTTGGACCAAGCGGGAGTCCAGACCAGGGCGTTCGGTACTAACGCCTAAGAGTGAAGGTAAACAAGGACCGGTTAAGCAGTTCTGCTTGGCCGGTCCTTTCTTTACAGAAGCGGATCGAAGGATATACAATAAAGTAAGAAATAGTGGGTTGTACGGCCAGAATTTGCTGTGGGAGCTGACCGAGCTATGAGTGATATATCTTTTTTTCTTTCGATCCTTGTATTCCTTGTTGCATACGGAGTAATCATTTCAGAAAAAGTGCATAGGATGATTGTCACTATACTTGGCGGCATGGCCATGATTTTCTGCGGGTTTGTCAGTCAAGAAGCAGTACTTATGGAAGATATTGATTTTAATACCCTGGGACTGCTTGTTGGCATGATGATTTTAGTGGCCATCACGCGGCGCACCGGCGCTTTTGAAGCGGTGGCCATCTGGGCGGCCAAGGTGACAAAAGGGCGGCCGCTTCGGCTGTTAGCTTTGTTGTCATTCATTACGGCAGTGGCGTCCGCGTTTTTGGATAATGTGACAACCGTCCTTTTGGTGGTTCCGGTCACCTTGACGTTGACGGAGAAGCTGGACGTCAATCCCATTCCTTTTTTGGTTTCGGAGATTATGGCGTCCAATATTGGCGGTACGGCCACGCTAATCGGCGATCCGCCGAATATCATGATCGGCAGTGCTGTAGGGTTGGGGTTTAACGACTTTTTGCTGGGATTAACCCCGGTATGTACTATTATTATGATCGTGACAGTAGCCTTGCTTATGTTTTTTTACCGTAAGGACTTAGATGTGACCGAAGAAAACCGCTCCAAGGTGCTGGCGCTGGACGCGGCGGTGCAGATTAAAGACTGGCTGCTTTTGAAGAAGTCCTTGGCGGTCTTGGCGCTAACGATTGGTTCCTTTATGTTGCATGGCCTGCTCCATTTGGAGTCGGCGACGCTGGCTTTGACTGGCGCGATGATCCTGCTGCTTATAAGCGATGAGGAGCCGGAAGATATTCTGCTTCACGTAGAGTGGCCGACTATCTTCTTCTTTATGGGCTTGTTTGCTCTTGTAGGCGGTTTGCGGGCTACCGGCGTTATTGGCGCATTGGCGCAATGGTGTTTGAGCATAACTCATGGGCAAGTGCAGGAAATGACTTTCTTGGTATTGTGGATTTCTGCAATCGCTTCGGCCTTTATTGATAACATTCCCTTTGTGGCGACCATGATTCCACTGCTTAAAGAAGTCGGCCAACTGGGCGGGCTGCCGATGGAACCGGTTTGGTGGGCGCTGTCTTTAGGAGCCTGCCTGGGAGGAAACGGCACGCTTATTGGCGCGTCTGCTAATGTAGTGGTAGCTGGCATTGCAGAGAAGAATGGTTTTATCATTTCTTTTAAATACTATTTGAAAATCGCTTTTCCACTTATGCTTGTTTCTATTGGTATTTCACATGTATATCTTTGGTTGACTTACTTCTATAGATAAAAATTAGAATGCAGCAGGAAAATGGTTGTATAATGTCGAATAAAGGAACAATTTCA
The DNA here is from genome assembly GCF_963676855.1 of uncultured Anaeromusa sp. Lineage (NCBI taxonomy): Bacteria > Bacillati > Bacillota > Negativicutes > Selenomonadales > Sporomusaceae > Anaeromusa > uncultured Anaeromusa sp. The sequence goes on from NZ_OY781460.1 coordinate 966,837, forward strand.
TCTGTCGGGCAGTTGACTGTCCGGCGGCGCAGGAGGTGCAAAGGACGGCATAAGTGAACGATGAATCCGCAAAGACAAACCAAGAAATCAGGAGGTACCTAACGGTATGAACAAATGTACTGTGTCGGTTCTGAAAACAGGTTTGGCGGGAATGGCGGCAGCGGCAGTTTTGTTTGGCGCGTGGCCCCAGGCGGAAGCAGCGGTAATCACGGCGCCGCCGGAAGCCAGGCAGCACCAGGAACTGCAGGGCCAGCGCCTGCCAGGAGAGTATGATGTGCGTTTTAACGACGGGCTGGTAGTCAGCGGTGTGTTGGCAGCCAAGCAAGGACAGCGAAACGCCGTCGGTCTTACTTATCGCGTAGAAGATGGCAGACAGCTTCGCCTTGCCGATTTGTTCCTTCCCGGAGATGCATATGCTAAACGTATCAACGCACTTATTATGGCTAGACCGGAAAGTGGACGTTATTGTTTCCAAGGTATTCGCGAGGAGCAGACCTTTTATTTGACGCCGCAAGGCATTGTAGTCTATTTTCGTCCTCAGGAAATTGCCCCCGCTCGCATGGGGCAGGTGGAGTTTTTAATTTCCTTTGCTCAGGTGCAGGAATTGTTAAAACCGGAATATCGCAATTTATAGTTTTTAGGCGCAAGGCAGTTTTGTCTTGCGCCTATTTTAATTTATAGGAGAATTTTTGGTTGGCTCTCCGTACTGCCCCTTTGCGCGTCGTTATGTTCCGTGCTATGGTTTAGTGAAGGAAGCCAGCGGCATTTTCGTTGCAAGACGCTATGGGAGAGGTGTTTGTAAGAGATGAAAAGAGTTGTGGTTGGTTGTATTTTAGCTGCGGTTATGATTTGCAGCGCAGCAATAGCTGCTGCAGACGCCTTTTTGCCCAAAGGAATAAGCGAACCGGCGGAAGTTGTTTTTGAGGGGGAAGTATTGTTTTCCGTGCGGCTGCCGGAAGGGACCTTTAGTCCGGATGAGCGGGCGGGAATCATTGAAGATCGTCTGAGTCGTTTAGCGGAAGAAGAAGATTCGCTTCCCGCGTTGGATGTGTTCCAGGAAAACAATGAATGGAAAATAACGGCGGGTCAGGTACTTATCCATACAGTTAGAGAGGATGAAGCGGTCCTGGAGGGCATAGGTGCTGAAGCCTTGGCGCGGCAACGGGCGGGGCGTATGCAAACTGCGTTGGAGACGTATAAAAACGTTCGCACGTGGGAAGGAAGGGCTCGCCTAGCTGCGGTGGAAGGCGGCGGCTTCTTGGTATTCCTCTTTTTAGGGTGGCTTTGGAAGCGAATAGAACGGCTTATGCAGAAGGTGATTCCCTGGGTGGCGACCATGATGTCGGCGCGCGCTCAGCTGCAGAATTGGCAGGTTTTAACGCCTGTTGTAGTGGAAACTAGGCTGCGTCAGTTTTTGAGCGTAATCTATCGCTTTGGCTGGCTGATGCTGTTATACATATATGCTTCGTTTTCATTATCTTTTTTTTCGTGGACTAAGGATATTTCAGGCAAATTGCTGAGCTTTCTGCTGGGGCCTGTTGGTCAGATTGCACAATGGCTGGTCGAACAGCTGCCAAACTTAATGATGATTGTGGTTGTTTTGTTTTTTAGTCGTTATGCATTGCGTTTGATTCACACGGTATTTCGGCAATTGCAGAATGGGAATCTGAAATTGAATGGATTCTATGCGGAATGGGCGGAATCTACCTATCGCATTGTGCGTCTGTTGTGGGTGTTGTTGATTTTAGTGGTCATTTTTCCTTATATTCCAGGTTCTAACTCTGAATTTTTCAAGGGTGTGTCCGTTTTTGTCGGCGTTTTGGTTTCTTTGGGTTCTTCGTCGCTTGTGTCGCAAATAATGGCAGGCGCTGCGTTGATTTATACACGAGCTTTCCGCGTGGGCGATCGTATTAAAGTTGGCGATGTGGTCGGCGATGTTTTGGAAAAGGGCTTGTTGGCGGTCAAATTGCAAACGGTAAAGAATGAAGAAATTACCATTCCGAATGCAACTGTGCTTTCTTCGCATGTAATGAACTATTCGCTGCTGGCGGAAGGACCGGGCTTGATCTTGTATACGGAAGTTACTATTGGGTATGACGTTCCTTGGCGCAAGGTGCACGAGCTGCTGCTGCAGGCGGCGAAGGAGACAACCGGTATCTTGGAACAGCCTAGCTCCTTTGTGCTGCAAAGGGCTTTGAATGATTTTTATGGCGTATATCAATTAAATGCCTATACGAGGCAGCCGCAATATATGTTGGAGATCTATTCGGAATTACATCAGCGTATCCAAGATGTTTTCTTTGAAGCAGGAGTGGAAATCATGTCCCCTCATTATATAGCGGTGCGGGACGGCAATGCCATTGCCATGCCCCAGGAATATCCCGCCGCCAAGGTGCCGTCGGCAAGCCTTCGTGCGGAAATGCATGGGAATGAATAGTTGCGTTGCCGATGCTGCTAAGACAAGTTGCAAAGTTACAACTCCCTTGACAAGCAAAGTACGTCGGCCTAAACTAAAAAATATCGATATAGTACGAAGAGGTGAACTAATTTGCGGAAAATGAATAGTAGGCCCTATGCAGCGGCGATTTTGGCGGCGCTGGTGTTTTTAGGGGGCTGTGGAGCGAAACAAGAAGGAATGGAAAATAAAGTGGCTGTTAAAGTGGAAAGCGTTGGCGCGAGCAATCAATTAGCCAGCGGTCTCTATGCCGGCGAAGTGAAGGGGCGCAAGGAGAGCCAGCTTTCTTTCCGGGTAGCCGGTAAAATTCAAGAGCGTTTAGTGGACGCCGGGGCCAGAGTTTCACCTGGAGATCCTTTGTTTCGCCTGGAGCCCAGTGATTTGACCTTGTCCTTGGAACGGGCGGCTTCCGGTGTGGCTGGCGCTGAGGCGGATCTGAAACTGGCGCAGCGAAATCTGGAGCGTTCCCGCGAGCTCTATGAGCAACAAGCCATCAGCCGCCAAGCCTATGATACGCAGGTAGCGCAATATGAGGCGGCGGAGGCGAAAGCCAGGTCGGCAACAGCTGCGTATGGAGAAGGCGGCAATCAGCTTTCTTACAGTGTGCTCGCGGCGGATCGCGCCGGGGTCGTATCTGCTATCAGCGGTGAAGTCGGCCAGGTAGTGGCCGCGGGGCAGCCGGTATTGACACTGGTAGGCGACGGCGAAAAGGAAGTAGAATTTGCAGTGCCGGAAAACCGGGTGCAAGAGCTTTTTCAGGGAAAACCAGTGCAGGTTTCTTTTTGGGCGCTACCGGGCATGGTGGTTTCGGGAAATATTCGGGAAGTGACGCCGCAGGCGGATCCGGTAACTCGTACATATAAGGTTCGTGTGTCTTTGGTGCAACCCCCTGAGCAAGTGTACTTAGGCATGAGCGCCAGTGTGGCTGTAGAAGCCGGCGCTGCGCTGGCTTTGCGCATTCCTCTGGCTGCGGTGTACCAGAGCGCGGGGCAAAGTAGTGTTTGGGTAGTGCAGGACGAGAAGGTGCATTTGCGGTCTGTGCGATTGGGTGAGTACGGCAAGAATGACGTAGCGGTGTTGGAAGGGCTTGCTGCACAGGAAACGATTGTTGTTGCTGGTGTACAGAAACTGTCGGAAGGTCAAGGCGTCCGCATTTGGGAAGGGGGCGGACGTTGAGTGCAGCATTTTAATCTGAGTGAATGGGCGCTCAAACACAGACAGCTCATGTATTTTTTTATTGCGCTTTGTTTTGTGGCCGGGATTCTTTCGTATTTACGCCTGGGGCGGGCGGAAGATCCTTCGTATACAGTGCGTGAGATGGTTGTATCAGTGGCTTGGCCGGGGGCGACCGCCAAACAGATGGAAGAGCAAGTTGTCGACAAAATTGAAAAAAAATTGCAAGAAACTCCGGGGCTGGACAGTATTCGCAGCAAATCGCAGCCAGGAGTGGCAACGATCTATGTGAAAGTGGATGACTATGTTGCGATTAGCCAGATCAAGCCGACGTGGCTGAAGGTGCGCAATATGGTAGGCGATATTCGCTCTACGTTGCCAGCAGATATTCAGGGGCCGTTTTTTAATGATACCTTTGGAGATACCTTTGGCTCTATCTATGTGCTGACTTCGGATGAATTTTCTATGGCGGAGATGAAAGACGAGGCTGATCGTCTGCGTCTGCAACTGCTCACGATTCCAGATGTGAGCAAAGTAGATATTGTTGGGGCGCAACAGGAAAAAATTTATATAGAGATTGAGAATAGCAAGCTGGCCGCGCTGCAGTTGGACCCATCGCTTATTGTGCAGACGTTGAGTCGGCAAAATGCGATGACTCCGGCAGGGCGCATGGAGACAGACAGCGATAATGTATATCTGCGTGTTAGCGGTATGTTCCAGAGTGTGGAGCAAATTCAGAGTCTGGGCATCCGAGCCAACGGGCGAACCTTTCGTCTCGGGGACATTGCCAAAGTGCACCGCGGTTACTCCGAGCCGCCGGATGCGAAAATGTATTTTAATGGTAAACCGGCTGTCGGTTTGGCCGTGTCTATGCGCGACGGTGGGAACATTCTTTCTTTGGGGGAAAACCTGAACAAGGAGCTTTTGCGTATACGTGCGGAAATGCCGGTTGGCATGGAAATTTCTTCGGTGGCGGACCAGCCTAAGGTAGTTAAAGAGTCGATTAGCGAATTTATGAGGACGCTTCTGGAGGCTGTAGTTATTGTTTTGGTTGTCAGCTTTTTCAGCCTTGGACGCCGGGCGGGCATGGTGGTGGTCTTCAGCATACCCCTGGTGCTGTGCTGCGTGTTTATTGCCATGAAGGGCACAGGCATTGATTTGCATAAAACGTCCTTAGGAGCGTTGATCATCGCCTTAGGTCTCTTGGTGGATGATGCCATCATTGCGATTGAAATGATGCAGTTAAAATTAGAGCAAGGCTTTGATAAGGAACGGGCTGCCAGCTATGCTTATACGGTTACAGCGTTTCCCATGCTGACGGGCACGCTGATTACGGCTGCTGGTTTTATGCCTGTAGGCTTTTCGGCAGGGAGCACCTCGGAATACACGGGCGCTATTTTTTGGGTGGTGGCGATAGCGCTGGTTGTGTCTTGGATTGTGGCGGTAACCGTCATTCCTCTTTTAGGGCATCGCATTTTAAAAGTGACGCCTCATGCCGGAGTGGCCGAGGCGGGCGAACATGAAGTACCGGATACTCGTTTTAATCGGGCTTTTCGGCATATCCTGGAATTTTGTCTGCGCCGGCGTTGGCTGGTCATCGGCACGACCTTGGCGGCCTTTGTCGCCTGTATTGCTATGAACAGCTTGGTGAAAGAAGAGTTTTTTCCGCAATCGGTGCGACCGGAGCTGATTGTGGAGCTGACGCTGCCCGAAGGAGCGTCGTTGGAACAAACCGACGAGACTTTGCAAAAGTTCCAGGCGCTTCTGGCGGGTGATGAACGGATTGTGAATATTGCCGGCTATTTGAAAAAGCCGACGCCTCGTTTCGTATTGGTGGTAGACGCACCGCCGGGGGGCGATAATTTTGCCCAGGCTATTATTCTCACCACTAGCGCGGAAGCTCGTATTTCTTTGGAGCGGCATATTCGTGAGACTGTTGCGCCGCAATTGCCGCAAGCATTGGTTCATAGCCGGGTGCTTTCCACGGGCCCACCGGCGTCCTATCCGGTGATGCTGCGCGTATCTGGCGAGAAAGT